>NZ_BAAANG010000019.1:12167-245958 GCF_039529675.1 Microbacterium paludicola
GCGCGGTAATGTCCTCGACATCCCGGCCCGGCAGGATGGGCCGCAATGACGCGGATGAGAGGCGGGGCAATGATCGGCGTTCAGACCGAGGGCGGACACCGCGAGGGCGGATTCGTGAAGGCGATGGGCTCCGTCGACGCCCTGTTCGTGGGGTTCGGGGCGATGATCGGCTTCGGTTGGATCACCCTGACGAGCGGATGGCTCACCACCGCGGGAACCTGGGGAGCGATGCTCGCGTTCGTCGTCGGCGGCGCCATCATGGTGCTCGTCGGCCTCGTCTACTCCGAGCTCGTGTCGGCGATGCCGCGAGCGGGCGGCGAGCACAACTACCTGATGCGCGGCATGGGGCCTCGGTGGTCCCTGGTGGGATCCTGGGCCATCACCGGCGGCTACATCACCGTCATCCTGTTCGAGGCGGTGGCGACCCCGCGCACGTTCGACTACCTGTTCCCCGGGCTCGCCTCGCTCATGCCGATGTACACGATCGCCGGCTTCGAGGTCGGGCTGCCGTGGGCGCTCGTCGGCGTCGTCGCGGCGATCGCCGTCACGTGGATCAACATCCGCGGCGTCAAGATCACGTCGCTGGTGCAGACCTTCGTGGTGTCGTTCCTGCTGCTCGTCGCGGCGCTGCTCGTCTTCGGCGGGTTCGCGGGCGGTGACATCGCCAACACCGAGCCGGCCTTCGTGGGCGGCGTCGCGGGATTCGCGATCGTGCTGGGCGCGGTGCCGTTCCTGTTCGTCGGCTTCGACGTGATCCCGCAGGCGGCCGAGGAGATCGACCTGCCGCCGCGCAGGATCGGGCGGATCCTGATCCTGTCGGTCTCGATGGCCGTCGCGTTCTACCTGATCGTCATCTTCGTGACCTCGCTCGCCATGCCCGCGAGCGAACTCGCGGCGTTCGACCTCGTCACCGCCGACGCGCTGGCGATCATGCTGGGCGCCGACTTCTGGGGCCGCGTCGTGATCGCGGGCGGGCTCGCGGGCATCCTGACGTCGTGGATCGGATTCCTGCTGGGTGCGTCGCGGCTGCTCTGGGCGATGTCGGTGTCCGGGATGATCCCCGCGTGGTTCGGCAGGATCCATCCGCGCTACCGGACGCCGTCGAACGCCATCCTCTTCATCGGCGCCCTGTCGGTGATCGCGCCGTTCGGCGGCACGGCCATGCTGGGCTGGGCCGTGGACGGCGGCTCGCCGATGATCGTGCTCGCCTACGCGCTCGTGGCGCTGTCCTTCTGCCTGCTGCGGATCAAGGATCCCGGGATGGAGCGGCCCTTCCGCGTCGGTCGGGGCCGCACGACCGGCATGGTCGTGGGCGTCGCGGCGAGCGTGCTGTGCGTGCTTCTCTTCCTGCTCTACATCCCGGGGCTCACGCCCATCAGCATCACTCTCGCCTGGCAGTCGTACCTGATCTTCGGGGTCTGGATGCTGGTCGGCGTCGCGTTCGCCTTCCGGCTGCCGGGTGGCATCAAGGCGGGACCGGACACCGAGGCGATCCTGCTCGCGGAGATCGCGGCGAGGCGCGGGCGGACCTCGTCGGGGACATGATCCGGAGGGCCGTGACAGGACCGACACCGAAAACGGCGCGTGCCGCGGTCCCGGTGTCGGTGGCAGCGGTTAGGCTCAGGGGGACTCGAACGGAAAGGTCCGAGGAGGACACGCATGGCACGTATCGGTGAGAGCGCCGACCTCTTCAAGTGCTCCTTCTGCGGCAAGAGCCAGAAGCAGGTGCAGCAGCTGATCGCCGGCCCCGGCGTGTACATCTGCGACGAATGCGTCGAGTTGTGCAACGAGATCATCGAAGAGCGGATGGCCGAGTCGGCCGGTACCGGCGAGGTGGCCGAGTTCGACCTTCCCAAGCCCCGCGAGATCTTCGCGTTCCTGGAGGAGTACGTCATCGGCCAGGACCCCGCCAAGCGGGCCCTCGCGGTCGCGGTGTACAACCACTACAAGCGCGTGCGCGCCCGTGGTGAGCTCAAGGCGGCAGACCAGAAGGCCGAGGACGTCGAGGTCGCGAAGAGCAACATCCTGATGCTCGGCCCCACCGGCTGCGGCAAGACGTATCTGGCGCAGACGCTGGCGAAGCGTCTCAACGTGCCGTTCGCCGTCGCCGACGCCACCGCGCTGACTGAAGCGGGCTACGTCGGCGAGGACGTCGAGAACATCCTCCTCAAGCTGCTGCAGGCCGCCGACTTCGACGTCAAGCGCGCCCAGACCGGCATCATCTACATCGACGAGGTCGACAAGATCGCCCGCAAGGCCGAGAACCCGTCGATCACGCGCGACGTCTCGGGCGAGGGTGTGCAGCAGGCGCTGCTGAAGATCCTCGAGGGCACGGTCGCCTCGGTTCCTCCGCAGGGTGGGCGCAAGCACCCGCACCAGGAGTTCATCCAGATCGACACCACGAACGTGCTGTTCATCGTGGCCGGCGCCTTCGCGGGCCTGGAGGACATCATCTCCGCCCGTGTCGGCAAGCACGGCGTCGGCTTCGGCGCCCCGCTGCACGACAAGAACGACGACAGCTCCCTCTTCGGCGAGGTGCTCCCGGAGGACCTGCACAAGTTCGGCCTGATCCCCGAGTTCATCGGCCGGCTTCCCGTCATCGCCTCGGTGCAGCCGCTCGATCAGGACGCGCTGATGGAGATCCTGACCGTTCCGCGCAACGCGCTGGTCAAGCAGTACCAGCGCATGTTCGAGCTCGACGGCGTGCAGCTCGAGTTCGAAGAGGACGCACTGCGCGCCATCGCGGATCTGGCGGTGCTGCGCAAGACCGGTGCGCGCGGTCTCCGCGCGATCCTCGAGGACGTGCTCGGCCCGATCATGTTCGACATCCCTTCGAATGACGACGTGGCGAAGGTGATCGTGACGCGCGCCTCGGTCGAGGACGGCGCCGATCCGACGTTCGTGCTCGCGCAGAAGAAGAAGTCGGCCTGATCTCGTCCCGACGGGTGTGAGACGTACGCTCCGTCAGGGACACTCCTCGGTATGAGGACTTCGCGCGCGTACGCGCTGCTCGCCGTTGTCGTGCTGTCCGGTGCGGCCTCCGGATGCGCATCGCCCTCGGTCGCCGGTTCGCCGGGCGGGGCGGCGTCCGGCGTCTCGTCGCCGTACGTGTGCGGGGGAGCGCCGATCGACTCCGCGGCGTACCGCGAAGCCCGCAGCGCCGACGAGCTGTCGCCGGAGCCCGCGGCGCTTGTGGCGGGCGCGACGGACGACCTGGGAGACCCCGTGACCGTGGACGACCTCGCCTCGTGGTCGATCGTGAGCGAGAGTTCGGCGAGGGTCACGCTCATCCGGCCCCTGGCGGAGCCCGCCGATCTCTACGGCAACGGCGAGCTGCACGATCACGAGCTCTTCACCGCGACGACCGAGCTCGGGGACATCCCCTCCTACGGGCAGCTGTCGTCGTGCGCGCTGTCGCTGGACCCTGCGCCCCTGACCGGAGCCCTGGTCCAGCGCGACCTGGCCGCTCTCCCGTCACCGGATGACACCACGATCGCGCTCCTCGTCACCGAGGGGGCCTGCAACAGCGGGCGGGACGCCGCGGGCCGGATCGAGCTGATCTCGCTGGAGGAGACGGACGCCTCCGTGACGGTGCGCATCGGCATCCGTCCCGAGGGCGGGCCGCAGACCTGCCCCTCGAACCCCACGACGCCGTTCACCATCGAACTCGCCGAGCGCCTGGGCGACCGGGTTCTCCTGGATGGCTCGCTCGTCTCGCCGCGGCCGCTGACCGACGGGCACGCGATCTCGTTCGACTGAGCGCTGTGGTGGCAGGCGCCGACGCCGATGTCGGTGCCCGCGCGTAGCGTGCGCGCATGACCGACATCCGACCCTTCCGGCTCCACGTGCCCGACGCCGTGCTCGCGGACCTGCGTGAGCGCCTGATGCGCACCAGGCTGCTTCCCGACTCGCCGCGGCGGATGCCGTCGGGGATGACGGCTGACTGGCTGCGCGACCTCGTCGATGCATGGGCCACGTGGGACTGGCGCGCCCGCGAGGAATGGCTGGGTGGATTCCCGCAGTTCCTCGCCGACGTCGACGGCGCGACGATCCACTTCGCGCACCTTCGCTCCGACGCGGCCGATGCGCCCGCGCTGCTTGTGATGCACGGCTGGCCGCACACCTTCGCGCTGCAGCTCGACTTCGCGGCGCTGCTGACCGACTTCCACGTCGTGGTCGCCAGCCTGCCGGGCTTCGCATTCTCGCCGCCGTACGCGGACGGACCGGCGGATGAAGCGCGCTTCGCGGCGACCATGCACGCGCTGATGACCGACGTGCTCGGCTACGGGTCGTACCTCACGTACGGCGAGGACGTCTCGGCGAACGTCAGCGACCTGATCGCGGCGACGCATCCGGATCAGGTCGCCGGCATCGTCGCGACGCATGCGCACTTCGGCACCCCGGCCGAGCGTGAGGCGAACGACGATCCCGCGGTGCGAGCGTTCTTCGCGCGGCTGAACGCCGAGCACGGGCCGAACGGGTCGTACGGTCACGTGCAGTGGGCGCGCCCCGACACCCTCGCGGCCGCGCTGAACGACTCTCCGGCGGGCCTGCTCGCCTGGATCGCCGAGAAGCTCGCCGAGTGGGCGGACGTCCCAGGCGACGATCCGGCACGGCTCGAGTCGGTCATCTCGCGCGATCGCATCCTGACGGAGGCGATGATCTACTGGGTCACCCAGAGCATCGCGACGTCGTTCCGGCCGTATCACGAGGGCGCCGACACCCCCGGCCCGATCCCGCCGGTCACCGTGCCCGCCGCCGTGTTCATCCAGCGCCATGAGCACGACTATCCGGAGGTCCTCGCGCGCCGCTACTATCTCGACCTGCGCGTGTTCGAGCGTCTCGAGCGGGGTGGGCACTTCACGATCGCCGAGGTGCCGCGCGAGATGGCCGACCGCGTCCGGGCGTTCGCGGCGACGCTGCGCTGAGCCCCGGCGTCCCCGGCGTGCCGGTCAGCGCTTGCCGACCGCGAGCTGCGCCCGCACAGCGGGGTCGTCATCGAGGAGGTCTGGCTCGGCGGTCGCGCCGACCGCGTCGAAGTACCGGCTGAGAAAGCACCGGAACGCCGCGGCGTACGCGATGTCGGCGATATTGAGGTCGCTGAAGCCGAGGTCCCGCAGACGCTGGATGTCGGCCTCGCCGATGCGCGAGGCGTCGGTCGCGATCTGCTCCGCGTAGTCGAGCATCGCGACGTCGCGCGCGCTCAGACCCGCGGTGCGGTGATCGCTCTGGATTGCGAGCGCCTGCTCGCGCCCCACGAACCGCGTCAGCCCGCGGAAGTACACGTGACTGCAGTAGCTGGACGGCACGTGCTTCGCCACGACGAGCGTGATCATCCGAAACGCCTCGAGGCCCAGCGAGAAGCCGTCACGCAGCTGATGGAGCAGCCTCTCGACGGGTGCCGCCATGTCCGGCCGCGCCGACAGGCTGCGCGTGGCGTTCATGACCATGCCCATGTCGGCGCGCTCCGCGGCGTAGATCTCCGCGATCTCGCCGTCCGCCGCCTCGTCCGACACCGTCTCCAGGTACATGGCGTCCTCCGCTCGGGTCTCCTGCGCGAAGCGTAGACCCGGCGCGGCAGGCGCGACAGATGCTCAGGCGGTCAGGCCGCGGCGCGTCAGCAGTGGCGTGATCTCGGCGTCGCGGCCTCGGAAGTCGCGGTAGGCCTCGAGGGGATCCTTGGCGCCGCCGACACCGAGCAGGCGCTGCCGGAACCGGTCGCCGTTCGCGCGGGTGAGGCCGCCGTTCTCGCGAAACCACTCCACGGTGTCGGCGTCGAGCACCTCGGCCCAGATGTAGGAGTAGTACCCCGCGCTGTAGCCGCCCGAGAACACGTGCGCGAAGTACGTGGACGAATAGCGCGGCGGGACGGCGGGCTCGTCGAGACCGATGTCGGCGAGGGCCGCGGCCTCGAACGCGTCGACGTCGGTGACCGCGTCGGCCTCGGCGCGCGACAGCGAGTGCCACGCCTGATCGAGCCACGCCGCGGCGAGGTACTCGCTCGTCGCGAAGCCCTGGTTGAACGTCTCGGTCGCACGCAGGCGCTCGACCACGTCTGTGGGCAGCGGTTCGCCGGTCTCATGGTGCACGGCATACTCCGCCAGCACCTCGGGCCAGAGGATCCACATCTCGTTGACCTGGCTCGGGAACTCCACGAAGTCGCGGTGCACAGCCGTCGCGGCGAAGTGCGGGTAGGTCACGGTGGCGAACAGGCCATGCAGCGCGTGGCCGAACTCGTGGAACAGCGTCGTGACCTGATCGAGCGTCAGCAGCGTCGGCGACCCCGCCGCCGGCTTCGGCACGTTGAGGTTGTTGACCACGACGGGCTGAGTGCCGCGCAGGGCCGACTGCTTGACGATCGAGTTCATCCAGGCCCCGCCGCGCTTCGTGTCGCGCGTGTACAGATCCAGCACGTACAGGCCAAGCGCCGATCCGTCCTCGTTGAAGATCTCGAACGTGCGGGTGTCGGGGTGGTAGGCGGGGATGTCGGCGCGCTCGCGGAACGTCAGACCGTAGAGCAGGTTCGCCGCGCGGAAGACGCCATCCTGCAGAACGCGCTCCGCCTCGAACCAGGGGCGCAGCGCGGCCGCGTCGATGTCGTACTCCGCGGAGCGCACCTTCTCGGTCCAGAACGCCCAGTCGTGCGCCTCGAGCGGGTAGGGCTCGGCCGCGGTCGCGTCGATGAGGCGCTGCAGCGCGGCCTTCTCGGCCTGAGCGTTGCGCGCGGCGGGAATCGCGAGCTGCCTCAGCAGCGACTGCACCGCCTCGGGCGTTCCCGCCGTCTGATCCGCGGTGACGTAGGCCGCGTGCGACGCGTAGCCGAGCAGCTCGGCGCGCTCGGCGCGCAGCCGGACGATCTCGAGCAGCACGGCGCTGTTGTCGTGAACGTCGCCCCGAGATGCCCGGGCGCGCGAGGCGGCCATGATGCGCTCGCGCGACGCGCGGCTCGTCAGCTGCGCGAGGTACGGATGACCCGAGAACAGGGTCAGGGTCACGAGCCACTTGCCCTCGAGGCCGCGCTCTCGCGCCGCCTCGACCGCGGCCGACAGCTCACCCTCCGTCAGGCCGTCGAGCTCCGCAACGTCGTCGAACGCCACCGCGAGCTCGTTCGTGTCCGCGAGGAGGTTCTTCTCGAACTGCGTCGTGAGCTCGGACAGGCGGCGGTTGAGCGCGGTCAGGCGCTCCTTGGCGGAGTCGTCGAGCGCGGCGCCGGCGTGCGTCATCTCGCGGAAGTGACGCTCGACGAGCCGCCGCGACTCGGCATCCAGGTCCAGATCGTCGAGTCGCTCGTGCAGGGCGCGGATGCGCGCGTAGAGGCGGCCGTCGAGCTGGATGGCGTCGGTGTGCGCGGCCATAAGCGGCGCGAGCTGCTCGTCGATCGCCTGGATCTCGGGCGTCGCGTCGGACGAGCTGACCGTGTAGAACGCCAGGATGACGCGCTCGAGCTGCGCGCCCGCCTGCTCGAGCGCGAGCAGGGTGTTCTCGAACGTCGGCTCGTCATCCCGTGACGCGATCGCCTCCACCTCGGCGCGATGGGCCGCGAACGCGGCCTCGAATGCGGGAAGGTAGTGCGCCGGCTCGATCGCCGCGTAGTCGGGCACGCCGTAGGGGAGCGGCGACGGGGCGAGCAGCGGGTTGAAGGCGGGGGCGTCGGTCATTCCTCCACCCTAGCCAACGGCAAGGAAACCTCTGCAAAGAAGCTGTTGCAAAGAAACCTTTGCGGTCGTACGCTGGGGGACATGACGGATGAGCAGCCCGAACAGCCGACCCGCGAGCGCCGTGTCCTCGATGTCGCGGCGCTGCGCGCGCTGGGGCATCCGCTCCGCATGCGGATCTTCGACATCCTGAGCCAGCACGGGCCGCAGACCTCGAGCACGCTGGCCGAGCTGACGGGGGAGTCGTCCGGATCCACGAGCTACCACCTGCGGATCCTCGCCAAGCAGGAGCTGATCCGCGAGATCCCCGAGCGCAGCACGGGCCGCGAGCGCTGGTGGGAGCGGCCGAAGGGCTCCACGGCGTGGGGCGACACGGACGACACCCGTTCGCCCGCCGGCCGCGCCGCGCTCCAGGCCGCGACCTCGGAGTTCCACCGTCTCCGCAACGAGGAGACGCTCGACTTCTTCACCCGCCGCGCCGACCGCGAACCGGAGGAGTGGCGCGACGTCGCCTCCTCCTTCACCACGACGGCCCGGATGACGCCGGCCCAGCTCGCCGAGATCGCCGACCAGATCGAGGCCCTCATCACCGCGGCCGGCGAACGCTACCGCGATCAGGAGGGTGAGGACGTGCGCAGCGTCACCATCCGCGCCGACCTCTTTCCGCTGCGCCAGCTCGGAGGTGCCTCATGACCGCTGTCACGCTGTACCCGCGCGCCGCGATCCAATCGCTGCGCATCACGCCGAGCGAGCGGTTCGCGCTGCGCGCGGCCGATGCACTCGCGGCGTACATCCATCGTCGGGCGATGCGCCGCGATGCACGACTGCTCGCCGATCTCGAGCGCGAGCGCCTGCTCGGCGAGAGCCGGCTCGCCGCGATGCGCGCCATGGCGCGCGACGTCCCCCGGCTCTGACCCCGGAGACGACGAAGGGGCCTGAGCTTCCGCGGAAGTCAGGCGCCTTCGTGCATCCGGTCAGCGCTCGTCGTCGTCCATGCCGTCGATGTGACCCACCACGGCCCGGCCGTCCGGCGCGAGCGAGACGGTGACGCCCGTGTCGAGCTCGGCGATCGGGCGCCCCTCGAGCCAGGTCAGCGTCCACCCGGGCTTCGGGCCTTCGAGAAGGTGCTCCTCGACCTTCGCGATCGTCTCGCGAAGCTCCGCGGGCACCGATGCGGGCGGCTGCGATCCTGCCGTCCAACGGGTTCCGAGCTGCATCATGCCTCCGTCTCCGCGAGGTCGATGCGCGTCACCGCGAACTCCTCGCCGTCGGTGATCTCGAGTTCCTGGATGCGCCCCACGGCCTTCAGGTCGCCGGCCGCCAGGCGCAGGGCCGCGGCGGTGGCCGCGGGGGCGGCGATCGCCGCGAAGGCCACGGGGGTCTTCTGCGACGCCTTCGCCTCGGTCTTCGCGCGCCGGACGCCGATCAGGGCCTCGCTCGCGGCGGTGAGCACCGCGAGGTCGCCCTCGACGCCCGCGGGCGTCGGCCATCCGGCGGTGTGGACGGATCCCTCGCGGAACCACGACCACGTCTCCTCGGCAGCGAACGCCAGCACCGGGGCGAACAGGCGGATCAGCGTCTCGAGCGCCGTGCGCAGGGCGAGCGCCGCCGAGGCCTGGCCGGGGTTGGCCTGGTCGTACGCACGCTCCTTGACGAGCTCGAGGTAGTCGTCGCAGAACGTCCAGAAGAACGACTCCGACACCTCGAGCGCTCGGGCGTGGTCGTACGCCTCCAGCGCCTTGGTGGCATCGGCGACGACGCGATCGAGCGTGGCGAGCATCGACAGGTCGAGGGGCTCGGTCACCTCGGCGCCATCCGGCACCGGGAAGCCGAGCACGAACTTCGCCGCGTTGAGCAGCTTGATCGCGAGACGGCGACCGATCTTGATCTGCGTCGGGTTCTGCGGGTCGAACGCCGCGTCGGTGCCGAGCCGGCTCGAGGCCGCCCAGTAGCGCACCGCGTCGGAGCCGTGCTGCGCGAGGATGTCCGCCGGGGTGACGACATTGCCCTTCGACTTCGACATCTTCTTGCGGTCGGGGTCGACGATGAAGCCCGAGATCGAGGCGTTCGCCCACGGGGTGCGGTCATCCTCGAGCGCGCTGCGCAGCAGCGTCGAGAACAGCCACGTGCGGATGATGTCCTGGCCCTGCGGGCGCACGTCAAACGGCGCCACGAGGTTCCAGAGCTCCTCGTCGCGCTGCCAGCCGCCGACGATCTGCGGCGTGAGCGAGGACGTGGCCCAGGTGTCGAGCACATCCGTCTCGCCGATGAACCCGCCCGGCACGCCACGCTGTTCCTCGGTGAAGCCGGCAGGCACATCCGTCGACGGGTCGACGGGCAGCTGGTCGGGGGTCGCGAACAGGACGTCGCTCTGGTCGCCGTTCTCATCCAGCGCGTACCAGACGGGGATCGGCACGCCGAAGAACCGCTGGCGCGAGACGAGCCAGTCGCCGGTGAGGCCGTTCACCCAGTTCTCGTAGCGGACGCGCATGAACTCGGGGTGCCACTCGATCTGGCGGCCGAGCTCGAGCAGACGCTCCTTGAGCTTCTCGTCGCGCGCGCCGTTCGTCAGGTACCACTGCTTGGTCGAGACGATCTCGAGCGGGCGGTCGCCCTTCTCGAAGAACTTCACGGGGTGCATGAAGGGCTTGCCCACCTCGAGCAGGCGACCGGACGCCTCGAGCAGTTCGGCCATCTTCTTCTTCGCGCTGAAGACCGTCAGGCCCACGAGCTCGGCGTACGCGGCCTTGCCCTCGTCGGTCGTGATCGCCTCGGGGGCGTCGGCGACGACGCGGCCGTCGAGGCCGATGATCGTGCGGATCGGCAGATCCAGCTCGCGCCACCAGATCATGTCCGTGACGTCGCCGAAGGTGCAGATCATCGCGATGCCGGTGCCCTTGTCGGGCTGCGCGAGCGGGTGCGGCAGCACCGGGACCTCGACGCCGAAGACCGGGGTCGTCACGGTCTTGCCGAAGTAGGGCTGGTAGCGCTCGTCGTCGGGGTGCGCCACGAGCGCGACACACGCCGCGAGCAGCTCCGGGCGCGTCGTCATGATCTCGATGTCGCCCGATCCATCCGTCTTCGCGAACGCGATCCGGTGGAAGGACGCCTGCTGCTCGCGATCCTCGAGCTCGGCCTGCGCGATCGCACTGCGGAAGTCGACATCCCACAGCGTCGGCGCGAGGGCCCGGTACGCCTCGCCGCGGTCGGCCGAGCGCAGGAACGCGAGCTGGCTCGTCCGGATGGTGTCGTCCGAGATCGTGCGGTACGTCTGCGTCCAGTCGACCGAGAGGCCGAGCGCGCGCCAGACCTCCTCGAAGGTCTTCTCGTCCTCGACGGTGAGGGTCTCGCACAGCTCGATGAAGTTGCGGCGGCTGACGGGCACCTGGTCGGCGGCCTTCAGGCTCTTGGCGTTCCCCTCGAACGGCGGCGTGAAGTCGGGGTCGTACGGAAGCGACGGGTCGCATCGCACGCCGTAGTAGTTCTGCACACGGCGCTCGGTCGGCAGGCCGTTGTCGTCCCAGCCGATCGGGTAGAACACGGTCTTGCCGCGCATGCGCTCGAAGCGCGCCTTGACGTCTGTGTGCGTGTACGAGAACACGTGGCCGATGTGCAGCGATCCCGACGCCGTGGGCGGGGGAGTGTCGACCGAGTAGACGCCCGCGCGACCGGCGGCCTTCGCCGCATCACGGTCGAACAGGTACGTGCCCTGCTCTTCCCAGGCGGATCCCCACTTCGATTCGAGACCCTCGAGCGCGGGCTTGTCGGGAATGGCGGCCATAAGGATCTCCTCGTTATATGCGGCACGGTGTCTGCGTGCCTGAGTGTGGGGTTGTGCCTCGAGTCTACCGGCCTGCCGGATGGTGCCATCCGGTCCGAAACGACGGACGATTCCCAGCTCTCCGGATGAGATCAGCGATATTGATCCGGAGATCCGGCTGTCATCCGTAGATTCGGGTCAGTCGGCAGCGGTGAACGCGCCCGCGTCGAGGATCGGGACAGCAGCAGAGGCATCGGCGTCGATGGCGACTTCCACGTCCTCACCGAAGCCCTTGCTGATCAGCTCGCGACCGCTGGTGCAGTTGCGGACGCGATCTGCGAAGCGGATCCCGCTGGCGTCGAAGAGCTCGGCCGCGGCCTCGGCTTCGGGGCTGAAAGAGCCGTCGTGACCGAGCGCGGCGAGCGCCGACAGGATGGCCCCCGCCCCGAGGTGGTCCTCCAACGCGGGGCGCAGAGAATCGTCGTGGTCCCAGCGCTCGCCGGCCGGGATCACCGCGATCGATCGTCCCGCGGCGGCAGCCGGACTGAGCCACTCGGCAACCGCGCCGGCATTGCGCAGGCATCCGGCGACGACGGAGGAATGCCCATGCGTCAGCTCGGCCGCGATCGTCGAGCCGTTGGGTGACGGCAGTACGAGACGGGGGACGAGGTCGCACGTCAGGAGGTGCGCCGGCGAGAGCGACGGCGCGGGAACCGCTCCGGGCCTGGCCGGTTCCAGACGTCCCATTGCCAGCTCGGCATCGTGGTCATCGGCGAAGCGATGAGCCTCTGCTCCCTGCCAGCGGAACGGGAAGACCTGCATGCCGCGCCCGACGGCGACCGTCACCGATGTGGTGAAGCTCAGGACGTCCACCACCACTGCGATGTCCGGCCGAGTGGCGCGCGCACCCGCCCGACCCCATTCGAGCCGCACACCGAAGTCGCCTTGCCCGAAGAGATCCGCCACAGCGGAGGAGGCTATCCCGGTACGTGGTCGGGCGCCAGCCGCCGATCCTGACCCCCCGGAGACCATCACGTCTCGTCCACAGGGGACCGGATTACGCGAACAGTCACTCAGCGAGCGGCGATCACCTTCGACCCGCTCGACGATGCGAGACCGTCGAGTATGGATCCGATCGCCGTCGTCGCCGAACTCGGCGGCATCGCCCGCGTGAGAGACGTGCTCGACGCCGGGGTGACCTCATCCGCACTCAAGAGGGCCAAGAGACAGAAGCAGCTCATTCGCCCCGCCAACGGGTGGGTGGCGCTGCCGACGGCCGACCCGTTCCTTCGCGTCGCCGCGGAGCTGGGCGTGGTGATCTCGTGTGTGACCCGCGCCGAGCGGGTCGGGCTGTGGACCTTCGGCAGCGACAAGCACCACGTGGCTGCGCGGCCGGATCAGCGCCTGCCGCGCAAGACGGCGGCGCATGTCCATTGGGCGCGCCCAGTCGTTCCGCGGGCTCCGGGAACGCTCGAGGACGGCATCGAGAACACACTCGTGCTGATCGCGGAGTGCCAGCCGTTCGAGAAGGCGCTGGTGGTGTGGGAATCCGCGATGCGGTCGAACCTGATCGACCTGGATGTCATGCGCAATCTGCGTCTGAGCGAGCGTGCACGACGGGTGCTCGACGCGGCGCTGCCCTTCGCCGACTCGGGGCTGGAGACGGTCGTGATCCCGCGACTCAGATGGTTGAAGCTGCCCCTGCGCCGACAGGTCGTGATCGCCGGACGTCCCGTGGACCTGCTGATCGGCGATCGGCTCGTCCTCCAGATCGACGGCGGGCACCACATCGGTCCGCAGCGGGACGCGGACAACGCCCACGACGCGCAGCTCAAGCTCATGGGCTACCACGTCATCCGCGTGAGCTACCGGCAGATCCTCGACGACTGGCCGTCGGTGCATGACGTGATCGCCCTCGCCGTCGCGCAGGGCCTTCACCTCGCGCGGTCGTGACGTCGAGCATGGCCGGATCGACGGACAGGATCCGAAACGACGGAGCGGATCCGGCATCCTGCTCCGTCGTTTCAGGCATCGTCCGTACTTTCGGACCGTAGCGCGGGAGCCTCAGTCGCGGACGTCGATGCCGGCCGCCACGGCGAAGACCGGGGCGAGACGCTCGACCTGGAGCGACGAGAGGGTGACGCCGCGCAGCGAGAGCACGTCGAGGAAGCCCACGGCGTCGAGCCCGCGCAGGTCGACGTCGGCCGAGCGCATTCCGCGCGGATCGACCTCGTCCACCCGGCAGTCGTCGAAGGCGACGCGCGTGAGCGTCGCGTGCGGCAGATCCAGGGCGCGGATCGTGCACCCGGAGACCAGGATGTCCTCCGCGCGCGATCCGGCGAGCGTCAGATAGTCGATGCGGACGTCGCGCAGCTCGAGTTCCGCGACCTGCGCTCCCGTGAGATCGAGCGTGCCGATGCGGCCACCGGTGACGCGCAGACGCCGGATCGTCGTGTCGCGCGCCGACACGGACGCCGCCCGCAGGTTCGAGACCGACACGTCGATCAGGGTCGCTCCGAGCAGATCGAGCGAGTCGACGGCGGCGTCGTCGATCGCGCACTCCTCGAGCGACGCATGCGCGAGATCCACGGAAGCGTCGAGCCCGGCGAAGCGCTGCTGGTGCGCATCCATCCCGCGCCTCGGGACGCCATCCTCGAGCCGATTCGGCAGATCGGGCGACGAGACGCGGGGCGGGGCGGGACGGACGACGGATCTGGCCATTCCGCCACGGTATCCCCGGACGGCGGCGACCCCGTAGAATCGAGGGAACGGCATCGATCCGGCCATCACCGGGGAGCTCGCGGAAGAACAGGCTTCGGCCCCAGTAGAACCGCGCGGGGCAGGCCCGTCACAGCCGCAGTGAAAGCGGCGCGGTGCTTCGGCACCACGCAACGCGGGGTGGTACCGCGGCACCTGTCGTTCGTCGGCAGAGGTCGTCCTCGCAGACCGTCACCGGATCTGCTGGAGTGCTGATGACCTACCCGAAGTCTTCCTTTGGTCCCGCTGCCGACGCGCAGAGCGCGATCGCGCCGAGCCCGCGCTTCCCCGACATCGAGCGCGACGTGCTGTCGTTCTGGCAGCAGGACGACACCTTCCGCGCGTCGATCGAGCAGCGCGAGGGATCCGAGGAGTGGGTCTTCTACGACGGCCCGCCGTTCGCGAACGGCCTGCCGCACTACGGCCACCTGCTCACCGGCTACGCGAAGGACCTCTTCCCGCGCTTCCAGACCATGCGGGGTCGCAAGGTCGACCGCGTGTTCGGCTGGGACACGCACGGCCTCCCGGCCGAGCTGGAGGCGATGAAGCAGCTCGGGATCACCGAGAAGAGCGAGATCGAGGCCATGGGCGTCGACACGTTCAACGCCAAGGCGCGCGAGTCCGTCCTCACCTACACGCGCGAGTGGCAGGACTACGTCACGCGCATGGCGCGCTGGGTCGACTTCGACCGCGGCTACAAGACGCTCGACACCACGTTCATGGAGAGCGTGCTGTGGGCCTTCAAGCAGCTGTTCGACAAGGGCCTCGCGTACGAGGGCTACCGCGTGCTGCCGTACTGCTGGCGCGACCAGACGCCGCTGTCCACGCACGAGCTGCGGATGGACGACGACGTCTACAAGAACCGTCAGGATCCGTCGGTGACCGTGACGTTCCCGCTCACGGGCGAGAAGGCGGCGGCTCTCGACATCGAGGGGGCGCGAGCTCTCGCCTGGACGACGACGCCGTGGACGCTTCCCACCAACATGTCGCTCGCGGTCGGGCCCGGCATCACGTACGCCGTGGTGCCCGTCGGGCCGAACGGCGCGAAGGAGGGCGCGCAGGGCGACGAGTTCCTGCTCGCCGAGGATCTGCTGGGCGGCTACGCGAAGGACCTCGGCTACGAGTCGCCCGACGATGCGAAGGCGGCCGTGCGCACGCGCGTGGCCGGCGCCGACCTCGCGGATGTCACGTTCGAGCGGCTCTTCGACTACTTCGCCGACACCGAGAAGTGGGGCACGCAGAACGCGTGGCGCATCCTCGTCGACGACTACGTCACCACCGGCGACGGCACGGGAATCGTGCACCAGGCCCCCGCCTACGGTGAGGACGACAAGCGACTGAACGACGCCGCCGGCATCCCGACCATCGTCTCGCTCGGCGACGACGGGAGGTTCCTCGACATGGTGCCGGATGTCGCGGGCGAGCTCTGGATGGACGCGAACACCCCGCTCGTGCGTCTGCTGCGTCAGAACGGCCGCCTGCTGCGCCTGCAGTCGTACGAGCACTCGTACCCGCACTGCTGGCGCTGCCGGAACCCTCTGATCTACAAGGCGGTGTCGAGCTGGTTCGTCCGCGTCACCGATTTCAAGGACCGCATGGTCGAGCTCAACGAGCAGATCACCTGGTCGCCCGAGAACGTCAAGCACGGCCAGTTCGGCAAGTGGGTCGAGGGTGCGCGTGACTGGTCGATCAGCCGCAACCGGTTCTGGGGATCGCCGATCCCGGTCTGGAAGTCGGATGACCCGAACCACCCGCGCCTCGACGTCTACGGCTCGCTCGCGGAGCTCGAGCGCGACTTCGGCACCCTGCCGCGCAACGAGCAGGGCGAGGTGGATCTTCACCGCCCGTACATCGACGACCTGACCCGCCCGAACCCCGACGATCCCACGGGGCAGAGCACGATGCGCCGGATCGAGGACGTCTTCGACGTGTGGTTCGACTCGGGATCGATGCCGTTCGCGCAGGTGCACTACCCGTTCGAGAACGCCGACTGGTTCGACACCCACGCCCCGGCCGACTTCATCGTCGAGTACATCGGTCAGACGCGCGGCTGGTTCTACGTGATGCACGCGCTCTCGACCGCGCTGTTCGACCGCCCCGCGTTCTCGGGCGTCTCGTGCCACGGCATCGTGCTCGGCAGCGACGGGCAGAAGATGTCGAAGTCGCTGCGCAACTACCCCGACGTGTCCGAGGTGTTCGACCGCGACGGATCCGACGCGATGCGCTGGTTCCTGATGTCGTCGAGCGTGCTGCGCGGCGGCAACCTCATCGTCACCGAGGAAGGCATCCGCGCGGGCGTGCGCGAGTTCCTGCTGCCGCTGTGGAACTCGTGGTACTTCTTCGCGACGTACTCGAACGCGGCGGGCGGGCCGGAGGGATCCGGATACGAGGCGCAGTGGCGCACCGACTCCACCGACGTGCTCGACCGGTACATCCTCGCGCTGCTCGGCGACCTCGTGCGCGACGTCGCCGCCGATCTCGACGCCCTCGACTCGACCACGGCCGCCGCGCGCCTGCGCGACTTCGCCGAGGTGCTGACGAACTGGTACATCCGTCGTTCGCGCGACCGGTTCTGGACGGGCGTGACGGAGGATCCGAAGAGCCGCGAGGCCTTCGACACGCTGTACACTGTGCTCGAGACGCTCACGCGCGTCGCGGCGCCGCTCATCCCGCTGGTGGCGGAGCGCGTGTGGCAGGGCCTGACGGGCGGCCGCAGCGTGCACCTGACGGATTGGCCGGATGCGACCGCGTTCCCGGAGGCCGCCGACATCCGCGAGGCGATGGACGCCGTGCGCGAGGCCTCGAGCGTCGCGAACGCGCTCCGCAAGAAGGAGGGGCTGCGCGTGCGCCTGCCGCTCGCGAAGCTCACGGTCGTGACCGGCCACGCCGGTCTCGGCCAGTTCGAGGACATCCTGCGCGAGGAGCTGAACGTCAAGGCGGTCGAGCTCGTGGCGCTGGGCGACGACACAGCAGCCGAGTACGGCATCTCGCACCGGCTCACGGTCAACGCGCGCGCCGCCGGCCCGCGCCTGGGCAAGCAGGTGCAGCAGGCGATCCGCGCCGCGAAGGAGGGCGACTGGTCGGAGCAGGACGGCGTCGTCACCGCCGGCGGACTGGCGCTGGAGCCGGGCGAGTACGAGCTCGTGCTCGAGACCACCGGACGTCCCGAGGGCGAGGCGCTCGCGCTGCTGCCGACGGGTGGCTTCGTGCTGCTGGACACCAACACGACGCCCGAGCTGGAGGCCGAGGGCCTCGCGCGCGACGTCATCCGCGCCGTGCAGGACACCCGGAAGGCGGCGGGCTTCGACGTGAGCGACCGGATCCGTCTCTCCCTCGCCTTCGCAGATGAGGCCGATGCCGCCGCCGTGCGCAGCGCGTTCGACGTGGCCGACGTGGCGGGGGAGACCCTCGCGGTCGAGCATGCCGTCACGACCGGGTCGACCCCGGGCGAGGCCGAGCACACCGCCGTGGTGAGCACGGGCACATACGCGAACAGGGGCGACTTCGCGGTCGCCGTGAGCCGGATCGGAGCCGCCAAGTGAGCGACAGCGAGGACATCGTCGAGGGGACCCCGGAGGACCGCCGGCGCGCCGACGCGGTCTACGAGACGCTGCTCTCGCGTGCGGGCGAGCGGTGGGTGCAGCCGCGCAAGGAGCGCACCGCGCGCGTGCTCGAGCTGCTCGACGATCCGCAGCGCACCTATCGCGTCGTGCACGTGACGGGCACGAACGGGAAGACCTCGACGAGCCGGATCATCGAGAGCCTCATCCGTGCGCACGGGCTGCGCACCGGCCTGTTCACCAGCCCGCACCTCGAGCGCTTCACCGAGCGCATCCTGATCGACGGCCGCCCCATCGCGGACGCCGCCGTCGCGGATGCCTGGGAGGAGATCGAGCCCTTCGTGGGCATCGTCGACGCCGAGCTCGAGGCGAAGGACGAGGAGCCGCTGACCTTCTTCGAGCTGCTCACCGTGCTCGCGTTCGTCGCGTGCGCCGACGCGCCGATCGACGTGCTCGTCCTCGAGGTCGGCATGGGTGGCGAGTGGGACTCGACGAACACCGCCGACGGTGACGTGGCGGTCTTCGCGCCGATCGATGTCGACCACGCCGACCGCCTCGGCGAGACGATCGCGGAGATCGCGACGGTGAAGGCCGGGATCATCAAGGACGGCGCGCGCGTCGTCTCGGCCCGCCAGCGCCCCGAGGCCGAGGCGGTGCTCCGCCGCGTCGCGGCCGCGAAGGGCGCCGAGATCGCGTTCGAGGGCGCCGACTTCGCCCTCGCCGAGGACAAGCTCGCCGTCGGCGGGCAGCTGATCACGGTGAAGGGCCTCGCGGGGGAGTACCCCGAGGAGTACCTGCCGCTGTACGGGCGCCACCAGGGTGCGAACGCCGCGCTCGCTATCGCCGCCGTCGAGTCGCTGATCGGCGGCGCATCGCAGCCGATCGCCGGTGCGGTGCTGACCGAGGGGCTCGCCGAGGCGACGTCCCCCGGACGCCTCCAGCTCGTGGGCGTCGAGCCGACCGTCGTCGTCGACGCGGCGCACAACCCGCACGGCGCCGCGGCCCTCGCCGCCGCCCTCCGCGAGGCGTTCGACTTCGACGAGTGGGGCCTCGTGCTCGGCGTGCTCGGCGACAAGGACGCGATCGGCATCCTGCGCGAGCTCGGCCCGATCGCGGCGCATGTGTTCGTCACCGCTCCCGAGTCGGAGCGCGCGACCGAGCCGGACTCGCTGGCGGATCTCGTCGAGAGCGCCGGGCTGCGCACCACGGTGCACCCCAACCTCGCCGATGCCGCGGACGCCGCGCGGGAGTGGGCGTCGGAGAGCCCGCGCCGCGCGGTCGCGATCGCCGGATCGGTGCTGCTCGCGGGTGAGGCGCTGACGCTCTCGGAGGCGGACGACTGGAAGTCCGGGTGGAAGGGATGAGCGAGCCCGCGCCGAAGGCCCCCCGCTACCGCTCCCTGCCCGAGAAGCTCGGTCAGGTCGTCCTCGGGTTCGAGGCGATCGTCGTGTTCCTCGCCGGACTTGTGATCTACGGGCTGCGCGCGCTGCCCGAGCCGATCGCGCCCTGGTGGGGGATCGTCGCCGGTGCCGTCGTGGGGCTGGCGATGTTCCTCACGTCCGGTCTGCTGCGGCGCAGATCCGGCTTCGTGATCGGCTGGGTGCTCCAGGTGGTCGTCGCGCTCGGTGCCTTCGTGGTGCCGGCCATCCTGTTCGTCGCGCTCGTCTTCGGCGGCATGTGGGCGTATGCGACGATCGGAGGCGGACGGATCGAGCGCCGGATCGCCGCACAGCGCGCCGCGCACGACGACTCGAACTGACCGAACGCCGCCCCGTGCGGCAGTGACAAACGCAACGGAGAGAGAGCACATGGCCACCGAAGAGACCCTCGTCCTCATCAAGCCGGACGGCGTCGCCCGGGGACTGACCGGATCGATCCTCGCTCGCATCGAGGCGAAGGGCTACTCGCTCGTCGACATCCGCCTCGTCGAGCCGAGCCGCGACCTTCTCGCGCAGCACTACGCCGAGCACGAGGGCAAGCCGTTCTACGAGCCGCTGCTCGAGTTCATGATGTCCGGCCCGGTGGTCGCCATCCGCGTCGCCGGCAACCGCGTCATCGAGGGCTTCCGCTCGCTCGCGGGAACCACCGACCCGACGACCGCGGCGCCCGGCACGATCCGCGGCGACTTCGGTCGTGACTGGGGCGTCGCGGTGCAGCAGAACCTCGTGCACGGCTCCGACTCGCCCGAGTCGGCGTCGCGCGAGCTGGCGATCTGGTTCGCGTGAGCTGAAGCCGCTCCTCGTTCGTTGAGCGAGGAGCGAAGCGACGAGTCGAAACGGTCCGGACGTGCCACGGCGTGAAGCCGCCGGCGGTCCGGGCCGTTTCGACTCGGGCGTGGACGCCCTCACTCAACGACCGAAGGAGATCGGCCCCTCGCGTCTGTGGACCGACGGGCCTAGAACAGGTTGTCGAGCACGTCGAGGCGCAACTGGGCGAGCACGGCGATCACCGCGTAGCTCACGATGGCGAACAGCGGCAGCCAGCCCATGAGCGTCCCGGCGACCCGCCGTGCCCCGGATCCGCCGACGACACGGATGGTGTGCAGCAGCACCGCATAGAACGACGGGATCGTCACGACCCACGTCACCATGCACCACGGGCACAGCGTTCCCAGCACGAAGATGCTCTGGCCGATCAGCCACACGACGAAGCCGAACGCGAACGTCATGCCGGCAAGGAACAGCAGCCAGAACCACTTGGCGAAGCGCGCTCCTGCGAGCAGTGCCATCCCCACGACGATCGGGGCGACCCACCCGGTGAGGCCGAGGATCGGGTTCGGGAAGCCGAACGCCGAGCCCTGCGCCGACTCGAGGTTCGCCGAGCACTGGACCAGCAGGCTGAAGTCGCAGGATGCGTCCGTGCCCGGGTTCTGCAGGCTGTGGAAGCGCTCGATCGTGAGCGAGAAGGCCGCCCACCAGCCGATGGCTCCGGCGATCACGAGCCAGACGGCGAGGACGACGGGGCGGCGCGGCGATTCGGTCACCGCACCATTGTCTCCCGGGTCTCACGCGCCGTCGTGCCGCGCGTGCGTGCGATTACCGCGCGCGGGGTGCGATAATGACACCTGACGCATCTCGCGGCCGCGCCGCGTTCCGCGTCGATTGAAGACTTCGGGGCAACGGATGCCCCGCGCGACCAGAGCCATGAGCCGGTCGCAGGCCGAATGAGTTCGCGGAGCCGCCGAGGCGGAGCCGCACGAGATTTCCGGGCGACGCGCGGATGTCCGCCCGCAGGGAGTACGCCAGCAATGGCTGAACAGAACAATGAACACGACGAGCGCACCTTCGACGAGCCTGCGGACGCGGTAGCGCCCGAGGCTCAGGCTTCCGAGAGCGAGCAGCCCGTCGAGGCTCCCGCCGACGCGCAGCCGACCGAAGAGCAGCCGTCCGAGGAGCAGCCCGCCGACGCGGCGCCGGTCGATGAGCAGCCCGCCGACGCGGCGCCGGTCGATGAGCAGCCCGCCGCGGAGAGCGAGCGCGCGGTCGCCGAGCCGGAGGCCGACGCGCCTGAGGCCACGGAGCCGGAGGCCGACGCGGCTGACGCCACCGAGCCCGCCGAGCCCGGCGAGGCCGAGCCCGCAGGCTCCGAGCCGGCTGACGCTGAGCCCGCACCGACCACCGAGGCCGAGCCGGAGACCCCGGAGCGCCCGACGGCCGTGAGCCTCGGGCTGCTTCCCGAGCAGTTCGTGTCGCAGGTCTCGACCGCGCTGCACTTCTACGCGCCCGACATCCAGCCGCTTCCCGCGCTGCCCGCCCAGGAGGAGCCGAGCTCGGCTCGCTCGTCGCGACGTCGCCGCCGCCGCGGCGGCAGCGAGGGCGCCGACGAGGCCCCCGCCGCCGCGCAGGCCGAGGAGGCCCCGCGCCGCCGCCAGCGCGTCGTCGAGGTCATCACCGAGCCGCAGCGGATCAAGGGATCGACGCGCCTCGAGGCGAAGAAGCAGCGCCGCCGCGACGGCCGCGAGGCGGGCCGTCGCCGTCCCGTGGTGACCGAGGCCGAGTTCCTCGCGCGCCGGGAGGCGGTCGACCGCCAGATGATCGTGCGCTCGAAGAGCGGCCGTGTGCAGATCGCGGTGCTCGAGGACAACGTCCTCGTCGAGCACTACGTGGCGCGCAGCCAGGACGCGTCGCTGATCGGCAACGTCTACCTCGGTCGCGTGCAGAACGTGCTGCCGAGCATGGAGGCGGCCTTCGTCGACATCGGGCGCGGCCGCAACGCCGTCCTCTACTCGGGCGAGGTCGACTGGGATTCGGTCGAGACCGGCAACCAGCCCCGCCGCATCGAGCTCGCCCTCAAGCCGGGCGACAAGGTCCTCGTGCAGGTCACGAAGGACCCCGTCGGCCACAAGGGCGCCCGTCTGACCAGCCAGATCTCCCTGCCCGGTCGCTACCTGGTCTACGTGCCGGGCGGCGCCATGAACGGCATCTCGCGCAAGCTGCCCGACACGGAGCGCTCGCGCCTGAAGAAGATCCTCAAGGAGGTGCTGCCCGAGTCGTCCGGAGTCATCGTCCGCACGGCCGCCGAGGGCGCCACCGAGGAGCAGCTGACCCGGGATGTGAACCGCCTCACCTCGCAGTGGGCGCACATCAACGCGATGGTCGAGAAGGGCAACGCCCCGAGCCTGCTCCACAGCGAGCCCGACCTCCTGGTGAAGATCGTCCGCGACGTCTTCAACGAGGACTTCACGAAGATGCTCATCCAGGGCGCCGACGCGCAGAGCACCATCACCAGCTACCTCGAGGGCGTCGCCCCCGACCTGCTCGACCGGGTCGAGAAGTACGAGGACGAGCAGGATCCCTTCGACGCGTTCCGCATCACCGAGCAGATCGAGAAGGCGCTCGACCGCAAGGTCTGGCTGCCGTCGGGCGGCTCGCTCGTGATCGACCGCACCGAGGCGATGACCGTCGTCGACGTCAACACCGGCAAGTTCGTCGGCTCGGGCGGAAACCTCGAGGAGACCGTCACCAAGAACAACCTCGAGGCCGCCGAGGAGATCGTCCGCCAGCTGCGGCTGCGCGACATCGGCGGCATCATCGTCGTCGACTTCATCGACATGGTCCTCGAGTCGAACCGCGACCTCGTGCTGCGGCGGCTCGTCGAGTGCCTGAGCCGCGACCGCACGAAGCACCAGGTCGCCGAGGTCACCTCGCTCGGACTCGTGCAGATGACCCGCAAGAAGCTCGGCCTCGGCCTCCTCGAGACCTTCAGCGAGGCGTGCGAGGTCTGCGCCGGCCGCGGCGTGATCGTCCATCACGATCCCGTCGCCAAGCACCGTCCCGTCGGCAACGGCAACGGCGGTGGCAGCGCGGGCGGCAACGGCGGCGGCTCCGGCCGGCGCTCGCGCGGCGGCGGGTCGTCGAACGGGCAGTCGGGCAACGGGGGAGGCCAGCCCTCGAGCGCGGCCTCCAGCACCGCGGGCACGCACGTGATCACCGAGGGCGTGAAGTCGGCCCTCGCCCAGATCGCCGCGTCGACGCTGTCGCACCCCGAGAAGCAGGAGACGCTTCCCGAGGTCCGCATCGAGCTGCCCGAGGGGCCGCGCACGCCCGCGAAGCAGGATGCGCCCCGCCAGGACGCCCAGGACGGCGCACCGCGCGAGGATCGTCAGAAGAAGCCGCGCCGCAAGCGCCCGGCGGCCGAGCCCGCTCAGCCGCAGCGCAAGTCGTCGACCGAGCAGCTGCTCGACTCCGTGCTCAACGCCCTGCCGGAGCCGAAGGCACCGGGGCAGGGACGCAGCCGCAGCCGCCGCGTCACCACGGCCGCGCTCACCGGCACGGCGGTCTCGGTGACCCCGGTCGCACCGGCCCCTCTCGCCGAGGACTGACCGGCGTCGTCGAACGCCGCGGGCTCAGCGCCCGCGGCGTTCGCGCGTCGTCTGGGTCATCCGTGGCGGCGCTGGCGCGCCGTACAGGTCATCCGTGGCGGCGCTCGCGCGCCGTCACACGCAGCCCGGAGGCGATCAGCGCGCGCACGAGCTCCTTGCCCGAGACGTGCCGGGCGCCGGCGGCGATCAGCCGCGGGACGGCATCCTGCGGCACGTCGTAGTGGTCGCGGTCGAACGAGCGCGGCGGCACGTCCTGCGCCGCCGCGAACGCGTGAAGCTCGGCGAGATCCGAGTCGCTCACGAGGTGCGCCCACAGGCGCCCGTGCGCGGGCCAGACCGGATCATCCACCAGGATCGCCATCGCACGATCGTAACCAGCGGGAACGCGGCGACGCGCCGGGTCGCCGCTTTTGCCGGATCCAGGTTGGATCGGGTAGAGTATTCCTTTGGTGCGTCCCGTATGTCGCGCGCTCCAGACAGCGCCGCGACGAAAGTCTTGCAGACGCCCCTCGCTGCCAGCGAGAGCAAGCGAAGTCTTTCCCGTGAGATACCGGAGCCGGACGAGGCTCCCCAATGAAACAGGTGTGAAGTGGTTTACGCAGTTGTGCGCGCCGGCGGCCGGCAGGAGAAGGTCGAGGTCGGCACCATCGTTCAGCTCGACCGTGTGCAGGCTGCTGCGGGCGAGACGATCGAGCTGCCCGCCGTCCTCTTCGTCGACGGTGACAACGTGACGACCGACGCTGAGAAGCTCGCGAAGATCAAGGTCACGGCCGAGGTCGTCGGCAACCTTCGCGGCCCGAAGATCGTCATCCAGAAGTTCAAGAACAAGACCGGCTACAAGAAGCGCCAGGGACACCGTCAGGACCTCACGCGCGTCAAGATCACCGGCATCAAGTAAGCAGCGGAGGATCTGAGCAATGGCACACAAAAAGGGCGCAAGCTCCACCCGTAACGGTCGCGACTCCAACGCCCAGCGACTGGGCGTGAAGCGCTTCGGCGGTCAGGTCGTCAGCGCCGGCGAGATCATCGTCCGCCAGCGTGGCACCCACTTCCACCCGGGCGCCAACGTCGGTCGCGGTGGCGACGACACCCTGTTCGCCCTCGCCGCCGGTGCGGTCGAGTTCGGCAACAAGGGCGGCCGCAAGGTCGTCAACATCGTCGCGGGCGAGTAATCACTCGACGCGCACGAGCACTCTTGGGAACGGGGCGGGCTTCGGCTCGTCCCGTTCTTCTATCTATCTGAATCTGTGGGGATCATGGTCACGTTCGTCGATGAGGTCACGCTGCATCTGCGTGCCGGCAAGGGCGGCAACGGCTGCGTCTCGGTCCGCCGCGAGAAGTTCAAGCCGCTGGGAGGCCCGGACGGCGCGAACGGCGGCGACGGCGGCGACATCATCCTGGTCGCCGACCCGCAGACGACGACGCTCCTGAGCTACCACCACTCGCCGCACCGCGCGGCGGGCAACGGCGGATTCGGCATGGGCGACATGCGCTCGGGCGCGCAGGGCGAGGACCTCGAGCTCCCCGTCCCGGTCGGAACGGTCGTCAAGGACCCGTCGGGCGAGGTGCTCGTCGACATGATCGAGCCGGGGATGCGCTTCATCGCCGCGCCCGGTGGCCGCGGCGGCCTCGGCAACGCGGCGCTGGCGTCGCCCAAGCGCAAGGCTCCCGGCTTCGCGCTGCTCGGCACGCCCGGCTGGGAGGGCGATGTCGTCCTCGAGCTGAAGACGGTCGCCGACGTGGCGCTGGTGGGCTTCCCGTCGGCGGGCAAGTCGAGCCTGATCGCCGCGATCTCGGCCGCGCGGCCGAAGATCGCCGACTACCCGTTCACGACGCTGCACCCGAACCTCGGCGTCGTGCAGGCGGGCGACGTCCGCTACACGGTCGCCGACGTGCCCGGTCTCATCGAGGGCGCGAGCGAGGGCCGCGGGCTCGGTCTCGAGTTCCTCCGCCACGTCGAGCGGTGCACCGCGCTCGTGCACGTCCTCGACTGCGCGACGCTCGAGCCCGGCCGCGACCCGGTCAGCGACCTCGAGGTCATCCGCGCCGAACTCGGCGCGTACCCCGTGCCCGAGGGGCAGACGCCCCTGCTCGAGCGCCCGCAGATCGTCGTCCTGAACAAGATCGACGTCCCCGAGGCCGAGGAACTCGCCGCGTTCGTGCGCCCCGACCTCGAGGCGCAGGGCTACCGCGTGTTCGAGATCTCCACCGTCGCCCGCAAGGGGCTGCGCGAGCTGACCTTCGCGCTCGGCGAGGTCATCGACGAGCACCGCAAGGCGCAGCCCGTCGAGCCCGTCCAGCCGCGCGTGGTCATCCGCCCGAAGGGCTCCCGCAAGGAGTTCGAGATCCGGGTCGAGGGCGGCACCTACGGCAACATCTACCGCATCCTGGGCGAGAAGCCGGTGCGCTGGGTGCAGCAGACCGACTTCCAGAACGAGGAGGCCGTGGGCTTCCTCTCCGACCGCCTCGACAAGCTCGGCATCGAGAACGAGCTGTTCCGCGCCGGCGCGACGCCCGGCTCGACCGTTCTCATCGGCGAGGGCGACTCGGTCGTCTTCGACTGGGAGCCCTCGATCGGCTCGGCCGCCGAGCTCATCCAGGCCCCGCGCGGCACCGACCCCCGCCTCATGCAGGGCGGTCGCCGCACGAGCAACGAGCGCCGCGAGCAGTACCACGCGCGTCAGGATGCCCGCGCCGCCGCCCGCGCGGAGGCCGACGAGGTGCGACGGGCGCGACGCGACGACCTCCCCGAGGAGGCCGGAACCGAGGACGACGCGTCGTGACCGCGCAGGACCGCGCCGGTCTCGCGGCCGCGCGCCGCATCGTCGTGAAGGTCGGCTCCTCGTCGATCAGCGGCGAGTCGTCGTGGCGCATCGACGTGATCGTCGACGCCCTCGCCGACGCGCGCGCACGCGGTGCGGAGGTGGTGCTCGTCTCGTCGGGAGCCATCGCGACCGCCATCCCGTTCCTCGATCTCGGCGGCCGGCCCATCGACCTCGCCTCCCAGCAGGCGGCCGCGGCAGTCGGGCAGAACGTGCTGATGTGGCGCTACCAGAACAGCCTCGATCGGCACGAGACCCTTGCCGGGCAGATCCTGCTCACCGCGAGCGACCTCGAGAACCCGACACCGCGCAGCAACGCCCGCCGCGCGATCGATCGTCTGCTCGATCTCGGCGTCCTGCCGATCGTGAACGAGAACGACACGGTGGCGACGCAGGAGATCCGCTTCGGCGACAACGACCGGCTCGCCGCGCTCGTGGCGAAGCTGCTGTCGGCGGATGCGCTCGTGCTGCTCAGCGACATCGCGTCGCTCTATACGAAACCGCCGACCGACCCGGGCGCCGAGCCGCTGGACGTGATCGCGCACGACGCCGACCTCAGCGGGCTGGAGTTCGGATCGACGGTCGTGAACAGCGTCGGCACCGGGGGAGCGGCGACCAAGGTGTCCGCCGCGCGCCTTGCCGCGGCCGCCGGGATCGGCGTGCTGGTCACGGGCGCCGACCTCGTCGGCGAGGCCCTCGCCGGTGGGCCGGTCGGCACGTGGTTCGAGCCGTCTCCGACCCCGGCGCCGCTCGGTACACTCACGGAATGACAGTGATCCGGACGGGCCAGTGGCCCGGTCCCGGACGCGCCGCTCGCACCCCGAGGAGACAGCGCTGATGAGCATCGTCGAGACCGCCGAGGTCGCCGTCGACACGCCGCAGGATCGCCTGCGCCTCGCCAAGGACGCCGCGCGCGCCACGGCGCGGCTCACGAGCGGCGAGAAGGCCGATGCGCTGCACGCGATCGCCGACGCCCTGCTCGCTCACGGCGATGAGATCATCGCGGCCAACGCCGACGACCTCGCCAGGGGCGAGCGCGACGGCATCGGCGCGGGGCTGCTCGACCGCCTGCGACTCGACACCCCTCGCGTCGCCGCGCTGGCCGAGGCGGTGCGGCAGATCGCCGCACTCCCGGACCCCGTGGGCGAGATCGTCCGCGGGCACCGCATGCCCAACGGCGTGAACCTCGAGCAGGTGCGCGTGCCCTTCGGCGTGGTCGGCGCCATCTACGAGGCCCGGCCAAATGTGACGGTCGACATCGCCGCGCTCGCGCTGCGGTCGGGCAACGCCGTGGTGCTGCGCGGCGGCAGCGCGGCCCTCTCGTCGAACACGGTGCTGGTCGGTGTGATGCGCGACGCGCTCGAGGCGCAGGGGATCGTGCCCGACGCGATCCAGTCGGTCGACGCCTTCGGACGCGACGGCGCGAAGGCCCTCATGCACGGCCGGGGCTTCGTCGACGTGCTCGTCCCGCGCGGCAGTGCGAGCCTGATCGAGACCGTGGTGACCGAGTCGACCGTCCCCGTCATCGAGACCGGCGCCGGGAACGTCCACATCGTCCTCGACGACAGCGCGCCCGAGGAATGGGCGCGGGACATCGTCGTGAACGCCAAGGTGCAGCGGCCCAGCGTCTGCAACGCCGCCGAGACCGTCCTCGTGCTGCGCGGCGCCGCCGAGCGCCTCGTGGCGCCCGTGGCGTCGGCCCTGCAGGCGCAGGGCGTCACGATCCACGGCGACGAGGCCGTCCGCACGCTCGTCGAGGGCGTCGAGCCCGCGACCGAGGAAGACTGGGCCACGGAGTACCTGACCCTCGACATCGCCATGCGCGTCGTCGACTCGCTGGACGACGCGCTCGAGCACATCCGTCGGTACTCGACAGGGCACACCGAGTCGATCGTGACGACGGATGTCCGCAACGCCGAGCGCTTCCTCGCCGAGGTCGACTCCGCCGTGGTGCTGGCGAACGCGTCGACGCGATTCACCGACGGCTCGGAGTTCGGGTTCGGCGCCGAGGTCGGCATCTCGACCCAGAAGCTTCACGCCCGCGGTCCGATGGGCCTTCCGGAGCTGACGAGCACGAAGTGGCTCGGTCGTGGCTCCGGTCAGGTCCGCATCTGAGAGATAAGCTGGGACGGCACGTTCTCATCACCCGTGCCAGAACCTTGAACGGAGCACGAATGCACCTCGCCGCAGCGCTTGTCGCCGCCGCCGCCGAGACGGAACACCACGGCAACCCGATGCTGGCGACCTTGCCGGCCTTTGTGATCGCGGCTGTCGTCTTCACGCTGCTCGCGATCGTCACGGCGTCGTACCGCAACGTGGCGAACCGTCACGCCGACCCGGCAGAGGTGCACGCATCTGCCGGCCACTCCGAGCACGAGACGGGCCACGGCCACTAGGTCGTCCCAGGTGACGGTGCAGGCGAGGCCTCCGCGTATCGGGGTGATGGGTGGGACGTTCGATCCCATCCATCATGGTCACCTCGTGGCCGCGAGCGAGGTGGCGCAGTCGTTCGACCTGGACGAGGTCGTCTTCGTGCCGACCGGCAAGCCGTGGCAGAAGCAGGGCGTCTCGCCCGCCGAACAGCGGTACGAGATGACGGTCATCGCCACCGCCTCGAACCCTCGCTTCACCGTGAGCCGGGTCGACGTCGATCGCGAAGGGCTCACCTACACGGTCGACACACTCCGCGACCTGAAGGCGCAGCGGCCGGACGCCGAGCTGTTCTTCATCAGCGGCGCCGACGCCGTGGCGCAGATTCTCAGCTGGAGAGACCACGATGAACTGTGGGATCTCGCGCACTTCGTGGCCGTGTCCCGGCCGGGCCACGTGCTCGACCTCGCGGGGCTGCCGACCACGGAAGTGAGCCAGCTCGAGATCCCCGCACTGGCGATCTCATCGACGGACTGCCGTGACCGCGTGAGTCGTGGCTTCCCGGTCTGGTACCTCGTGCCTGACGGGGTCGTGCAGTACATCGCGAAGCATCATCTGTATCGGAGCGAAAGCGCATGCGTCGCATTGAGCGAGCGGAGCGAGTCGAAATGAGCACACCGGACGAGCCGTCGCAGCCGCTGACGCGCCGGCAGCTGCGCGAGCTGAAACTGACCGGCCAGACGCCCGTGATCACGCCGGAGATCCAGGCCGCAAACGACGCCCGAGGTGCCGCGGAGGCTCACGCCGAAGCAGCGCCCGAGGTCGTCGAGACGGAGACCCCCGAGGCCCCGGCACCCGCTCAGGATGTCGCGGAGCCCGTCGCGCCCGAGGCCGCTCGGGCAGAGGAGGCAGCTCCTGACGAGGAGCCTGGTCCCGCCGAGGAGGCAGCGGCGCTGGAGGCGGCAGCCGAGGAGTCCTCGGCGCCCGGGTGGCCCGTCGCCGGCGGTCGCCCCCTGACGCGCCGCGAGGTGCGCGAGCAGGAGCGGCTGCGCACAAACCAGATGGCCGTGATCCCTCCCGCCGACGAGGATGCGCCGCTCGCCTTCGAGCCGCATGTCGCCGCCATCGAGACGAAGATCGTCGGCGAGAACGAGACCTCCGTTGTCTACGAGGTCGTCGAGGTGCCGTTCGAGCAGCCCGCGGCCGAGCAGGACGACGATCCCCAGCCCTCCGAGCAGACGGAGCCCGCAGGCGCCGAGGTGCCGGTGGCCGAGCTGGTGTACGAGGACGCCGCCCCCGAGAAGGAGGCGGAGCAGGCCCGACCCGAGGACGAGTTCGCGGACGCGGCCGTGCAGACGGTGTTCGTCGCCGAGGACGCACCGGCCGACGGTGTCGAGGAGGAGCGCCCCACGGTCGCGCCGGCGTTCGGCTCCACCGTGCTGCGAGCACCGGCTCCCGCCACGCCCACCGCGGCGAGCTTCGAGGAGATCCTGACCCAGTCGTCCGACTCGAGCGGCACGTCCACGGCGGGCAGCACGCTCATCCTGGCGACCGACCCCGGGGCGATCCCGCTGTCCGCGCCGATCGACGCGACGGGGGAGATCCTCGTCACCAGCACTCACGCGCTTCCCGACGGGTTCGGGTCGCGCGGTCACGCCGCCGGCACCACCGACGGCAAGGAAGTGGATGTCGTGCTGATCGACGGCGAGCTGCCGCTCGCGTCGTCGCCGACCCCGATCTCCGCGAGCGACGCGGTGAGCACTTCGAAGAGCCCAGCGGAGGTGATCCGCCCGCCGGCACCGGAGAAGTCGCACCGCCTGACCCTGATCCTCGGCATCGCGGCGGGTGTGCTGGGCATCGCTCTCATCGGCGTGGTGGTCGCCGCATTCACAACAGGAGTTCTTGGCTGATGGCCTCTGCCGATTCATTGCGCATGCTCGAGATCGCCGCCGCGGCGGCCGATTCGAAGGGCGGCGAGGACCTCGTCGCCCTCGACGTCTCCGAGCCGCTGCCACTCGTCGACGTCTTCCTCCTCGTGACGGGACGCAGCGAGCGCAACGTCGCGGCGATCGCCGACGAGATCGAGGACAAGCTCAACGAGGCAGGCTACAAGCGGCTGCGCCGCGAGGGCCGCGCTGAGTCGCGCTGGGTCCTGCTCGACTTCGGCGATCTCGTCGTGCACGCCTTCCACCAGGAGGAGCGGGCGTTCTACGCGCTCGAGCGCCTGTGGAAGGACTGCCCGGTGCTGCCCGTCACGGTCGCGGCTCCCGAAGCCTCGACGCGCCCGGCGGAGTGACCGGATTTCACCTCCGCGTACTCCTGTTGTAAGCTTATGGAGTTGTCCGGGGCTTCTACCCGGACAGCACCTGGGTCTGTGGCGCAGCTGGTAGCGCACCTGCATGGCATGCAGGGGGTCAGGGGTTCGAGTCCCCTCAGATCCACCAACGACACGAAGAAACCCCCGGTCTCCCCGGGGGTTTTCTCGTTCCCGGCGTGTGCGACAACGACCTAGAAGTCGAAGATGCCGCCGTACGGGTGGGCCTCGTCGCCGTCGTCGCGCGGGTCGTACTGCACGGTCTCGACCGAGAAGACGACCTGTGCAGCGGGAGTGATCAGCACGCTGACGGAGCGATTGCCGACGACGGTGAAGTCGATGAATCTTCCGCCGGCCTGTACGGCCTCCTCGACCCGCTCCTTGAGCGCGGTGAGCTGCTGTCCCTGGGCGAGAAGGTGTGCTGTGCCATTGATGGACACCTCGACGCGCTGCATCAGCTGGATGTCGGTCATGACTGCAACCATAAGACGAGCGACGCAATGGCGAACGGGGCTTGCATTCCGCCCGCGAAGGGGTCACACGGCGCGGAGCACCTTCTCCATCGCCTTGCCCCGGGCAAGCTCGTCCACGAGCTTGTCGAGGTAGCGGAGCCTCTGCATCAGCGGGTCGTCGATCTCCTCGACCCGCATTCCGCAGATGACGCCGGTGATCTGCGACGCCAGCGGATTGATGTCGGCGCGTGTGAAGAAGTCGCGGAACGTCGTGCCCGCCTCGAGGTGGGCCGCGAGTTCGCCCTGGTCGAAGCCGGTGAGCCATTCGATGACCTCGTCGAGCTCGGCCTTCGTGCGGCCCTTCCGCTCCACCTTCTCGACGTACATCGGGTAGACAGCGGAGACGGCAGTCTTGAACAGGCGCTCCTGGTTCTGCTCTCGCGTGGCCATGCCGCGAGTTTACGCCGCCCTACGGCCAGATCGATGTCACCGCAAGCCCATGGTCAGGCGCCGCAGTGCGGGCGAGGATCCTCCAAGGAGGACGCCATGCCGGAAGCACCGATCACCCCCCTGAAAGTCGCGATCGTCGGAGCCAGCGGCCACGTCGGCACCGCGTTGCTGCGCGCGCTGCGCGACGAGCCGGCCGTCGGAGAGATCATCGGGATCGCCCGACGCTCGCCCGACGTCGCTGCTGCGCCGTATGACGCGGCGCGCTGGGACCTCATCGACATCGCGACGCCGCTGCTCGGGGACGAGAGCGAGGAGCTGATCATCGCGCGCCTGGCGGCCGCCTTCACGGGCGTCGACACGGTCGTCCACCTCGCGTGGCTGATCCAGCCGAACCGAGACCGCGAGCTGCTGCGGCGCGCGAACGTCGACGGCACGCGGCGGGTCGTGGAGGCCTGTGTGCGCGCGGGGGTCGCCCACCTGGTCTGCGCGTCATCGGTCGCCGCCTACACGGGCGTGCGGGACGACGACCTGCGCGACGAGTCATGGCCGACCCAGGGCATCCCGAGCGCGCACTACGCCGCGGACAAGGCAGCGCAGGAACGTGTGCTCGACGAGGCGGAGCGGCGCGGGCTCGCCGTCGCGCGGCTGCGCCCGGCGCTCGTGTTCGATGCGGATGCCGGAGCCGAGGTCGTGCGGCTGTTCGTCGGGGCGCTGGTTCCGCCGGCGCTGCTGCGGCCAGGAGCGCTTCCGGTCCTCACCTTGCCCGCGGGCATCCGGATGCAGGTCGTGCACGGCGCAGACCTGGCCGACGCTTACCGCCGGGCCATCGTGCAGAGGGCGACCGGCGCCTACAACGTCGCCACGGAGCCCGTGCTCCGAGCTCGCGACCTCGCGGATGTGCTGAGTCACGGCAGGCATGTCGAGGTGCCGGCGCGGATGCTGCGCCCCATGCTGCACGCGGCGTGGCGGGCACACGCCGTCGCGGCGGACCCCGGCTGGCTCGACATGGCGATGACCGCCCCGCTGATGGACACGTCGCGGGCCCAGCGTGAGCTCGGCTGGAGTCCGCGCCGCGGCGCGAAGGAGGCGCTCAGCGAGCTGCTCACCGCCATGGCGGACGGCCGGGGCACCGCGAGCCCGCCGATGCGGCCCCGCAAGAACTGGCCGCAGGATCAGCAGCCGCCGGGGGAGAGCAGGCCCGACGGCGCGGTGCAGCCGCCGGCCGAGTCGTCGGCGCACCGCGTGCCCGCAGACCTCGAGCGCGACATCCTGGGGCTGTACCTGTCCGATCACCTGACGGGTGCCACGGCGGGTGTTGCGCGACTCGAGCGGATGGCGAAGGCATACGCCGACACCGACATGGGGGCCGACCTCGCCCGCATCGCGCGCGAGACCCGCGACGAGCGCAGGTTCCTCCGTGACCTGCTCGCCACGCTCGAGTTCCGCCGCCGCCCCTACCGTCAGGCGGCGGCCTGGGCGGCGGAGCGGGCCGGCCGGCTGAAGACGAACGGCCGCCCGCTCGGCTCGCCGATGACCCCCGTGCTGGAGATCGAGCTGATGCGCAGCGCCATCATGGGAAAGCTCGGAGGGTGGGAGACCCTCGCCGAGCTGGCTCCGGAACTCGGATTGCCGCGCGAGCAGTTCCAGCGGCTCGCGGCCCGGGCCCGCGAGCAGGCCGACACGCTGACCCGCCTGCACGCGCACATCGTGCCGGAGGCGTTCCGCGCGGGCCGGGTCGACTGACGCGACCTCAGCGCTGCCAGGGCGGCGGGAAGTGCGGGATGGGTTTCGGCTTTCCGGGAGCGTCGGCGGGCGGGGCCCCTCGCCGCGGAGGCGTCGGCTCGCCGGGCGTCGAGCGCTTCGCGAAGCGGCGCCCGGTCACGCTGTCGGGCGTGATGCGGAGCACATGCGGCTTCCGGGCGGGCTCGTGGCTCACGAGCCGGGCCGCGCCCGATGCGAGGATCTCGGAGTCGACCTCGGTGCGGGCTGCCACGCCGCGCACGACGACGCTCCAGTGGAATCCGTCCTCCTCGCCGTCCACCTCGATCGCGACCGCCGGATTCGCGATCATGCTGCGAAGCTTCGGACCGGCCCCCGAGCGCAGATAGATCCGCCCCTGGTGGGCGATGAAGTTCACGGGGTAGACGTCCGGGCCCCCGTCGCCGCGGGTGACGGCGAGGCGGCCGATGTCGGCGATCTCGAGAAGCCGCCAGCATTCCCCGGTGGGGAGCTCCTCGACCTCGCGGTCTTCCTGAGCGCTGCTCATATCCCTCGCCTTCGTCGTGTGTCGTCCCTCCGTCCAGTCAAGACGACGTGCTCCGTGGAGGGAAGGGGGTCACGGGCCGGATGCTGCCGCATGGTGTGTCGCGTGAGGGCGCCACCGGCCCCGGCGCCCTCGATCCGGGGTAGCGTGCAGACGTGCCGGATGAGCGGATGACTGCGACCGATCGTCGAGTACTCGCGGTCGCGATCCTCGCGTCTTTTGTGGCCTTCCTCGACTCGAGCATCGTGAACGTCGCGCTGCCGGCGATCCGGGCCGATCTGGGCGGGGGCCTCGCCGGTCAGCAGTGGGTGGTCAACGCCTACCTGGTCACGCTCGGGGCGCTGATCCTGGTGGCGGGCTCGCTGAGCGATCTCTATGGCCGCAAGGTCGTGCTGCGGGTCGGGCTGATCGGCTTCCTCGTGACGTCGGTGGCCATCGCGGCGGCCCCGGGAATCGAGTTCGCGGTCATCGCCCGGGCTGCGCAGGGGATCGCGGGCGCGCTGCTGGTGCCGAGTTCGCTGGCCCTCATCACGACCCACTTCGGCGAGGCGATGCGCGGCAGGGCGATCGGGGCGTGGACCGCCGCGACGAGCGCCGCCATGCTCGTCGCTCCGCTGATCGGCGGCCTCTTCATCGACCTCGCGTCCTGGCGCTGGGCGTTCCTGATCAACGTGCTCCCGATCGGCATCACGCTGTGGCTGCTGGCGGGGCTGGGCACACCGGATGTGCGGAAGCCCGGCGCACGCGTCGACCTCCTCGCGTCGACGCTGTGCGCCCTCGGGCTCGGCGGCGTTGTGTTCGCGTTGATCGAGGGTCCGCGTCTCGGCTGGGCGGATCCGATCGTGATCGCGGCGCTCCTCGTCGGGGCGGCCCTGTTCGCGGGGTTCGTGCTGCGCGAGCGGCGCTCGTCCGAGCCGGTGCTGCCGCTGGCGCTGTTCCGGCTCCGCAACTTCTGGGCCGGCAACCTGGCGACCACGTTCGTCTACGCGGCGCTCGCCCTGAACGGCTTCGCCGTCGTGGTCTTCCTGCAGGAGACCGCGGGATTCAGCGCCACGCTCGCGGGGCTCGCCTCGCTGCCGATCACGGTCATCATGATCCTCGGATCGTCCCGCGTGGGCAGATGGGCGGACCGCCGGGGCCCCCGGCTGTTCATGGCGACCGGACCCGCCATCATGGCGATCGGATCGATCCTGCTGTTGACGGCGCGGGATCCGCTCGACTACTGGCTGCAGATGCTGCCGGGGATCATCCTGCTGGGCGTCGGCCTCACGGTGACGGTCAGTCCGCTCACGAGCGCCGTTCTCGGCGCGGTCGACACGGGCCGCGAGGGCATCGCCTCGGCCGTGAACAACGCCGTCGCCAGGGTGGCGGGCCTACTCGTCGTCGCGATGATCGCGGTCATCGCCGGGGGAGACCTCGACCTCGACGGATTCCACCGCACGGCCGTCGCCACCGCGGCGCTGTTCGCCGCGGGAGCTCTCGCCTCCTGGGCGGGCATCCGCAACCCGCGGCGCGATGCGACCTCGCACGGGTCGCAGCGCACTGAGTAGTGTTCCCGTGAGAGGGAGGGACCGCACATGGATGCAGGCTGGTTTCCGGATCCGACGGGGCGCGCCGAGCTGCGCTGGTGGGACGGCACGACGTGGACGGAGCACGTCTCGACCGGAGGCGTGGTCTCGAGTGCGCCGCTGACGCCCGCGCAGGAGGAGCCGCACGCCGTCGGCGGTGGGCCGCAGGCGCATGAGGAGGCCCCTCAGGCGGCCTTCGCTCCGCAGTCTGCGGCGCAGCCGAGTGCAGCGGGGCAGGGCATCGGCCGCGGCGATGCCGGCATCACGGGCGACCTCATCTCCGGGTCGCACGCCGAGGTCTCCGGCCTCGGCCCCACCAAGCAGAACCTGAAGATGCTGCGCGTCGGCCTGGGCGAGGCGTTCCTCGCCCGCCAGGGCGCGATGGTGGCCTACCAGGGCGAGGTCGACTTCGCGTACCAGGGCGGCGGCGTCGGTCGCTTCCTCAAATCGCAGGTGACCGGCGAAGGGCTCTCGCTGATGCGGGTCTCCGGCCGGGGTGACGTCTTCCTCGCCAACGAGGAGGCCGAGGTGCACATCCTGCATCTCGACGACTCGGGCATCTCGATCAACGGCCGCAACGTGCTGGCGTTCTCGGAGAGCCTGCAGTGGAACATCGAGCGGGTGCAGGGCGCGGGCATCATGACCGGCGGTCTGTTCAACACGACGCTGCGCGGCACCGGATGGGTCGCGGTCACGACGGCCGGGCCGCCCGTCGTGCTCAACGCCGCCGAGGCTCCGACCTACGCCGACACCAACGCCGTCGTCGCCTGGTCGGCGTCGCTGCAGACGACGCTGAAGACGTCGTTCAAGGCCGGCGCGCTGATCGGCCGCGGATCGGGCGAGGCCGTGCAGGTCGCGTTCGCGGGCTACGGCTTCGTGATCGTGCAGCCGTCCGAGGGCGTCACCGCCGCGCCATCCTCCTAGTACGCGGCGTGCGGGACCCCGCCGGCTTCCGCCCGGCGTAGCCTGGCACGAGACGAAGGAGGGACGATGGCGACGAAGCCTCCCACCGAGGACATCGACGAGTCCAAGCTGCGCATCGGCGAGCGCGAACGGTCGGCGGTCGGCGTCCCGGCCGTGATGCACGCTCTGAAGATCTCGATCGAGCAGATGGGCGTGCTCCGCAGCGCGCAGACCCTGCTCCGGGTGAATCAGAAGAGCGGCTTCGACTGCCCGGGATGCGCCTGGCCGGAGGAGGACCACCGCCACGTCGCGGAGTTCTGCGAGAACGGTGCGAAGGCGGTGGCCGAGGAGGCGACCGTACGACGGGTCGGTCCGGACTTCTTCGCGCGGCACAGCATCGCCGAGCTGCGCGAGCACGACGACTTCTGGCTCGGCCAGCAGGGGCGCCTCACCACGCCGATGCTGCTCGAGGAGGGCGGCACCCATTACCGCCCCATCGGCTGGGACGCGGCGCTCGAGGAGATCGCCGGGACGCTGCGCGCGCTCGACGACCCGGATCAGGCGGTCTTCTACACCTCGGGTCGCACGTCGAACGAGGCGGCGTTCCTGTACCAGCTGCTGGTACGCGGGCTCGGCACGAACAATCTGCCCGACTGCTCGAACATGTGTCACGAATCGAGCGGCTCGGCGCTCAACCAGACGATCGGCATCGGCAAGGGCACCGTCTCGATCACCGACATCCACGAGGCCGACCTGCTGATCGTCGCCGGCCAGAACCCCGGCACGAATCATCCGCGGATGCTGAGCGCGCTCGAGAAGGCGAAGGAGAAGGGCGCGACGATCGTCGCGGTGAACCCGCTGCCGGAGGCGGGCCTGTTCAACTTCAAGAACCCGCAGACGCCGAAGGGAGTGCTGCTTGGCGGCACGAAGCTCGCCGACGACTTCGTGCAGATCCGCCTCGGCGGCGACCAGGCGCTGTTCCAGGCGATCGGCAAGCACCTGCTGGAGCTGGAGGCCCGAGCGGGGGGCGTTCTCGATCACGACTTCATCGACGCGCATACCGCCGGATTCGCGGAGTACGCCGCGCATGTCGCCGCGCTGGCGTGGGAGCCGCTCGAGGAGGCGACCGGCCTGACGACGGAGCGGCTGCGCGAGATCGCCGAGATCGTGCGCCGCTCGGAGGCGACGATCGTGTGCTGGGCGATGGGACTGACCCAGCACAAGCACTCGGTGCCGACCCTGCGCGAGATCGTGAACGTCCTTCTGCTGCAGGGCAACATCGGGCGCCCCGGCGCGGGGGTGTGCCCCGTGCGCGGCCACTCGAACGTGCAGGGCGACCGCACCGTCGGCATCTACGAGAAGCCCGCCGAGGCGTTCCTCGCGGCACTCGACCGCGAGTTCGGGTTCACCGCGCCGCGCAAGCACGGGTATGACACCGTCGAGGCGATCCGTGCGATGCGCGATGGCCGGGTGCGCGTGTTCATGGGGATGGGCGGCAACTTCGTCAGCGCCACCCCCGACACCCGGGTCGTCGAGCAGGGAATGAGCAATGTGGGGCTCACGGTGCAGGTCTCCACGAAGCTCAACCGCTCGCACGTCGTCCACGGCCGCCGGGCGATCATCCTGCCGACGCTCGGACGCACCGAACGCGACCGCCGGGGTGGCGTCGAGCAGCGTGTCACCGTGGAGGACTCGATGGGCGCCGTCCACGGCTCACGCGGCCGGCTCGCCCCGCCGGCGGAAGACCTGCTCAGCGAGGTGGCGATCCTGACCCGGCTGTGCGAGCTCGTCTTCGCCGACCGCCCAGGCGCCCCCCACGCCGACTGGCGGGGCCTCGAGAGCGACTACTCCGCCATCCGCGGCCACATCGCGCGCGTGATCCCCGGGTTCGAGGACTACGACGCCCGGATCGACAAGGGACGCACGTTCTTCCTGCCGAACGGCCCACGCGACGAGCGGCGGTTCGCCACCGCGAACGGAAAGGCGAACTTCACGGCCAACCCGCTGGAGTACCCCGTCATCCCCGAGGGGCGCCTGCTGCTGCAGACCCTCCGCTCGCACGATCAGTACAACACCACGATCTACGGCAAGGACGACCGCTACCGGGGGATCCACGACGGCCGTCGGGTCGTGCTGATCAACCCGGCGGACATCCGGGAGCTCGGGTTCGCGGAGGGCGACGTTGTCGATCTCGTCTCGGAGTGGAACGGTCCGGGCGGACTCGAGGAACGTCGCGCCGAGGAGTTCCGCCTCGTCCCGTACGACACGCCTCGCCGCAACGCCGCCGCGTACTACCCCGAGACCAACGTCCTGGTGCCGCTCGACTCGACCGCGGATGTGAGCGGCACGCCGACGTCGAAGGCCGTGGTCGTGCGGCTCGAGAGGCGATAGGAGGACGGCATGGGACGCATCACACAGCGACGTCCGGTCATGCGGATCGCGCTGCACGGCGCGACGACTCGCCGGGCGGACACGCTGGCGGTCGAGGAGCCGCTCGAGATCCGCGTTGTGGGGGAGCCGCTCGCCGTGACGATGCGCACCCCGGGGCACGACGTCGAGCTCGCCGCGGGATTCCTTGTGTCCGAGGGGGTCGTGCGTACCGGATCCGACTTCCGCTCCGCCATCCACTGCGGCGGTCCCGGGACCGGCGGCATGGAGAACACGTACAACGTGCTGGATGTGGCCCTCGCGCCGGGCGTGGAGCCGCCGAGCACCGACCTCGCGCGCAACTTCTACACGACGAGCTCGTGCGGGATGTGCGGGAAGGCGAGCATCGATGCGGTGAAGGCCGTGTCGGCCTACGACGTCGCCGAGGATGACGTGCGCGTCACGGCCGAGACGCTCGCGGGGCTGCCGGATGCTCTGCGCGCCCACCAGGACGTGTTCGACAAGACCGGCGGACTGCACGCCGCGGGACTGTTCGACGCCGAGACCGGTGAACTGGTTGTGCTGCGCGAGGACGTCGGCCGGCACAACGCGGTCGACAAGGTCGTCGGCTGGGCGGTGCTGAACGACCGCCTGCCGCTTCGGGGCCACGTGCTGATGGTGTCGGGCCGGGCGAGCTTCGAGCTCGCGCAGAAGGCGGTCATGGCGGGCATCCCGGTGCTCTCGGCCGTATCCGCGCCGTCCTCGCTCGCGGTCGAGCTGGCGGTCGAGCAGGGCCTGACCCTTGTGGGGTTCCTGCGCGGCGAGACGATGAACGTCTACGCCGGCGCCGAGCGTGTCGTGGCTCCCGTGGCCGTCGCCTGAGCGGGCTCAGACGAGCGGGCGACAGGCCTCGACGATGCGGCGCAGGCACACCGCGGCGGCGATCTCCTCGGCCACGCCCGATGGCACGGCTTCGCGGTCGGGGCCGCCCGCGGCGTCGTCGATCGCGGCGGCGTAGCGCTCGATCGCGCGCTCGGCGGCGGTCAGCTGGCCGGCTCCCGACTCGCTGCGGGGCGGCTCGGAAACGAGGTCCGCGACACGGTGGATCGCCTCGGCGAGGAGATTCTGCGCGGGCTCCGGGCCCGCGGGGCGGTCGTGCGCGCGCTCGAGGACGTCGGCGAGCTCCCGGATCGAGAAGATCGTCCTCTCGAGCGCCTCCAGGCGCTGCCGGTTCAGCTCGCGGTCCTGGCCTCGCCCGCGCGCGCGAGGGTTCGCGCGGCTGCTCTCATCCGCGTCCTCGACGGCGGCGGCGACCTGCGTCTCCGTCTCACGCAGCTCGCGGACGATCCTGTGCAGGTGCTCCTTCTCGAGCTGATCCGCCTCCACCGCATCCGCCATGTCGTGCAGGTGGGCGGCGGCCGCGTCGCGCAGCGACGACAGTCGCGCGGACGCCTGCTGGAGGTACAGCGGCGGGAAGAGGAGATTGGCGACGAGCCCGACGATCACGCCGAAGGCCATCGTGACGAGGTAGGAGATGGAGAAGTCGTCCGGCGTCGGCCCTCCCAGAAGCAGGACGAACAGCCCCGCCATCGCGATCCAATCCCGTCCGGCGTCGAGCTGCTCGATGCCGCCGAGCCAGACGCCGACACCGACGACGAGGGCGAGGGCGATGATGCCGGGCGCGCCGAGCCAGGTGAGCGCGATGCCGCCGATGCCCAGCGCGATGCCGAGCGCCAGGCCGAGGAGCGCCTGACCGCCGGATCGCGCCGAGCGGGCGAGCGTCGGGTACATGCTCACCAGCACACCCAGCGGCGCGTAGTAGGAGTACTCGGCCTCAGCGAGCGGGACGAATGGGGCCAGATACCAGGCGATCGCCGCCGCCACGGCGGTGCGGAGGGCGAGGATGACGCGGGAGAACTCGAGCAGCCCCCGCAGGCGGGGGAGAGGCAGCCGCATCGCCGTCATGACGCTGGAGCCTAGACCGCCAGCTCCGCGCGCCAGCGTGTGAGGTACGAGGCGGTGATGTCGTCCTCGGCGTGGCCCTCGGCGAAGGTCGGGATCTCCCGCAGCACCGTGAACGCGGTCTCCGGCTGGTCGCCCGAGGGGCGCACGTCCAGATGCGTCGCGTCGTAGGCGGCGTCGTGCAGCCACGCGGCCATGTCGTAGTCGCCGTGGGAGTCGCCGGCCGTGAACCACCGGCGGGGGACCTCCATCCGCTCGCCCACGAGGCGCACGGCGCGCTCGGCCCCGAGGGCCTTGCCCGCGGTTCGGTGCTCGAGGTCGATCGAGATCACCGTGGGCACCGTGTAGAAGCGATCCGCGAGGCCGAGGGATGCGATCGCGGCGTCGAGCTCGGCCGTGACCTGCGCGCGGCGCCCGAGGAACTCGGCGTTCTCGACGTCGAGGTTCTGCTCGAGCGACACCATCGTGCGCTTGGTGGCGTCCCAGAACATCAGGTCGCGGTGCTGCTCGGCGATCGCGCGGCAGGCGGCGACGAGATCCGCCGGGACGGCGATGGTCTCGTCCACCTGCACCGCTCCGATCCGGCCGTTCGTCACGGTGAACCAGGAGGCCCCCTTCTCGCCGATTCCCCACACGGGGGCGTCGGCGGCGAGGCCGGCGCGGACGAGCTCGGGGATGACCTGCTCGGCGAGGAAGGCGTCGGAGCGCCCCGTGTTGAACACGACCGGGCACCCGGAGTTCGCGATGGCGACGAGGTCGTCGGCGATCGACGGGATCCGGATGGACCGGGTGACCGTGCTCGCGAGCGGACCGTCGACGTCGAGGAGCAGGCCGTAGGGAGCGGAGGTCATGAGACCATCTTCGCCGATCTGCGGCGGCGGTGAGGCGGCGGCCGCTCGATGTCGGTGGTCTCCGGCAGGATCGCCCTCGCGCGGAACGGACGCGTCCGCGCGAAAGGAGAGACATGGCAGCCCCGAATCTGTTCCTTGTGTACGTGAGCGATGTGGAGCGCGCGACCGCCTTCTATCGCGAGCTGTTCGAGATCGAACCCGTCATGGTGACGCCGCGCTATGTGCCGTTCGAGGTGGCGCCCGGAGTGACGTTCGCCCTGTGGAGCGGGGGACGAGCGGATGCGTCGGCCCCGCGCACCTCGGAAGTCGGCCTCCTCGTCCCGCGCGAGCAGGGCGCGGTCGATGACGTCTTCGAGGCGTGGTCGGCGAAGGGTGCGACGGTGGTCGAGCCACCGCACGACGACGTGTTCGGCCGCACGTTCGTCATCGCCGATCCCGACGGCAACCTGATCCGGGTGGCGCCGTTCGACTGAGCCGTTCGGTCAGGGCTCGAGGGACGCGCGGGCGCGCTCCAGTGCCGCGCCCGTGGTGGCCTGGGCCGCCTCGGCCTCCTGCTCGCGGGCGGTCGCCTGCTCGGTCGCGGTCTCGGCGTCACGCAGATCGTCGTCGAGCCGGCGAAGCTCGGCGCGCAGCTGCTCGCGGCGGCTGGTGAGCCCGTCCTCGCGCTGCCGCGCGTCTGCCGCCGTGCGGCGCGCGGCGGCGAGGTTGCGCTCGGCGCGCTGATGCGCGGCCTCCGCGTCGCGGATCGCGCGCTCGGCCTCCCGGCGCGCGCGCCGAGCGGCGAGCTCGTCCGGCGCCGCCTTCGCCCGCTGCGGGGCGACGGAGCCGTCGGGCGCGGGCCCCGCCACCGCGTCGGCCAGGTCGACGGGATCGAAGCCCACCGCCTCGAGCGACCGGATCAGCCGCCCCGACGTGACCGCCTCGGCCGCGGCCGCGTCGGCCATGGCCGCCTGGAGGGTCTGCGACACCTCGTCGAGCACCGACGACGGGGCGTTGACGTCCTGGCGGGCGGCCAGGTCGGCGCCCTCGCGCGCGAGCGCGGCCGTCAGCGCACGGCGGTCCTTCGTGAGCTGCGCCAGCGTGGCTGCATCCAGATCCTCCTGGGCCTCGCGCAGCTCGGCGCCGAGCTCGAGCACCTGGGTGAGCCGCTCCGCGCGGTGCCGCACGAGCTGCCCGATGATCCACGCCGGCGCGGACGGGCGTCGCAGCTCGGCGATCCGCTTCGCGAGCGCCGGATCCTCGCCCTTCACCGCCTTCGCGCGGGCATTGCGCTCGGCGGTGAACCGCGCGGGCGGCAGGTCGTACAGCTCCCACGCGACGGCGATCAGCGGGTCGGAGGCCATGGGTCGATCCTGCCGCACTCACGGTGCCGCTGTTACAGGCACGTTACCCCCGGGGATGGCGATACCCGGATGCGGCCTGACGAGGGCAGGATGGGGGGATGAGGCATCCAGAGACGATCCCGCCGCTGCTCGAGATCTCGGGTCTGAAGGTCGACTTCTCGACCCAGGACGGACCGGTCACCGCGGTGCACGAGGCGAGCCTGACGCTCGGGGCCGGGGAGACGCTCGCCATCGTCGGCGAGTCGGGATCCGGCAAGTCGACGACCGCGATGTCGATCATCGGTCTCTTGCCGGGCAACGGGCGCGTGTCGGCGGGCAGCATCCGCTTCGACGGGCAGGAACTCGTCGGGGCCGACGAGGCAGCGCTGCGCGAGGTGCGCGGCCGGCACATCGGACTCGTGCCGCAGGACCCGATGTCGAACTTGAACCCGGTGTCGAAGATCGGCACGCAGGTCGCCGAGACGCTGCTCGCGCACGGGCTCGCCAACCGGCGGAACGTCGACGCCAAGGTCGTCGAGACGCTCGAGGCCGCGGGGCTTCCCGACGCCGCCCGCCGGGCGAAGCAGTACCCCCACGAGTTCTCCGGGGGCATGCGCCAGCGCGCGCTGATCGCGATCGGTCTCGCCTGTCGCCCCCGCCTGCTGATCGCCGACGAGCCCACCAGCGCCCTCGACGTGACCGTCCAGCGCACGATCCTCGACCAGCTCGACTCGATGACGCGCGAGCTCGGCACGGCCGTGCTGATGATCACGCACGACCTCGGCCTCGCCGCCGAGCGGGCCAAGCACGTCGTGGTCATGCACCGTGGTCGTGTGGTCGAGCAGGGCCTGGCCCGCCAGATCCTCGAGGACCCGCAGCACCCCTACACCCAGTCGCTGGTGAAGGCCGCGCCGTCGGTCGCGATCGCGCGCCTGCGCCCCGAGGACTTCCGCGCCACGACGAGCGAGCGTCTGGCTCCGGTCGCGTCGGCGCCCGCGCCCGACCATGTCGTCGAGTTCCAGGGCGTCACCAAGGAGTACCGGATCCGCGGGCAGCGCGAGCCGTTCCTCGCGGTCGACGACGTGTCGCTCGCGATCCCGCGCGGCACGACGGTCTCGGTCGTCGGCGAGTCGGGATCGGGCAAGACCACCACCGCGCGGATGCTTCTGAAGGCGATCGAACCGACATCGGGGACCGTCCGCTTCGAAGGCAAGGACATCTTCTCGCTGAGCCGCGCCGAGCAGCGCGACTTCCGGCAGAAGGTGCAGCCGGTCTTCCAGGACCCGTACTCGTCCCTGAACCCGATGTTCACGATCGAGCGCATCATCGAGGAGCCGCTCGCGTTCTACGGTCGCGGGTCGCGGATCGAACGCCAGAAGCGGGTGCGCGAGCTGCTCGACCAGGTCGCCCTTCCATCCGAAATGGCCCGCCGTTACCCGTCGGAGCTCTCCGGAGGACAGCGTCAGCGCGTCGCCATCGCCCGCGCGCTCGCCCTCTCGCCCGACGTGGTCGTCTGCGACGAGCCGGTGTCGGCCCTCGACGTGCTCGTGCAGGACCAGATCCTGCGGCTGCTCGGCGACCTGCAGCGCGAGTACGGGCTCAGCTACCTGTTCATCTCGCACGACCTCGCCGTCGTCCGGCTGATCAGCGACTACGTGTGCGTGATGAAGAACGGCAAGCTCGTCGAGGCGGCGACCAGCGAGGAGATCTTCACGAATCCGCGTGACCCGTACACGCGCAATCTGCTCGCGTCGATCCCGGGCAACGAGCTCGAGATCGCGAGCTGAGCCGCACGCCGAAGAGGCCGGTCACCCGTCAACGGGGGACCGGCCTCTTCTCGTCACCGGATCAGCGTGCCCGCGTCCGCGGATCCATCGCGCCGCGGAGGGCCTCGCCGAGGAGCGTGAAGCCGAGCGCGGTGATCATGATGCAGATGCCCGGCAGGAACGCCAGGTGCGGGGCGATGGAGAGCTCCGCCTGCGCGTAGGTGAGCATGCGCCCCCACTCTGCCGTCTCGGGGCGCCCGCCGCCGAGGCCGAGGAACGACAGCGCGGCAGCGTCGATCACGGCGGTGGCGAGCGTCAGGGTTCCCTGCACGATGACCGGGCCGACCGAGTTGGGAAGCACGTGCGTCAGGGTGATCCGCCCGCGCCCGAGGCCCAGCGTGCCGGCGGCGAGGACGTAGTCGGTCTCGCGCTGCTGCAGCATCGACGAGCGCAGCAGTCGCGCGAAGATCGGGATCTGCGCCACGCCGATCGCGATCATCACGGCGAGCTGGGTGCGTCCCAGCACCGCGGCGATCGAGACCGCCAGCAGCAGGTTCGGCACCGACAGCAGGATGTCGACGACGCGCATCACGACGTTGTCGACCCAGCCGCCGAACGCCCCCGCGAGCGCCCCGAGCACCATTCCGCCGATCAGTCCGAACAGGGTGGAGACGACGCCGATCACGAGGGACGCCTGCGCGCCCCAGATCAGCTTCGAGAGCACATCCCCGCCGAACCGGTCGATCCCGAGCGGGAACTCCGGCAGCGTGCCGATCCCGGGCAGCGCCGTCGGGCGGATGTGCTCGCGTCCGGGGGAGCTGAGGTCGCCGTACGGTGCCAGCAGCGGTGCAGCGGCGGCCACGAGGATGAACAGCAGCACGATGGCGGCGCCGATCCAGGCCGTCGGGTTTCGGCGCAGGCGACGGAACACGTCGTGCCAGAAGCCGCCCCTGCGTCGCGCCTCGAGTGCGGCGTGGTCGACGGCGGTGGCGTCGCCGCCGAGGCCGCCGGTCGGGGGAATGACCGGAGCGCTCACTGAACCCTCACTCTCGGATCGATCAGGCTGTAGGAGATGTCGACGAGCAGGTTGATCGCGGCGTAGGCGATGGCGATGAACAGGACGAAGCCCTGCAGCACCGGGAAGTCGCGCTGGAAGATCGCCGTCGCGAGGAACTCGCCGATCCCGTGGAAGGCGAACACCGTCTCGGTCAGGACGGCGCCGGCGATGAGCAGGCCCGCCTGCAGGCCGATGGTGGTGACCACCGGCAGCATCGCGTTGCGCAGCACGAACCGGTCACGGATCTGCTGTGGGGGAAGCCCCTTCGCGCGGCCCGTGCGGACGTAGTCGGCGTTCATCACCTCGAGGACGGATGCACGCGTGATCCGGACGATGATCGCGAGCGGGATCGTCGACAGCGCCATCGCGGGAAGGATCAGGTGGAGGATCGCGTTCCACGCGGCATCCAGCTCGCCGGTCATCAGACCGTCGAGCACGTAGAAGCCGGTGATGTGGGTCGCGTCGATGTTGTCCTGCCTGCCGTCCGACGGCAGCCATCCGAGCTGTACGGCGAAGACGTACTTCAGGATGTACGCGAGGAAGAAGACCGGGATGGTGATGCCGACGAGACTGGCGGCCACCGAGACATGGTCGGCAGCCTTGCCGTAGTGCTTGGCGGCCCAGTACCCGATGGGGATGCCGATCGCGACGGCGATCAGCAGCGCCGCGATCGACAGCTCGACGGTTGCGGGGAAGCGGTTCGCGAACTCCTCGAGCACGGGGCGGCGCGAGCTGATGGACGCTCCGAAGTCGCCCTGGATGAGGCGGCCGAGCCAGGTGAAGTACTGCACGACGATCGGGCGGTCGAAGCCGTATGCCGCGTTGATGCGCTCGATCGCCTCGGGTGTCGCGCGTTCGCCGAGCAGGGCCGCGGCGGGCCCTCCGGGAAGCGCGCGCACCCAGGCGAACAGCAGGATTGTCAGGCCGAACAGGGTGGGGATGACGAGCAAGATCCTCTTGCCGATGGTGCGTAGCACGGTGCTCCTGCGGGATGTGGGGCGGCGGGCGACTGCCGCGGGGCCGGAGAGCCGACCCCGCGGCAGTCGTCTGTCGAACGTGTCCTACTCGCCGAGCGTCACTCGCTGAGCTCGATCATGTTGAACACCTCGTCGTTCACCGGGCTCGCCGGGTACGACGTGACGCGCGGGGCGAACGCGAGCGACGGTGCCGGGTGAGCGAGCGGGATGCCGGGGATGAACTCGGCGACCATCTCGTTGATCTCCTGGTACGTCGCCGTCGCCTCCTCCGGGCTCGGGATCTGGCGCGCCTCCTCGAGGGCCGTGAACAGCTCGGGGTTGTCGAAGCCCCACTCCATCGACTGGCGGCCGAAGAAGACGCCGAGGAAGTTGTCGGTGTCGTTGTAATCGCCCGTCCACCCGAGCAGGTGGATGCCGTGGTTCTCGCTGCCCTGGATCAGGTCGAGGTAGTCGACCCACTCGTTCTCGACCGGCTCGACCGTGATGCCGACCTCCTCCAGCTGCGCGGCGAGGGCCGCGAAGATCTGGTCGGGGTTCGGCATGTAGGGGCGCGACACGTTCACGGGGTAGTTGAACGTGAGCGTGAGGTCCTCATGGCCGGCCTCCGCCAGCAGCTGCTTCGCCTTCTCGGGGTCGTACTCGTACGTCGTGACCGAATCGTTCCAGCCGTTGACGACCGGCGGAATGAACTGCGTCGCGACCTCGGTTCCCTCGGGCAGCACCTGCTGGACGAGCGCGTCCTTGTCGATGGCGTACGAGAGCGCCTGACGCACCAGCGGATCCTGCAGTTCGGGCGTCGCGTGGTTGAAGCCCAGGTAGAGGATGGTGAACGGGTCGCGCTGGGTGATCGTGAAGCCCTTCCCCTCGAGCGCGGCCGTGTCGGCGGGGGCGACGAGGTCGTAGCCGTCGATCGAACCCGACTCGAGCGCCTGACGGCGGGCCGTCGGGTCGTCGATCACACGGAACACGACCTCCTGAACCTGGCCCTGCTCGCCCCAGTAGTCCTCGTTCGCCGTGAGGACGACCTGGTCGCCGGGCGACCACGAGTCGAACGTGAACGGACCGGTGCCCACAGGGTGCCCTTCGGCGTACTCGCTGTAGACGGGTGCGTCCTCGGTGCCGCCGACCTCGTCGGCGCCGAACTCCTCGAGCGCGGTGGGGCTCTGCATCGAGAAGGCGGGCAGCGACAGTGCGGCGATGAAGCCCGACCACGGGCGCGTCAGGTTGACCGTCGCGCTGAGCTCGTCGTCGGCGCTGCAGGACTCATAGAGCGGGTTGTCCGACGAGTCCGGGCTGCCGAACAGGCTGTTGTAGTAGTACGAGAGGCTCTCGGTCGCCGCGACGCCGGTCCAGTTGTACCAGCGGTCGAAGTTCGCGCACACCGCCTCGGCGTTGAAGTCGGTGCCGTCGTGGAACTTCACGCCCTCCTTCAGCGTGAAGGTGAACGAGGTGCCCTCGTCGTTCTGCGTCCACTCTTCGGCGAGCAGCGGGGCGGGGTCGGCCGTGCCCGGCTCGACGCCGACGAGGCCCTCGAAGATCTGGCGGGCGATGCGGAAGGTCTCGCCGTCGCTGGCGAACGCCGGATCCAGACCGGCGGGGTCGGACGAGGAGGCGAACGTGAAGGTCGAGTCGACCGCGGCATCGTCGCCGCCGTCACCGCCGCCGTCCTCGCCGCGCTGGCTCTGCGCGCAGGCACTGAGGGCGAGGGTCGCGATGGCGATCCCCGCGACTGCGATCAGGCCGCGTCGTCGTGCGTGATGGGACATGCGCTGTGCACCTTTCTCGGAATGCAGATCGCGTCGGCTCACAGCCGACGCATATCCGCCAACCTACTTCTCCGTCGCGTACCCGACCATTACATCGACGTCTCGATCGTGTTTCGCGACCGTTCACCTGGCTGTGGCCGGCGGGACTTGCGGCGCTGACGGGCATTCGGCCGCGGATCACACGCCTCGTCTAGAGTCGCGCCGTGGGTATGGCGACAGAACCGGGCAGTTCTGCCCGCGTGCGGTCGGCGCCGAGGCGTGTCGCGGTTGCCGTCGCGGGAGCGCTGGTCGTGGCCGCGGGGCTCGCCGTCCACGCGTTCGCGCCCGACGGCTTCGCCTCGGACGCGGCCGGCGACGCGCTGTACGCGGCGCTGATCTACCTGCTCGGGGTGTTCATCCTGCCGCGCGCGGCATTCTGGATCGTCGCGGTGGCCGCCTTCGGCTGGTGCGCGGCCGTCGAGTTGTTCCAGCTCACCGGGCTGCCCGAGGTATGGGGCGCGGCCTTCACCCCGCTGATGCTCGTCTTCGGCACGGTGTTCGCGCCTCAGGACCTGCTGCTCTACGCGGCCGGCGTCGCCGGGGCGTGGGCGATCGACGCGCTCGTGCGGCGCTGATCGTCCGGCCGCCACGCGTCGAGGATCCGCCGGCGCAGGTCGTTTCCCCGCTCCGCGAACGCCCGCTGACGACGCACGTACTCGGCCTTTCCCTCCGCCGTCTCGATCCGCACCGGTGTGACGCCCCAGTCGGCGAGGTCGTACGGCGCGGCCTCCATGTCCAGCACCCGGATGTCCCTCGCCAGCTCGAATGCGTCGAGCAGCAGCTCGCCGGGAACGAGCGGGCCGAGCTTGACGGCCCACTTGTAGACGTCCATCCCCGCATGCAGGCAGCCCGGCTGGTCGAGCTCGGGCTGCGTCTCACGCGTCGGCGCCTGCTGGTTGCGCGGCACGGCGTCGGGAGTGAAGAAGCGGAACGCGTCGTAGTGGGTGCACTTGAGCTCGTGGGCCTCGACGACCGCGTCCGTCGCATCCTGGCCGAGGCGCAGGGGAACCGGATGCCGGTGCTCACGCTGCCGGTAGACCATCGCCCACTCGTGAAGCCCGAAGCAGTCGAACCGACCGGCGCGTTCCGCGGGACGGCGGAGCATGATCTCGATCAGCCGCGCCAGTGACGCCTTCTCGCGGCCGAATCCGTGGCGGTCGACGGTGAGGGATCCCGGCTCCGTGCCCGGCACGTACCAGCGCCAGCCCGCACGCTCGTCGGCGGCGGCGTCCGCGAGCTCGACGTCGGGGCCCGGATGCCAGCGGCGCAGCGTGGCGGGCTTGTACGAGTAGTACGTGAAGAGGAAGTCCCACACGGGGTGCTTCTCGCCGCGGGCAGACCGAGCCCGATGCGCCGCGGTCAGCTCGTCGGCCCGCTGCCGATGCGCCTCCGCGCGCGCACGCCAGTCATCGCGCGCGAGGCGCGTGACGGCGAGCGCGGCGGTCGGCCTCACGTCACCGCTCGAGGACGGCGCGCATTGCACGCGACAGGTACCACGGGTCGACGACCGCGGTCAGCTCCCTGGCGGAGTGCATCGACAGGATCGGCACGCCGACGTCGACGGTGCGGATGCCCAGACGGGTCGCGGTGATGGGACCGATCGTGGAGCCGCACGGCACGGCGTTGTTCGACACGAACTCCTGCATCGGCACGCCGGCCGCCTCGCAGGCGGCGTTCCACGCGGCGGCGCCGTGCGCGTCGGTCGCGTAGCGCTGGCTGGCGTTGATCTTGAGGATCGGCCCGCCGCCCGCGACGGGGTGGTTCGCCGGGTCGTGCCGGTCGGGGTAGTTCGGGTGCACCGCGTGACCGACGTCGCTGGAGACGTGCAGCGACGCGGCGAAGGCCTGCGCGCGCTCGTCGGCGCCGGCGCCGAGCGCCGCCGAGATCCGCAGCAGCACATCCTCGAGGAACGGGCCGGCCGCGCCGGAGCGCGAGGCGCTGCCGATCTCCTCGTGGTCGAACGCGGCGTACATGGTGATCGCCTCGCGCGGTTCGGTCTGCAGCTGAGCCACCAGCGCCGCGTGCGCCGACAGCAGGTTGTCGAGCCGGCCCGATGCGAACAGCTCCTGGGCGTGGCCGAAGGTGCGCGGCTCCTGCGTGTCCGCGACCACGATGTCGTAGCCGCCGATCTGCGAGGCCTCGACGCCCGCACGTGCCGCCAGGGCGTGCAGGATGTCGGCGCTCTCGGCGTCACCGAGGCCCCACACGGGCTGCGTGTGACGCTGCTTGTCGAGCTCAAGGCCGTTGTTCACGCCGCGGTCGAGGTGGATCGCGAGCTGCGGGATGCGCAGCAGCGACCCCGTCCGGACGAGGTGTTCCTCGCCCTCGAGGGTGACGAGACGACCCGCGAGCTCGAGCTCCCGGTCGAGCCACGAGTTCAGCAGCGGGCCGCCGTAGATCTCGACGCCGAGCTGCCACCAGCCGCCGGGCCCGAGTGTGGTCGGCTTCGGCTTGAGCTTGAAACCGGGGGAGTCGGTGTGCGCCCCGATGATGGTGAAGGGCGTGGTCGCGGCCGCCGCCTCGGGCAGCGCGAACGCCACGGCCGATCCGTCGCGCACCACGACATAACGTCCGCCGGGCGCGATGTCCCACGCGTCGACCTCGTCGATCCGCGTGTAGCCGGCCCCCTCGGCGCGGCGAGCGATCTCGGCGGCCGCGTGGTACGAGGACGGGGAGGCCGTCACGAAGGCCGCGAGGTCCTCGATGTGGGCGCGGGCTTCGGCGGGAACGCGATCGGCAGTCATGGGTTCGATTATCGCGCGGGCGCCTGGGCGTCTCGGTTCAGGCGGCGTCGAGCGGCTCGATCAGCGCGGGGGAGTTGTTCCGCACGTTGCCGACGTCCTTCGCCACCGGGTGGAACGTCAGGGTCTCGGCGACGTAGGGCGCGGCGTCGACCGCAGCGTCCAGCACGTCGCGCGGGTAGTCGATGGTCGGATCGAGCCAGGCATCGGCGTGGTCGACGTCGAGGAAGACGGGCATCCGGCCGTGGATGGATCCGAGTTCGCCGATCGCCTCGCGGGTCAGGATCGTGAAGCTCAGCACCCAGCGAGCTGGGTCGTCGTCGGTCTTCGACGGGTCCTTCCACCACTCGTACAGGCCGGCGAACAGCAGCGGTGATCCGTCGGCGGGGTGGATGAAGTGCGGCACCTTGCCGTCCGCCTGCTGCTGCCACTCGTAGTAGCCGGAGGAGGGGATGATCGCGCGCCGCTTCTGCAGCGCGTTCTGGAACATCCGCTTCTCCTCCAGTTCCTCGGAGCGCGCGTTGAACGCGCGGGCGCCGATCGAGAGGTCCTTCGCCCAGGACGGGACGAGTCCCCAGCGTGCGACCTCGAGCCGGCGGGTCGGCGGCTCGGTCTTCGCCGAGTCGAGCACGATCGCGACCGGATCGGTCGGCGCGACGTTGTACGAGGGCGGCGGCAGCTCATCCGCCTGCAGATCCACCCGCAGCTCACCCACGAGCTCGTTCCCGACCTTCGCCACGACGAATCGACCGCACATGCCGCCAGGCTATGCCGTGCCGCCGACATCCGCCTGGTCCCGGGCCGCGGGCCGAGCGTGTGGGCTGCGCCGCTTGCCAGTGGCCCGAAACGACACAAGAAGACCGCAGCGACGCACCGGATCGCCGATCCCGTCCGTCGTTTCGGCTGCGGTGAGTCGTTTCGGGTCGCTACCGTCGTGCCATGACCCCAGCAGTCGTGGTGCGGGCCGCCCGGCCAGAGGACGCGCGGGCTATGGCGCGCGTGCACGCGCTGGCCTGGCAGGAGACATACCGCGGGCTGATGCGCGACGAGGTGCTCGACGCCCCCGACGCGGTCGAGCGTCGCGAGCGGATGTGGACGAACGTGCTGACGAGGATCGGCGGATCGGGCCAGCGCGCGGCCGTCGCGGACCGCGATGGAGCGGTCGTAGGGATCGCGCTGGCGGGCCCGCCGGAGGGCGACGATGCGCCCCAGGCGCGCCAGCTCTACCTGATCTACCTCCTCGCCGCCGAGCACGGCTCGGGCGTGGGCGGTCCGCTCCTCGAGGCGGTCTTGGCGCCGACGGAGGGCGCCTTCCTGTGGGTTGTGGACCCAAACCCGCGGGCGCAGGCCTTCTACCGGAGGCACGGCTTCACACCTGACGGCCGGTCAGAGGTCGACGACGGAGTCCGTGAGATCCGGATGATCCGTGCGGCCTCATAGGCTCGCCGGCGCACGCCGACCACCGATATCGCGGGAGTTCAGCTCTCCGGGTCGAGGAGGCCGACGGCCTCGAGGCGCTCCGCGAGGCCCGCGCCGTCGTCGGCGGTGACCCACGGGATCGAGGCGCCGGAGTGGTCGTTGACGGCCGTGCGACCACCGGCCAGCACCGCCTCGGCGGGGGACAGGCGGCGGATGGCCACTCCCGCGACCGACTGCGGGTACTCGCTCGCGAAGGCCGTGTAGATGGCGTCGTCGTGCTGACCGTCGTCGCCGATCAGCAGCCACCGCACATCCGGGAACTCCTCGGCGAGGCGGCGCAGGTTGGTCGCCTTGTGATCGCTGCCGCTGCGGAACCAGCGGTCGTGCGTCGGGCCCCAGTCGGTCAGCAGCAGTGACCCGGCGGGGAAGAGATGGCGGTTGAGGAAGCGGGTCAGCGTCGGGGCGACGTTCCAGGCGCCCGTCGACAGGTAGACCATCGGCAGCCCCTGCTGCTGGCGCGTGAGGCGGCCGAGGAGCACCGCCATCCCCGGCACCGGCTGGCGGGCGTGCTCGTCGAGCACGAACGAGTTCCACGCGGCGAGCAGCGGTCGGGGGAGCGCCGTGACCATCACGGTGTCGTCGACGTCGCTGACGACGCCGTGACGCATTCCGGGCGCGACGATCTGCACCAGCGACTCGCCGGGCTCGCCGTCCTCGACGGCCATCCGCACCAGCTGCCAGCCGGGTTCGAGCTTCGCCTCGATGCGCGCGTCGATCACCCCGCCGCGGTCGGCGACGACCTCGTGCGTCTCGTCGCCGATCGTGATGCGCACAGTGGAGTAGCCCACCGGGATCCCGAGGAAGCTGCGCCAGCCGCGCACGCTGGCCAGCTCGCCCGACTTCGTGCGCTTCGTCGGCGGCACGATCAGGACGCGACCGAGGACGCGAACCCATCCCTCGCCGCCGTAGCCGGGGAACACGAGCACCGTGGGCTTGCGGCCGTGCCGACGGGCGCGTCGTTCTCGCCGCGCATGCACGCGGCGCTCGATCCGGGCGATCCAGTGGATCCTGTCGCGAGGCGAGGTGGAGGGCATCGCCACCAGTCTTCCACGAGCGCCGCCGCAGACCGCGGGCGGAGGTGCCCGTCAGTCGTCGAGGTGGCGCCGCTCGAGGTGGGCGATCACCTTCTTGGCGATGAAGACGCCGACGACGAGCAGCAGGATGGCCCCGACGAAGATGTACGCGGCCCAGTGCGCCGTGTCGGACAGGCTCCGGTACGACTGCGCCGCGCCGGCCGAGATCGAGACGTAGAGCGTCGCCCAGATCACGCAGGCGGGCAGGGTCCAGAGGATGAACCTGCGGTACGGATAGGTGCTCATGCCGACCGTCAGCGGCACGAGCGAGTGCATCACGGGCAGGAAGCGGGACAGGAAGATGGCGATCCCGCCGCGGCGCTGCACGTATCTCTCCGCGCGCACCCAGTTGCGTTCGCCGATCCGGCGTCCGACCCAGGACGTGCGGATGTGCGGGCCGAGCCAGCGCCCGAGGGCGAAGCCGATCGACTCGCCCGCGAGGGAGCCGCAGATGACCACGATCGCGAGGATGACGCCGTCGAGCACGCTCGTGACGCCGGTCGCCGCGACGATGACGACGGTGTCGCCGGGCACGATCAGCCCCACGAGGACGCTTGTCTCCAGCAGCATCGCGATCCCTGCGAGGGTCGTGCGCAGCACCGGATCCACGGACTCCACAAGGTCCAGCAGCCACCGGAGAGCGTCGTCCACGCGTAGAGCATAGGCGGGGGCGTCGGGCGCTAACCTGGAATCTCGCACCGACGCGCCCGAATCGGGGCGCGCACGCTCGATCGATTGGCTGTCCCACCCGTGTCGCAGATCTCTCCCGCCCCCGCAGCGAACGCTCCCGCCGACGGCGCGTTCGACCTCCACGCCCTGCACGCGAAGTGGCAGGCGTACTGGGCCGAGAACGACACGTTCCTTGCGGGCTCCGACGAGGACACCCGTCCGCGCAAGTACGTGCTGCCGATGTTCCCGTACCCGTCCGGCGATCTGCACATGGGTCACGCGGAGAACTATCTGTACAGCGACATCGTCGCGCGCTTCTGGCGTCATCGCGGCTACAACGTGCTGCAGCCCATCGGCTGGGACTCGTTCGGCCTGCCGGCGGAGAACGCGGCCATCCAGCGCGGCGCCGACCCGCGCGAGTGGACCTACGCGAACATCGCGCAGCAGCGGGAGAGTCTGAAGGCGTACGGCGTCTCGTTCGACTGGAGCCGGGTGCTCCACACCAGCGACGAGGACTACTACCGCTGGAACCAGTGGCTGTTCCAGCAGCTGCACGAGCGCGGCCTCGCCTACCGCAAGGAGAGCCCGGTCAACTGGTGCCCCAAGGACCAGACCGTGCTGGCGAACGAGCAGGTCGTCGACGGTGCCTGCGAGCGCTGCGGCACGACCGTCGTGAAGAAGAAGCTCACGCAGTGGTACTTCCGCATCACCGAGTACGCCGACCGCCTGCTCGACGACCTGAACCAGCTCGAGGGCCGCTGGCCCCACAAGGTGCTGCAGATGCAGCGCAACTGGATCGGCCGCTCGGTCGGCGCCGACATCGACTTCGAGATCGAGGGTCGCGCCGAGAAGGTCACGGTCTTCTCCACCCGCCCCGACACCCTGTACGGCGCGACGTTCATGGTCGTCGCCCCCGACAGCGACCTCGCCGCCGAGCTGGTCTCGGGCGCATCGCCCGAGGCGCGGATGCGGTTCCAGGACTACCTGGAGCAGACGCAGAAGCAGACCGACATCGAGCGCCAGGCGACCGACAAGCCGAAGACCGGCGTCTTCCTCGAGCGCTACGCGATCAACCCGGTCAACGGCGAGCGCCTGCCCATCTGGGCGGCCGATTACGTCCTGGCCGACTACGGGCACGGTGCGGTCATGGCCGTTCCCGCGCACGACCAGCGCGACCTCGATTTCGCCCGCACGTTCGACCTGCCCATCCGGGTCGTCGTCGACACGACGGCGCCCATCACCGGCGCCATCCCGGTCATCGAGCTCGACGAGGACGGCGTGCCGATCGACCCGCAGCTCAGCGGGGTCGACCCCCGCCACACCGGCGAGGCGCTGACCGGCGAGGGCCGGATGATCAACTCCGGATCGCTGGACGGCCTGTCCAAGCGCAACGCGATCGCGCGCGTGATCGAGCAGCTCGAGGCGGCCGGCACCGGCCGCGCGGCAAAGCAGTATCGCCTCCGCGACTGGCTGATCTCGCGTCAGCGCTTCTGGGGCACGCCGATCCCGATGATCCACGCGCAGGACGGCGAGATCGTGCCGGTTCCGGCCGACCAGCTGCCGGTGCGCCTGCCGGACGCCGCCGGTCTCGACCTGAAGCCCAAGGGGCAGTCGCCGCTGGGCGCCGCGACCGGCTGGGTGGAGACGACGGATCCCCGCACCGGCGAGCCCGCGCTGCGCGACCCCGACACGATGGACACGTTCGTCGACAGCTCGTGGTACTTCCTGCGCTTCCTGTCTCCGGGCAACGCCGAGCGCGCCTTCGACCCGAAGGACGCCGACCGCTGGGCTCCCGTCGACTCGTACATCGGCGGCGTCGAGCACGCCATCCTGCACCTGCTCTACGCGCGCTTCATCACCAAGGTCCTGTTCGACATGGGCCAGGTCGACTTCACCGAGCCGTTCTCGAGCCTGATCAACCAGGGAATGGTGATCCTCGACGGCGCGAAGATGTCGAAGTCGAAGGGCAACCTCGTGCTGTTCGAGGAGGAGCTGGCGCAGCACAGCGCCGACGTGCTGCGCGTGGCCCTGGCGTTCGCCGGCCCCGTGGAGGACGACAAGGACTGGAAGGACGTCTCGACAACGGGCGCCCAGAAGTTCCTCGCGCGCGCCCTGCGTCTGGCGCAGGAGGTCACGAGCGCGACGGATGTCGTCTGGGCCGAGGGCGACGCGGGCCTGCGGCGCGTCACGCACCGCCTGCTCGCCGATGCCCCGGTGCTGATCGAGCAGACCAAGTTCAACGTCGTCGTCGCGCGGCTGATGGAGCTCGTCAACGCGATCCGCAAGGCCGTGGACGGCGCCGCGGGTCCGGCCGATCCCGCCGTGCGCGAGGCGGTCGAGGCGACCGCGATGATCCTCGACCTGTTCGCCCCGCACACGGCCGAGGAGATGTGGGAGCTGCTCGGCTACGAAGCCTCGGTCGGCCACGTGACGTGGCGCAGCGCCGACCCCGCGCTGCTCGTGGAGGAGTCGGTGACCGCGGTCGTGCAGATCGACGGCAAGGTGCGAGCGACGCTCGAGGTGTCGGCGAAGATCGACACCGAGGAGCTCGAGCGCCTCGCGCGCGCCGACGAGCGCGTGCTTCGTGCCCTCGGCGACCGCGAGATCGTGCGTGCGATCGTGCGCGCGCCGAAGGTCGTCAGCTTCTCGACGAAGTAGTTCCCGTGGCTGTTGTCCCCGAGTTGCCGTGTGGTTCCGGCACCTCGGGGACAGGCCGGTGGCCGTGTCCAGCGACGGCTGCTGAGCGAGCGAAGCGAGTCGAAGCGACCGGGTGACTCGTCCCCAGAGCGTGGGTCTCCCTGGCTCTCCACGGTGCGCTCGGATACGCGGCCTCGCTCATCGCGGCGTTCATAGCCTGGCGATGTGGCGGGCGGCGAGGGGACACGTGCCGAGCCGATCCCGGAGATCGCGGCGCCGCCGCGCCGGGTGAGGCTCGGTCTCGGCGCGGTCGTGCTGCTCGTGCTCGGAGCGCTGGCGATCACGATCGGCATCGGCGTGTGGCGCGGCGCCACGACGCCCACCGAGCAGGTGACGGCCGCCACCCCGACTCCCGGAGCGACCGTGGCCGCGGGACGTGTATACGTGCACGTCGACGGGCAGGTGCGCGCGCCGGGGCTGTACGTCCTGCCCGCAGGATCGCGCGTGGTCGACGCGATCGCGTCCGCCGGCGGCTTCGGGGAGAAGGCCGACCGGACCTCCGTGAACCTCGCGCGCGTCGTGGCCGACGGCGAGCAGCTCGTCGTGCCCGAGCAGGGGGCCGCCCCTCCGCCTGCCGCGGCGGCGGGCGGAGGAGCCGGCGGCGAGGCCCCCATCGACCTGAACACCGCCGACTCCGCCGCACTGGAGGAGCTGCCCCGGATCGGCCCGGCTCTGGCCCAGCGCATCATCGAGTGGCGGGACGCGAACGGACGGTTCGCCGCCGTCGAGGATCTCCTCGCGGTGCCGGGCATCGGCGAGAAGATGCTCGAGTCGCTGCGCCCCCACGTGAGGGTCGGATGACGCTCGTCGCGCCCGTCGTGCAGGACGCGCGCGTCGAACAGGAGGAGGTGCTCCGCTCGGCCGATCTGCGACTGCTGCCGATCGTGATCGCCGCGTGGGCGACTGCCCTCCTGGTCGTGCTCGCGCCGCCGGCGGCCGCTCCCGTGGCGGTCGCCGCCTGGGTGATGACGGTCGCCGGCCTCGCCGTGTGGCGGTGGCTGCCGGCGCGGCGGCGCACCCTTGCCGCCGTCGTGCTGCTCGCGTGCGCGGCCTCCGGAGCGGTCGCCACCCACGTGGCCGCCGCTCTGCCCGCGCGCAGTGCAGCGGTCGAGTTCGCGGTCACCGGTGGCCGCTCCGTGGAGCTCAGCGTCGACGTGACGTCGAAGGTCGAGCTGCACGGCGAGGCGCTGTGGTTCGACGGCGAGGCACAGCGCCTGAGTCGTGGGGAGCAGGAGCTCGTCGGCACCGTGCCGGTCACGGTCAGCGTGTCGGCAGAGGCGGTCGAGGGGCAGCGGCTGGACCTCGGCTCGGCCGTGATCGTGAGCGGCACGGCCCAGGCGGGAGACGGGGGAGACCGTGCGGCGCTGGTCGTCTTCGCGCGCGGGGTGGACGTCATCCGCGGGCCGTTCGGGCCGCTCGACGCGGCCGCGTCGCTGCGCGACGTGTTCGTCGAGCGGGCGACGGCCCTCCCCGCGCCAGGCTCGATGCTGCTTCCGGGCCTTGCCGTCGGCGACACACGGGCGGTGACGGATGAGCTCGACGCACAGATGAAGGCGACGTCGCTGAGCCACCTCACGGCGGTCAGTGGCGCGAACTGCGCACTCGTGGTCGGCATCGCGTTCGGCGCGGCGGCGTTGTGTGGTGCCTCCCGCGGTGCGCGGATCGGGCTCGCCGCCGCGGCACTCGGTGGCTTCGTCGTGCTCGTGACGCCCGAGCCGAGCGTCATCCGTGCCGGGACCATGGCGATGATCGCGCTGCTCGCGCTGGCGCTGGGGCGGGTGGGCGCGGGCATCTCGCTTCTGTCGCTCGCGGCGACGGTGCTGCTGATCGGCGACCCCTGGCTCGCGACGAGTTATGGTTTCGCCCTGTCGGTCGTCGCCACCGGGTCGCTGCTGCTGCTCGCACGTCCCATCGCGCGCGGCCTCTCGCGGTGGCTCCCGCTGCCGCTCGCCGCCGCCCTGAGCGTGCCACTGGCCGCGCAGCTCGCCTGCGGACCGGTGCTGGTGCTGCTGGCGCCCGAGGTTCCGCTCTACGGTGTCGTGGCCAACCTGCTCGCCGGTCCCGCAGCGCCGATCGTGACGATCGTCGGTCTCGCGGCGTGCCTCGCCGCGCCCATCCCGGTGCTCGCCGATGGTCTGGCGGCGATCGCGTGGATCCCGTCGGCGTGGATCGCCGCCACCGCTCAGACCCTCGCAGCCATGCCGGGCGGGCAGCTCGCCTGGGTGCCCGGCCTCGCCGGTGCGCTTCTGCTCGCGCTGCTCGGCGCTGCCGCGGGCGTGATGATCGCCCGTGCGGGCCGGGCCGGTCTCGCCGATCGGCGGCTGCGTGCGGCCGCGGCGACGCTGCTGGCGGTGGCGGTGGGCGTCTCGACCGGCGCCAGCGCGCTGAGCGGCGTTGTCGCGGGACCTCTCACGGTGCCGCGCGACTGGGCGATCGCGGTGTGCGAGGTGGGGCAGGGGGATGGGCTCGTCCTGCGGTCGGGCGGAGCCGTGGCCGTCGTCGACATGGGGCCCGACCCCGAGCCCCTTGCCGCCTGCCTGTCGCGGCTCGGCATCGACCGCGTCGATCTGCTCGTGCTCAGCCACTTCGACATCGACCACGTCGGCGGGGCCGCGGCGCTCCGCGATCGGGTGACGACGGTGCTGCACGGCCCCCTCGGCGGCCCCGAGGACGAGTGGGCCCTTGACGGGCTCGGCGCCGCGCAGCGCGTCCAGGCGACCGTCGGGATGACGGGGGTGCTCGGTGAATCCCGCTGGACGGTGCTCTGGCCTCGTGCCGAGTCGCGGGCGTTCGAACCCGGCAACGACTCCAGCGTCGTCATCGAGATCGAAGGGCCCGACCTGCCGCGCACCATCCTGCTCGGCGATCTCGGCACTTCGGCGCAGGCCGCGATGCTCGGCACCGCGCGGATCGCCGGTCCGTATCAGGTCGTGAAGGTCGCGCACCACGGAAGCGCGGATCAGCTCGGGGCGCTGTACGAGGAGATCGAGGCGAGCGTGGGACTCATCACCGTCGGCGCCGACAACGACTACGGGCACCCGCGCGAAGAGATCCTCAACACGCTCACGTCCCTCGGCACGGTGATCGGGCGCACCGACCGCGAGGGGCTCCTCCTCGTCTCCCCGACGCCGGACGGCGTCTCCGTCTGGCGGGAGCGGCCACCGTGACCCGGGCCACACGGCGTCGCGTCGGTGGCCGCCGGTAGGCTGGCTGCATGGCTCCCGCACCCGCTTCGAAGTCTCCGGCGCGCGGGGCCAAGGCATCCATCCCTCAGCTGTCGTGGCGCAGCCCGCGCCCCGCGCCGATCGTCCTCGTGTCGGGCCCCGAGGAGGTCTGCGCCGAGCGCGCGATCGCCGGTGTGCGCGATTACCTGAAGGCCGAGGACCCGGCGGTCGAGATCGCCGACATCCGCGCCGACGACTACACGGCAGGCACCCTGCTCGCCGTGTCGGCCCCGTCTCTGTTCGGCGAGCCCCGCCTCGTGCGCGTCTCGGGAGTCGAGAAGTGCAGCGACGCCTTCCTCACCGAGGCGCTCTCTTACATCGAGCACCCGCAGGAGGGTGCGACCGTCGTCCTGCGTCATACGGGCGCGACAGTGCGCGGCAAGAAGCTGCTCGATGCGATCCGCGCCGGCGTCGGCGGGGGAGCGGAGGTGCCGTGCCCCGCCGTCAAGCGCGACGCCGACCGGCACGACTTCGCCGCGGGCGAGTTCAAGGCGGTGGGGCGCCGGATCGCGCCCCGCGCGCTCCAGGCGCTGCTGTCTGCGTTCGCCGACGACCTCACCGAGCTCGCCGCCGCGTGCCAGCAGCTGATCTCGGACGTCGACGGCGACATCACCGAGGACATCGTCACGCGCTACTACGGAGGGCGCGTCGAGACCAATGCGTTCGCGGTGGCCGACACGGCCATCGCCGGCCGCTACGGCGAGGCGCTCGTCGGCCTGCGCCACGCCCTCGCGTCGGGCGCCGATCCCGTGCCGATCGTGGCCGCGTTCGCGATGAAGCTGCGCACGATGGCGAAGGTCGCCGGATCGCGCGAGCCGGCCCGCGCTCTCGCAGCGCGCCTCGGGATGAAGGACTGGCAGGTGGATCGCGCCCGCCGCGACCTGCAGGCAGGCTGGACGCAGGCGACGCTTGGGCTCGCGATCCAGGCCGCGGCGCGTGCCGACGCCGAGGTCAAGGGCGCGTCGCGCGATCCGGTGTTCGCGCTCGAGCGGATGATCTCCGTCATCGCCACCCGCCGCCCGTTCGGGGAGTGATCCGCGCGCCGTCCAGCGCCGCGTCTGTTCCCTGCTCGCAGTCGCAACCCGCGGCGTTCACGCGCAAAGCAAAGAACCCGCCCCCAGCGGGGACGGGTTCTTCGAGAAGAGTCAGCTCAGAGCGAGGCGACCTTGGACGCGAGAGCCGACTTGCGGTTCGCGGCCTGGTTCTTGTGGATGACGCCCTTGCTGGCGGCCTTGTCGAGCTTCTTGGCGGCCTTGACGAACGCGGCCTCGGCGGCGGCCTTGTCGCCGGAGGCGATGGCGTCGCGGGTGCGGCGGACGAAGGACTTCAGCTCGCTCTTGACGGCCTTGTTGCGCTCGCGCGCCTTCTCGTTGGTCTTGATGCGCTTGATCTGCGACTTGATGTTTGCCACGTGTCGAAAGACTTTCGTTCAGAGGTTGTGCGGACGATGTCGATTGACAGTAGAGGGATGTCGCTCGACGGGTGTGGGGTGGGACCCACACGCAAGCCAAGGACCAAGTCTAGCAGGTCAGGTGCTGCCCGCCGCGCCCGCGGACGCCCTGTCAGCGCGCGCCTCCACGGTGGCGACGGCCAGATCCAGCACGAGATTGAACACGGCGGGCCGCATGGCGGTGACCAGGTGCGTCGTCCGGGGCACCACGATGAGCTCGGAGTCGGGCACCATGCTCGCGAAGACCTTCTCGTGCAGCCGTAGCTGATCCCACTGGCCGTTCACGAACCACACCGGCACACGGATGCGCCGCAGCGCCGCCGCCAGATCGAGCACGGAGAGGCTGCGCAGCGCCGCGTCCTGCGCGCCGAAGGCGTAGCCGCCCGCGCCGAAGTCGGTGCGGGTGTCGTCGGGGAGCGTGGCCCGCAGCATTGCACGCGTCAGGATCAGCCCGCGGCCGGGCAGCGCGTTGAACCCGCGCATCAGCGTCCGGTAGGCGTGCAGCCCGAGCCCGCGGGGGATCGCGGTTGCCGACGCCGCGACGAGGCCGGCCACAGGCGGTGGGTCCGCCGCGCCGACGTACTCGGTCGCGATGAGTCCGCCCATCGAGTGGCCGACGAGGAGGACGGGTCCGATCGCGGCGGCGGAGCGCACCGCGGCGTCGATTGCAGCCATTGCTCCCTCGAGTGTGAAGGTCTCGTCGATGCGGGCGCCGTGCCCGGGCAGGTCGATCGCGTGCGCTCCGATCCCGCGTTGCTCGAGGTGCGCGACCTGCGTGCGCCACATCGTCGCGGACGTGCGGATGCCGTGCACGAGGATGACCTGCACCGACATGCGCCCACGCTACCGAAACGACTTCGGGGCCGGTGGCCTCAGCCACCGACCCCGAAGCGGATCGATCAGTTCAGATCAGGCGAACGGAATTTACTCCGCCGCGCCCTTCTCCCAGCCGACGTTCTCCACCGGCGACAGGCCGAACAGGTCAAGACCCGTGTAGGTCTCCGGCGTGAGGTTCGCCAGACCCTCCGAGGCCATCGAGATCCAGGGGCCCATGTACAGCGGCAGGATGCCCCACGTCTCGGCGATGATCTCGGCCTCGAGCGCGAGACCCGCCTCGGTCTGCTCCTCGGCGGTCGGCAGGGCCGACACCTCGTTCTTGATGCGCTCGTCGATCTCCGGCGTGCCGGTGGCCGACAGGTTCAGGCCGCTGTCCGAGCAGTACAGCTGGCACATGTACGCCACGCCGTACGGGTCACTCGACGAGAAGCCGAGCAGAACGAGATCCCAGTCCTTCGTCGTCAGGACGGTCGAGAAGTCGCTCGCCGGGCGAACGTCGATCTCGACCTGAACGCCGATCTCGGCGAGCTGCGACTGGATGACCTGGGCGCGCGCCTGCGTGATCGGGTCGTCGCCGAAGATCGGGAGGCGGCCGGCGAGCTGGACGCCGTCCTTCTCGCGGACGTCGCCGTTCAGCGTCCATCCGGCCTCGTCCAGGATCGCGTTCGCGTCCTCGACGTTGAACTCGTACCCGGCCTCGGAAAGGGCGTCGACGTAGCCCTCCTGGAACGGGAACAGGTTCAGCGAGCCGACGGGCTCCTCGGTGTAACCGAGGCCGTCCCAGACGACCTCCTTGATCTGCTCGCGGTCGATCGCCTTGAACATCGCCTCGCGGACCTCGAGATCGGCGAACTGCTCGCGCTCGGCGTTGATCTGAAGCAGGTTCGTGGCCGTGCGCTGGGCGCGGTAGGTGACCGCACCCTCGACGTCCTTGAGCTGCTCGAGGTTGTCGGCCGAGAGGTTGTCGACGTAGTTCGTCTCGCCGTTCTGGAAGGCGTTGACGGCTGCGACCGGCTCGAGCACGCGGAACGTGACCTTGTCGAGCAGCGGCTCGTCGCCCCACCAGTTCTCGTTCGGCACGAACGAGATGGTCCCGCCGTTCTTGTCGAACTCCTCGATCTTGTAGGGGCCGGCACCCCAGTCGGCGTTCGGCTCCTCGAGGTAGCCCTCGTTGAAGAGCTCGGGGCTGTTCACAGCGGGGTGCAGCGGGTGCCAGAACAGGCCCTGCCACCAGGGGTAGACCTGCGAGAACGTGACGACGGCCTGGTACTCGTCGTCGCCCTGCTCGACCGACTCGATCAGCGAGTAGCCATCGGTCGAGTTGGGGAGGTAGCCCTCCTCGGACGAGCGGTTCGCCTCCCACGTGACCTTGTACGACTCCCACGTGAACGGCGTGCCGTCGTTGAACTTCGCCTCGGGGTTGATGGTGAACGTCACGACCGTCTTGCCGTCGACCTCCTCGGCCTCCCAGCCGGTGAGGTAGTTGGGGTTGGCCGATGCCTCGCCCTCGGGAGACATCAGGATCGTCTGGGGGTTGTACCACTCCCAGATCGTCGCCGTGTCGACCGAGCCGTCCGAGTGGTTCACGTTCATCTGCGGGGTGATCTCGGAGATCGGGAAGACCACCTCGCCGCCCTGCTCGAGGTTCTCGCGCGGCTGCGGGTTGTAGTCCGCCCCCTCGATCGTCTGCGGCGCCTCTTCGCCGGCTCCGTCGTTGCCGTTGCCGTTGCCGCCGCCGGCGCAGCCGGCGAGGGTCAGAGCGAGCGCGCCGCCAGTGGCGACGACGCCCAGCAGCTTGTGCTGCAGCTTCATTCTGGTGCTCCTTTCGACGCCCGGTGGGCGTCACTGGAATGGTGGGGACTGTTGAGTTGTGAGTCGGGCAGTGTGGGACGTCAGCGGTAGTGGCAGGCGTTCACGTGGACCCCCTCGCGACCGGTGAGAGGCGGAACCTCTGTCTCGCACCGGGTTCGCTCCGCGTCTCCGAGCGTCTTGTACAGCGGGCAGCGGCTGACGAACGGGCAGCCCTTCGGCTGCTCGGTCGGGCTCGGCAGATCGCCCGTGAGCACGATGCGCTCACGGGTCCGTTCCTTCTGAGGATCGGGAACGGGGATCGCCGACAGCAGCGCCTGCGTGTACGGATGCTGCGGGTTGTCGAACACCTCATCCACGTCGCCGTGCTCGACGAAGCTTCCGAGGTACATCACCGCGACACGATCGGCGATGTGACGCACGACCGACAGGTCGTGCGCGACGAACAGATACGAGAGCCCGAGTCTGACCTTGAGCTCGTCGAGAAGATTGATGACGCCCGCCTGGATGGAGACGTCGAGCGCCGACACCGGCTCGTCCAGCACGACGACCTTGGGATTCGTCGCGAGCGCACGCGCGATGCCGATGCGCTGTCGCTGACCGCCCGAGAAGGCGGTGGGGAACCGGTCGCTGTGCGCCGGGTTCAGGCCCACGAGGTCCATGAGCTCGTCGACACGCGACTCGATGCGGCTCTTCGGCTCGCCGATGGTGCGCAGCGGCTCGGCGATGATATCGAAGACCGTCATGCGGGGGTCGAGTGCGCCCATCGGATCCTGGAAGACGATCTGGATGTCGCGGCGCAGATCGCGCTCGGCGCGGCCCGACTTCACATCGGCGACGCTGACGCCGTTGATGCGGATGTCGCCGTCCTGCTGGGCGGCGAGGTCCATGATCTGCAGCAGCGTCGTCGTCTTGCCGGAGCCCGACTCGCCGACGATCGCCATGCACTCGCCCTCGCGGACGTCGAAGGAGACGTTCTTGACGGCATGCACGTCGCCGATCCTGCGCTTGAAGAAGGCTCCGCGCGTGAGCGGGAAGGTCTTCGAGAGGTTCTCGACCTCGAGTGTGGCCGGACGCTCCTCGCGGGGCGTGCGCACGAGCTCGGAGGTGGGGATCTCCGGCACGGGGTAGACGGGGTGGCCGTCGATGAAGCCGGCGCGGATCTCCTCTGCCCGGATGCATGCCGCCCGGTGGTCTTCCTTGCCGCCGACGGGAAGCAGCTCGGGCTCCTTCCTGCGACACGCGTCCACGGCGATCGGGCACCGGTCGGCGAACGGGCAGGCGTCGGGCAGATTCACGAGCAGCGGCGGGTTGCCCTTGATCGGCACCAGCGGCTGCTTCTCGGCCTTGTCCACGCGCGGGATCGCGCCCAGCAGACCGATCGAGTACGGCATGCGGGTGTCGGCGAACAGCTCGTCGACGGGGGACTGCTCGATGGGCTTGCCTGCGTACATCACGAGCACGTCGTCGGCGATGTTGGCGACGACACCCATGTCGTGAGTGATCATGATCACCGCGGCTCCGGTCTCGCGCTGCGCGGTCTTGATCAGCTCGAGGATCTGCGCCTGGATCGTCACGTCGAGGGCCGTTGTCGGCTCATCCGCGATGATCAGCTTCGGGCGGTTCGCCATCGCGATCGCGATGACGACGCGCTGACGCATTCCGCCGGAGAACTCGTGCGGGAACGCCTTCAGGCGGTTCTCGGGGTTCGGGATCCCCACGAGGCGCAGCAGCTCGATGGCGCGCGCCGTCGCCGCCTGGCGCGACATGCGACCGTCGTGCACGGTGAGGGCCTCGATGATCTGGTCGCCGATCGTGAAGACGGGCGTCAGCGAGGTCAGCGGGTCCTGGAAGATCATGGCGATGCCGTTGCCGCGCAGCTTCGACAGCTGGGCGTCGCTCTTGCCGAGCAGCTCCTCGCCGTCGAACTGGATCGATCCGCCGATGCGCGCATTGTCGTCGAGCAGGCCCATGACGGCGAGCGACGTCACCGACTTGCCGGATCCGGACTCGCCGACGATGCCGAGAGTGCGCCCGGGGAGCAGGTCGAAGGAGACGCCGCGCACGGCGTCGACGCGACCGGCCTCCGACGGGAAGCTCACGGTGAGGTCACGGACGGTCAGCACCGGCTTGGACGTGGCGCTCGGGAGTGTGGTGTCTGCGATTGTCATGCGCGGCCTCCCGCCGCCGAGGTCGGGTCGAGCGCGTCGCGCAGGCCGTCGGCGACGAGCGCCATCGAGACGGTCAGCAGCGTCAGGGCGCCGGCCGGGAAATAAAACAGCCACGGTGCGCTCGAGACGCTGTTCGCGCCGATGCCGATCAGCGAGCCGAGCGAGACGTCCGGCAGCTTCACGCCGAAGCCGATGAACGACAGGCCGGTCTCGGTCAGCACGGCCGTGACCACGCCGAGCGTGAAGTTGATCACGAGCAGCGACCCGATGTTCGGCAGCATGTGGCGCAGCACGATCGTGAAGCCCTTGACGCCCATGTAGCGCGCCGCCTGCACGTACTCGCGCTCGCGGATGGACAGCGACAGGGTCCAGATCACCCGGGCGGAGAAGAACCAGCCCGTGAGGATCATGACGAGCGAGATCACGCGCCAGTCGCCGCCGGCGTCGTTCGAGATCATCGCGAGGATCAGGAACGTCGGCGTGACCATGAGGAAGTGGATGATGAGCAGCGTGACGCGCTCGACCGTGCCGCGGAAGTACGCGGCCGCCGCGCCGATCACGGCCGACAGGACGGTCGTGCCGATCGAGACGACCAGGGCGATCATGAGCGACCGCTGCAGGCCCACGACGACCATCGCGTACACGTCGTTGCCCGAGCCGTTGGTGCCGAACCAGTGCTCGGCGCTGGGCGGGTCGCTGAGCGACAGGAAGTCGAGCTCGATGTGGTCGTACTGCTGGAACAGCGGTCCGATGACCGCGAACAGCACGAGCACGGCGAAGATGACCAGGCCGACGAGGGCGCCGCGGTTGCGCGCGAAGCGGCGGCCGTAGAGCTCCCACTTCGACATGCGCTTGCGGCCCGGCGCGCGCAGCTCGGTGTCGGACGGCGGCGGGTTGTCGCCGTGCTCGAGGGGATCGATCAGACTGTTCGTCACGCTCATGTCAGCTCACCCGCACTCGAGGATCGAGGACCACGACGGCGACATCGGAGAGCACCGCGCCGACCGCCGTGAACACGGCGCTAAAGGCCGCGACGGCGACGACACCGTGAATGTCGTTGTTCGTGATCGTGTCGAGGAAGTACTTGCCCATGCCCTCCCACGCGAAGATCCGCTCGGTCAGGATCGCGCCGGTGAAGATCGCGGGGATCGAGAACGCCACCTGGGTCGCGACGGGGATCAGCGAGGTGCGGAGAGCGTGCCGGCGGACGGCCTGCGACTTCGTCAGGCCCTTCGCCCGTGCCATGCGCACGTAGTCGGTCTTGATGTTGTCCAGAAGCAGCGAGCGCTGCAGGAAGTGGTACTGCGCGTACCCCGTGAGCACGAGCGCGAGCGTGGGAAGAACGAGATGCTGCAGCGTGTCGAGGAGCACGGGGAAGAAACCACTGACCCCGAGCGACGCGGCTCCGGTCACGTAGAAGATGCGGGTGCCGACCGCGTCGTTGAGGGCGATCGCCAGCAGCACGATGGCGAGCGCACCGACGACGACGGGGATGTTCATCGTGACGATCGAGACGCCCTGCCAGACGCGATCCGCGGTCTTGTACTGACGCGAGGCGGTGTACACGCCGAGGCCGATGCCGACGAGCGTCAGCAGGATCGTCGCGCCGAGCATCAGCTCGGCGGATACCCACATGCGGTAGGCGACCTGCTCGTTGACCGATTGCCCGACGGGGCTGACGCCCCAGTCCCAGCGCAGCAGGATGCCGCTGAACCAGCCCCACCAGCGCTCGATGAGCGGGATCTTGTCGTCGAGATTGCGCGGGCGCAGCAGACCGACGATCTGCTCTTCGGTCAGGGGAGGGCGGCGGCCGACGTAGTTCGCGCGAGGGTCGAGATAACCCCAGGCGAGGAAGTACGTCAGATTGGTCACCGCCACGATCATCAGCAGCCAGCCCGCAGTGCGGCGCAGCATAAAACGGATCAAGGCGTAGGACTTCTTTCGTAACAGACGTTGACCGGGACTCTACCCCGCGGCTGCGCCCTCACCATCGAAGGCACTCACCGGTGCGAAAAGCGTTACCTATCTGTGCTCTCGCCGTGAAAAACATGCAACACAAGCGCTATCGCCGTGCAACCTGCATGGTGCACGCAGGCGCGGGTGTATCGCAAGTGGGCGTTCTGCCCCATGGGAGAGGCGGGAAGGAGAAGCGGGAGGGGGACCGTAGAATCGAACGGACATGTCACCCCGCGCCTCTACTCCGCTCGAGCCCGCCGCGACGCCCCCCGAGCGCATCCGCAACTTCTGCATCATCGCCCACATCGACCACGGCAAGTCCACCCTGGCCGACCGAATGCTGCAGATCACCGGCGTGGTCTCCGACCGGGACATGCGGGCGCAGTACCTCGACCGGATGGACATCGAGCGCGAGCGCGGCATCACGATCAAGTCGCAGGCGGTGCGCATGCCGTGGACCCTTCGGCAGGCTCAGGGACCGGACGTGACGGTCGCGCTGAACATGATCGACACCCCGGGTCACGTCGACTTCACCTACGAGGTCTCGCGCTCGCTTGCTGCCTGCGAGGGCGCCATCCTGCTCGTCGATGCGGCACAGGGCATCGAGGCCCAGACGCTCGCGAACCTGTACCTCGCGCTCGAGAACGATCTGACGATCATCCCGGTGCTGAACAAGATCGACCTTCCCGCGGCCGATCCCGATCGCTTCGCCAAGGAGCTCGCCGACCTGATCGGCGGCAGCCCCGACGACGTGCTGCGCGTGTCCGGCAAGACCGGGCAGGGCGTCGAGGAGCTGCTCGACCGCCTCGTGCGCGAGATCCCGGCCCCGAAGGGCGACGCCGATGCGCCGGCCCGCGCAATGATCTTCGACTCCGTGTACGACGCGTACCGCGGCGTCATCACCTACGTGCGAATGATCGACGGATCGCTGTCGCCGCGCGAGCGCGTGCAGATGATGTCGACCAAGGCGACGCATGAGCTTCTGGAGATCGGCGTGTCGGCGCCCGAGCCGGTGCCGTCGAAGGGCCTCGGCGTGGGCGAGGTGGGCTACCTCATCACGGGTGTGAAGGACGTGCGCCAGTCGAAGGTCGGCGACACCGTCACGAACGCGCGCACGCCCGCGAGCGACGCTCTGGCCGGCTACGTCGATCCGAAGCCGATGGTGTACTCGGGTCTGTATCCGATCGACGCGAGTGACTACCCGGATCTGCGCGACGCCCTCGACAAGCTGAAGCTGTCGGATGCCTCGCTCGCGTACGAGCCCGAGACCTCGGTCGCGCTGGGCTTCGGCTTCCGCTGCGGGTTCCTCGGCCTGCTTCACCTCGAGATCATCACCGAGCGCCTCGAGCGCGAGTTCGGCCTCGACCTGATCACCACCGCTCCGAGCGTGATCTACGAGGTCACGACCGAGACGGGCGAGACGATCGTCGTCACCAACCCGAGCGAGTACCCCGACGGCAAGATCAACGCCGTCACCGAGCCCATCGTGAAGGCCTCGATCCTCGCGCCGAAGGACTACGTCGGCACGATCATGGACCTCTGCCAGACGCGTCGCGGCACGCTGCTCGGCATGGACTACCTCTCGGAGGAGCGCGTCGAGCTGAAGTACACGATGCCGCTCGGCGAGATCGTGTTCGACTTCTTCGACCAGCTCAAGAGCCGCACGCAGGGCTACGCGAGCCTCGACTACGAGCCCGCCGGCCGACAGGAGGCCGACCTCGTGAAGGTCGACATCCTGCTGCAGGGCGACCGCGTCGACGCGTTCAGCGCGATCGTCCACCGTGAGAAGGCCTACGCGTACGGCACGACGATGACCGAGCGCCTGCGCAAGCTCATCCCTCGCCAGCAGTTCGAGGTGCCCATCCAGGCGGCGATCGGCGCGCGGATCATCGCGCGCGAGAACATCCGCGCGATGCGCAAGGACGTGCTCGCCAAGTGCTACGGCGGTGACATCAGCCGCAAGCGCAAGCTGCTCGAGAAGCAGAAGGAGGGCAAGAAGCGCATGAAGACCATCGGTCGCGTCGAGGTGCCCCAGAACGCGTTCATCGCGGCGCTGTCGGGCGACGTCGAGGCGAAGGCGAAGTAGCCGCTCAGGCTCGGCACGTAGGGTGGATCACATGCGTCGCGGCACCTTCCAGGACGAGACGGTCGACTATGCGGCCGTCGGCGCCACCCAGGCGAACGACCTGCTCCAGTACCCGCCGGAGCACAGCATCCCGGCTGCGGATTCGTGGCGCATCGGCAGCGGCGAGGAGCGTTTCCGCACGGCGGGCGACGCCCTGCTGTCGTGGGGTGCGCTGAAGGGCGCGGGCCTGAAGGTCACGGACGTGCGCCCGGCGCCGGGACCGGCCTATTCGGGAGTGAGCTTCGACGGCGAGGGCAACCCGGTGGCTCCCTCCAAGCTCGAGAGCGACCAGCGCTACGACGCCGAGGGCACTCCGTACGCGGGCCCCGGAACGACGCTTCGCGTGCACGGCCGCGTCAACGGGATGCGCGCCGACGCCGAGCTGCGGGTCATCTTCGTGATCGAGGAGGCGCGCCGCGTCGGCTTCGCCCTCGGCACCGTCGGCGGGTCGATGGTCAGCGGCGAGGAGTCGTTTATGGTCGAGTGGCGCGACAACGATGAGGTGTGGTGCACAGTGAAGGCGTTCGACCGCGGCGTGGGGCTGCTGTACCGGATGTTCAAGGGCTTCGTGCGCCGTCGCCGCCGGGCGCTGTTCGCCGGGTACCTGCGCGCGATCTCCCCGCTGTTCGCCACGCCGGGTTCGTGACGGGCCGCTGATGGCCGGCCCGCTGCCCCTCGGCGATCCGGCCCCGGCCGACGGACGCCTGCCCGACGGGATCCTGATCGATCCGGATGTCGACTTCGGCGTGTATCTGCACGTGCCGTTCTGCCGCGTGCGCTGCGGTTACTGCGACTTCAACACGTACACGTCGAGCGAGCTGCGCGGGGCGCGCCAGGACGAGTACGCCGACACGCTGCTGCGCGAGATCGCGCTCGGCCGCGAGGTGCTGGCGGACGCGGGCGCGCTGCGCCCGGCGCGCACCGTGTTCTTCGGCGGCGGCACGCCGACCCTGCTGCCCGCGGGCGATCTGGGGCGGATGCTCGACGGCGTGCGCGACGCGTTCGGCCTCGCGGACGGCGCCGAGGTCACGGTGGAGGCGAACCCCGACACGGTGACACCCGCCGTCGTGCGCGAGCTCGCGGCATCCGGTGTGAACCGCATGTCGATCGGGATGCAGTCGTCGGTGCCGCATGTGCTCGCGGCGCTCGATCGCACGCACACGCCGTCGAACGTGCGCACGGCGGTGGACGACGCGCGGGACGCGGGGCTGGACGTCAGCGTCGACCTCATCTACGGCGCGCCGGGGGAGACCCTCGCCGACTGGGAGGCCTCGCTGGACGCCGCCCTCGCGCTCGAGTCCGACCACATCTCGGCCTACGCGCTGATCATCGAGGACGGCACGAAGCTCGCCCGCCAGATCAAGCGCGGTGAGGTGCCCGCGCCGGACGACGATCTGCAGGCCGACATGTACGAGCTGGCCGACGCGAAGCTGGGCGCCGCGGGCTTCGAGTGGTACGAGGTCAGCAACTGGGCGCGCGGCGAGCGCCACCGCTCGCGGCACAACCTCGCGTACTGGCGCAGCTCCGACTGGTGGGGGTTCGGCCCGGGCGCGCACAGCCACGTGGGCGGCCTGCGCTGGTGGAACGTGAAGCATCCCGCCGCGTACGCCCAGCGCCTGGCGCTCGGCGAGTCGCCCGCGGCCGGACGCGAGACACCGGACGCCGATGCCCGCGCGCTCGAGCGTGTGCTGCTCGAGAGCCGGATCCGCGAGGGGCTCGCTGTCGAGTCCCTCGGAGCCGACGCCCGGCGCAATGTCGCCGGACTCGTGGCCGACGGTCTCGTGGATGGCGCGGCGGCCATCCGCGGGCGCGTTGTGCTCACCCTGCGCGGGCGTCTCCTCGCCGACGCCGTCGTGCGCGCGCTCACGGAGTGATGGCACCCTCCGGTCGTTGAGCGACCGAGCGAAGCGAGGGAACGGAGTGATGGCACCCTCCGGTCGTTGAGCGACCGAGCGAAGCGAGGGAGTCGAAACGCGCAATGTCTGGGCGACTGCTGATCCGGGCAGTCCAGGCCGTTTCGACTCGCCTCGCCTGCTCAGCGACGCGACGCCGAACCTCGCTAGAATTGGCACTCAGAACGAGTGAGTGCCAAGCGCGACGGGGAGGTGCCCATGGTCACGGACCGCGGACTGCAGGTCCTGCGCGCGATCGTGCAGGACTACGTCGACACGCACGAACCTGTCGGCAGCAAGTCGATCGTCGAACGCCACGCCTTCGGGGTGTCGGCCGCGACCATCCGCAACGACATGGCGCTGCTCGAGGACGAGGAGCTGATCACCGCTCCGCACACCTCGTCCGGCCGGGTGCCCACCGACAAGGGCTACCGGGTCTTCGTCGACCACCTCGCCGAGCTGCGACCGCTCTCCACGGCGCAGCGCGCGGCGATCTCGACCTTCCTGCAGGATCCGGCCGACCTCGATGACCTGCTGGCCCGCACCGTGCGCCTGCTCACGCAGCTCACCGGCCAGGTCGCGCTCGTCCAGTACCCGTCGTTCGCCTCGGCGAACGTGACCCACGTCGAACTCGTGCGGTTGGACGAGTTCCGGATGCTCGTCATCATCGTGACCGACACGGGACGCGTGTCGCAGCGGCTGACGGCGACCCCGAGCGGCGTCGACGAGCAGGATGTGGCCCTGCTTCGCGCGCAGCTCGCTTCGCTCATCACCGGACGCTCGGTGCGATCCGGTTCCGAGCGGATCGAGGAGCTGCGCGCATCCGCGCCCGCCGACCGCGCGCGGCTCGACGAGGCGCTCCTCACGATCGCCGCCGTCGCCGGGGAGGAGCTCGACGAGTTCCGGCAGGACCGCCTCGTGATGGCCGGCGCGGCGACGCTCGCCAAGCGCGAGCAGGACTTCCGCGGCAGCATCCATCCGCTCCTCCAGGCGATCGAGGAGCAGGTGACCCTGCTGCGGCTGATGTCGGAGATGGCGGCGGATGAGAAGGGTCTCTCGGCCAGCATCGGACGCGAGAACGACGCGTTCGGGCTGACGGAGGCCTCCGTCATCACCAGCGACTACGACGCCGGCGTCGGCCGGGCACGCGTGGGGCTGATGGGCCCCACGCGGATGGACTACCCGAGCAACCTGGCGGCGGCTCGCGCCGTGGCGCGGTACCTCACCAGGCTGCTCGACGAGGACGAGAACCGCCGGTAAGCGGCATCGATCAACCGGGATCGCCCGAGCGCGATCCATCGAAAGTGCGGGGCCGCGCGGGTGCGCGACCCCCGAGAGGCGGACTGTGGCTGACCACTACGAGGTGCTCGGAGTGTCGCGCGAGGCGAGCTCCGACGAGATCAAGAAGGCCTATCGCAAGCTGGCGCGCCAGCTTCACCCCGACGTGAATCCCAGCGAGGACGCGGCCGAGAAGTTCAAGCTCGTCACCCACGCCTACGAGGTGCTGAGCGATGACGAGAAGCGTCGCCGCTACGACATGGGCGGCGACGACAGCATGTTCGGCGGGGCGGGCGGCTTCGGCGGCTTCAGCGACATCTTCGAGACCTTCTTCGGCGCGGGAGGCGGCGGCCGCGGTGGTCGCCCGCGCTCCCGCCGTGAGCGGGGCCAGGATGCGCTCGTGCGCGTCACGCTCGAGCTCGGCGACGTCGTCTTCGGCGCCCACCGCGACCTCGAGGTCGACACGGCAGTGCTGTGCGAGACGTGCAACGGCTCGTGCTGCCAGCCCGGCACCGGCCCCGAGCGCTGCGAGATCTGCGGCGGCTCCGGTCACGTGCAGCGCCAGGTGCGCAGCCTTCTCGGCAACGTCGTCACCTCCCAGCCCTGCGGTGCCTGCCAGGGGTACGGCACGACGATCCCGCACCCGTGCCCGACGTGCGGCGGTCAGGGCCGCGTGCGTTCGCGTCGCACCGTGTCGGTCGACATCCCCGCCGGCGTCGAGTCGGGCCTGCGGCTGCAGCTGCCCGGCTCGGGCGAGGTCGGCCCCGCGGGCGGCCCGAACGGCGACCTCTACATCGAGGTGCAGGTCACGCCGCACCCGGTGTTCAGCCGCGACGGCGACGACCTGCTCGCGACGCTCGAGGTCTCGATGACCGACGCGATCCTGGGCTCGACCACGACGATCGAGGCGCTCGACGGGCCCGTCGACCTCGAACTGCGCCCCGGCGTGCAGGGCGGCGACGTGCTGACCATCAAGGACCGCGGCATCACCGGGCTGCGTTCGGGCCAGCGCGGCGACCTGCGGGTCGGCGTGCACGTGGTCACCCCGACGCGGCTCGACGCCAAGGAGCGCGCGCTGGTCGAGGAGCTCGCGAAGCGCACAAAGGCGCCAGCGCCGCGACTGGCGGAGTTCCATCAGGGCCTGTTCTCGAAGCTGCGCGACCGCTTCCGGCAGGGCTGATCCGCCGTGGCCCTTCACTTCATCGACGAGACGGCCGGCGCCGTCGCGCCCGGCGACACGCTGACGCTCACGGGAGCGGAGGCCCACCATGCCGCCGCCGTGCGCCGCGTGCGCGTGGGCGAGGCGGTCACCGTGACCGACGGCCGCGGAGCCTGGCTGGAGGGCGAGTGCGAGAGCGTCGCCCCGCGCGAGGTGGTCGTCCGGATCGTCGCGCGCCGTGACGAGGACGCCCCGAGCCCGCGCATCGCGCTGGCCCAGGCGCTGGCGAAGGGCGATCGCGACGAGCTCGCGGTGCAGGCGGCGACCGAGCTGGGTGTCGACGAGATCGTGCCGTGGCAGGCGTCGCGCTCCGTCTCGCGCTGGGAGGGGCCGAAGGCCGAGAAGGGCCGCACCCGCTGGGCGACCATCGTGCGCGAGGCCGCGAAGCAGGCGCACCGCGCCTGGCTTCCCGAGGTCACGCCGATCGCCACGACGGCCGCTCTCGCCGCGCGGGGCGACCGCATCCTCGTGCTCGAGCCGACGGCGGAAGTGCGGCTGAGCGCGGTCGACCTTGCGGACGCGGGGTCCATCCTGCTCGTCGTGGGCCCGGAGGGCGGCATCACGCCCGAGGAGCTCGCCCGTCTCGAGGAGGCCGGCGCGACCCGTGTGCGCCTGGGTGACACGGTGCTGCGCACATCGACCGCGGGGCCCGCCGCTCTCGCGCTCGTCAACGCGCGCCTCGGCCGCTGGTGAAGGCGGAGACCCGCTCGGGCCCCGCGCATAGACTGGACGACATGGCTGAACCCTCGATCTTCACCCGCATCCTGCAGGGAGACATCCCCGGCGAGATCGTCGCCGAGACCGAGCGCGTGTTCGCCATCAAGGACATCGCCCCGCAGGCGCCGGTGCACCTGCTCGTGATCCCGAAGACGCAGGAGTACCGCGACGTCACCGAGCTCGCCGCCGGGGATGCGACGCTCCTCGCCGAGATGATCGCCCTGGCCAAGCGCCTCGGCCGCGAGCACGCCGACGACGGCGACTTCCGTCTGATCTTCAACACGGGCGCCGGCGCCGGGCAGACCGTCTTCCACGTCCACGCGCACCTGCTCGCGGGCGGCCTCGGAGAGAAGAGCCTCGTCGGTGAGTGACGCGAACCGCGACGACATCGTCACCGACACCGTGACGGCCGACGGCGTGGCGATGGTGCAGCTGCTCGGCCCGCAGGACCGCCTGCTGCGCATGGTCGAGAAGGCCCATCCGCGCGTGGACGTCCACGTCCGCGGCAACGAGATCACCCTGCGCGGAGAGGCCGCCGAGGTGCGCGCCGCGCGCACACTCGTCGACGAGCTGCTGCACATGACCAAGGCCGGCCACGCGCTCGGTGAGGCCGACGTGCAGAGCTCTGCCCGGATGCTGCGCGACGAGTCGGGCCCGCGACCCAGCGAGGTCATGGGCGAGGCGATCCTGTCGAGCCGAGGCAAGACGATCCGGCCCAAGACCGTGGGGCAGAAGGAGTACGTCGACGCGATCGACGAGAACACCATCGTGTTCGGCATCGGTCCCGCCGGAACCGGCAAGACCTACCTCGCCATGGCCAAGGCGGTGCAATCGCTGCAGCGTCGCGAGGTCGACCGGATCATCCTGACCCGGCCCGCCGTGGAGGCGGGGGAGCGGCTCGGCTTCCTTCCCGGCACGCTGACCGACAAGATCGACCCGTACCTGCGCCCGCTGTACGACGCGCTCAACGAGATGATGGATCCCGAGCTCGTCCCGAAGCTGATGGCGACCGGCACGATCGAGGTCGCCCCGCTCGCCTACATGCGCGGTCGCACGCTCAACAACTCGTTCGTCGTGCTCGACGAGGCGCAGAACACCACGCCCGAGCAGATGAAGATGTTCCTGACCCGTCTCGGCTTCGGCACGAAGATGGTCGTCACGGGCGACATCACCCAGGTCGACCTGCCGCAGGGCGCGTCCGGCCTGCGGCTCGTGACGCGCGTGCTCGACAGGATCGACGACATCCACTTCTCGCGGCTGACAAGCGACGACGTCGTGCGCCACTCGCTGGTCGGCCGCATCGTCGACGCGTACAGCGAGTACGACGAGCGCCGCCTCGCGGCCCGGCACGAGCGCGACGAGGCCAGCGAGTTCGCCAACCGCGCCGAGCGCCGTGCCGCCACCGCGCGCCCCACCGGTCCGCGTGACCGCATGCCCAAGCGAGGACGATCGTGATCGACATCAACAACGAGTCCGCCGTCGAGATCGACGAGTCGGTGCTGCTGCGCCTCACGCAGCACAACCTCGCGGCGCTGAACGTGTCGCCGGATGCCGACGTGGCGATCGTGCTCGTCGACGAGGGCGCGATGGAGCAGCTGCACCTGCAGTGGATGGACGAGCCAGGCCCGACCGATGTCCTGAGCTTCCCGATGGATGAGCTCCGCCCCGGGACCGAGGACCAGCCGACCCCTCCCGGGCTGCTGGGCGACATCGTGCTGTGCCCGCAGGTCGCGGAGTCGCAGGCGGAGACGGCCGGTCACTCCACGATGGACGAGCTCATCCTGCTCACCACGCACGGCCTGCTCCACCTTCTCGGCTACGACCACGCGGAGCCCGAGGAGGAGCGCGAGATGTTCGGCCTGCAGCGCGAGCTCATCGCCGCGTTCGCCGCGGCGGAGCGCCGCCGGTCGGCGTGAGTACTGACGGATGACAGACCTCCCCGCGGATCTCCTGACCCCCGTCGCCTCGCTGCTGCTCGTCGGCGGGCTGCTGTTCGTGCTGTTCGCCGGCCTCATGTCGGCGATCGACGCGGCGCTGTCCGTGACGTCCCGCGGCGACCTCGTCGACCTCGCGTCTGAGGGTCGCAGCGCGAAGGCCCTGGCGCGCATCGCGGCCGATCCGGATCGCCACGCGGGCGTGATCGTGTTCGTGCGCGTGTTCGCCGAGACCGCGGCCGCGGTGCTGGTGACGGCGGCGTTCACGCTCATCCTGAACAGCATCTGGTGGGCCCTGCTCGTCACGGCGCTGCTGATGACGGGCGTGTCGTTCGTCGCCGTGGCGTCGATCCCCGCCACCTTCGGGCGCCGCTACGCGTCGACCCTGCTGCCGTTCACGGCCTCCCTCGTGCGCGCGGTCCTCATCGTTCTCGGCCCGCTGTCGAGCCTTCTCGCCGCCTTCGGAAACCGCCTGACTCCCGGCGGTGGACGCCGCAGCTTCGAGTCGGAGGAGCAGCTGCTCAGCATCGTCGACGAGGCCGCGTCGCACGCCCTCATCGAGGCGGACGACCGGGCACTCATCCACTCGGTCTTCGACTTCACCGACCAGGTCGTCCGCGCCGTCATGGTGCCGCGCACCGAGATGGTGACCGTCGAGGCCGACGCCACGATCCACGAGGCGATGCGCCTGTTCCTCGACCGCGGGATCTCCCGCATGCCCGTCGTGGACGGGGAGGTCGACGACATCATCGGCGTGCTGTACCTGAAGGACGTCGTGCAGTTCGGCTTCCGCGATGCCGCGGGGCTCCGCGACTCGGGGCTGTGGCGCGACGCCGGCATCCGCGGGATCGCGCGCCCCGCCGTGTTCGTTCCCGAGCAGATGCGCGCGGAGACGCTGCTGCAGCAGATGAAGCGCGACGCCGTGCACGTCTGCCTCGTGGTGGACGAGTACGGCGGGATCGCCGGGCTCGTCACCCTCGAGGACCTCATCGAGGAGCTCGTGGGCGAGATCGCCGACGAGTACGACGTGCCCTCGAAGGAGATCGTCGAGCTCGCGGGCGGCCGCTATCGCGTGAGCTCGCGACTGTCGCTGGACGAGGTCGGCGACCTGTTCGGCGTCGAGCTGGAGGACGAGGACGTCGACTCGATCGGCGGCCTGATGGCCAAGACCCTCGGACGTGTGCCCCAGCCGGGCGACGTGGCAGAGGTGGCCGGGATCGTGATCACCGGCGGAACGTCGCGGGGACGCGGCCGCGGCATCGCGACGGTGTTCGTCGAGCGCGGAGAGGCGCTGCGGACGATCGAGGAGTACAGGGAGAGAGACGATGACTGAGTCACCGCGATCCGGGTTCGTGACGTTCGTGGGGCGGCCGAACGTCGGCAAGTCCACCCTGATGAACGCGCTGGTGGGCGAGAAGGTCGCCATCACGAGCGAGAAGCCGCAGACAACGCGACGCGCGATCCGGGGCATCCTGAACCGGCCGGCCGGTCAGCTCGTCGTCGTCGACACGCCGGGCATCCACAAGCCGCGGACCCTTCTCGGCCAGCGCCTGAACGACCTCGTCGAGCAGGTGCTGGGCGACGTGGACGTCATCGCGTTCTGCGCTCCGGCGCCCGAGAAGGTCGGCCCCGGCGACCGCCGCATCGCCGAGTCGCTCGACGGCTACCCGCGCGCCAAGAAGGTCGCGATCGTGACGAAGACGGATGCCGCCTCGTCCGACCAGATCATGGAGCGTCTCCTCGAGGTCAACGCGCTGCGCGAGGACTGGGCCGCGGTCATCCCGCTGTCCTCTCTCACCGGCGACCAGCTGGAGGTGCTGAGCGACGAGCTGCTCGCCCTGATGCCCGAGGGCCCGCCGCTCTACGAGGAGGGCGTCGTCACCGACGAGACCCTCGAGGACCGGATCGCCGAGATCATCCGCGAGGCGGCGCTCGAGGGAGTGCGCGACGAGCTTCCGCACTCGATCGCCGTGACGCTCGATGAGATCTCGCTGCGCGAGGACCGGGACGACCTCACCGATGTGCACGCGAGCGTCGTCGTCGAGCGCGACAGCCAGAAGGCGATCATCATCGGCCACAAGGGCTCGCGTCTGCGCGACGTCGGCGCCCGCGCCCGCGCCCAGATCGAGACGCTCGTCGGCACGAAGGTGTTCCTGAAGCTCCACGTGCGCGTGGCGAAGGAGTGGCAGCGCGACCCCAAGCAGCTGGGTCGCCTGGGATTCTGATCGGTCGAGCCTGAGCGCGGGAGAGCGCGCCTGAGTTGAAACAATCGCCGGGGCGCTCGACCGCCCCGAATGCGGGAGCGCCCCGGCGAAATTCAGGAGACGGGCTGCAGGAGCGTCGTGACGATCACGACGTCGTCACCGAACTCGGCGTCGGCGGCATCCTGGTAGGTGCCGTCGTCCCACAGCACCTGCACATGCACGTACCCGTTCTCGACGTAGGCGACCTGCACCTCGTCGCCGAGGCGATCCGTCACGGTCTGCTGGATCTCCGCGAGGGTGGCCTCGTCGGTCTTCCCCGGCATGCCGCCGGTCGGGTCCTCGGGTGCCATGGGGTCGTAGAGCGCGAGCGGGATCGGGGGAGCGGTCACGGTGATCCGCTCGCCGTCGAAGCCACCGGTGACGGCGTAGGTGCCCCACGTGCGGCCCTCGGCCGACTCCTCGCCGTCGGCGACGGCCCAGTCCCATCCGTCGAGCGGGATGCCGGAGCACTGCGGCGGGTAGATCATCGTCATGTGGCCCGTGCACAGTGAGATCTCGCCCGCGTCGTCCATGACGGTGCCCTGCGCGACGATGTCGCTCGCCGGCGGTGCCGGTCGGACGTCGCCCAGCTTCGGCGGCGGCGGAGCGGCCGCGGGGGCGTCGGCGCGGGGCGTGGCGCACGCCGTCAGGGTGAGTGCGAGGACCGCGACGGCCGTCGCGGTGATGCGGCGAGTGGTGCTCATATCCAGGAGTGTCGCGCGGTTCCGGATCGTCTCAGATTGAGCATCCTGCTCATCCGCCGGTGGTCCGTGGCCTTCGCGACCGCGCAATCTGCGTGTTAGCCTGCTTGCATGCGCCTCGGTGGGCTTCTTCTCCTTAGCCGCCGCGACGAGACCTCGATCTAGGGCCTCCTCGTCGCGGAGATCGTCGTGGCCCGACACACAACGACGAAATCGAGAAGAAGCGACACCATGGAGAACACCCAGAAGCCCAGCGGCATGCCGGTGCACAAGTACCGCCCGTATCACGAGCAGATCGTCGTCGATCTGCCTGACCGCACCTGGCCGTCCAAGCGCATCGAGAAGGCGCCCCGCTGGTGCGCCGTCGACCTGCGCGACGGAAACCAGGCACTCATCGATCCGATGAGCCCCGAGCGCAAGCGCGTGATGTTCGAGCTGCTCGTCGAGATGGGCTACAAGGAGATCGAGGTCGGGTTCCCGTCGGCGAGCCAGACCGACTTCGACTTCGTGCGCCAGCTGATCGAAGAGGACCTGATTCCGGACGACGTCACCATCCAGGTCCTGACGCAGGCCCGCGAGCACCTGATCGCCCGCACGTACGAGTCGATCAAGGGCGCCAAGCAGGCGATCGTGCACCTGTACAACTCGACGAGCGTGCTGCAGCGCGAGGTCGTCTTCCGCACCGACAAGCAGGGGATCATCGACATCGCCCTCGAGGGCGCCCGGCTGTGCCGCCAGTACGAGAAGACCGTGCCCGAGACCGCGGTGTACTACGAGTACTCGCCCGAGAGCTACACCGGCACCGAGCTCGAGTTCGCCGTCGACGTCTGCAACCAGGTGCTCGAGGTCTTCGAGCCGACGCCCGAGCGCAAGGTCATCCTGAACCTGCCGGCGACCGTCGAGATGGCGACCCCCAACGTCTACGCCGACTCGATCGAGTGGATGGGCCGCCACCTGAACCACCGCGAGAACGTCATCATCTCGCTGCACCCGCACAACGACCGGGGCACGGCCGTCGCCGCCGCCGAGCTCGGGTACATGGCCGGCGCCGACCGCATCGAGGGCTGCCTGTTCGGCAACGGCGAGCGCACCGGCAACGTCGATCTCGTCGCGCTGGGCGTGAACCTGTTCACGCAGGGGATCGACCCGCAGATCGACTTCAGCGACATCGACCACGTCAAGCGCACCGTCGAGTACTGCAACCAGCTGCCGGTTCCCGAGCGCAGCCCGTGGGCCGGCGACCTGGTGTTCACCGCGTTCAGCGGATCGCACCAGGACGCGATCAAGAAGGGCTTCGAGGCGATGGCCGCCAAGGCCGCCGCGCAGGGAGTCTCGGTCGACGACATCGAGTGGGGCGTGCCGTACCTGCCCATCGACCCGAAGGACCTGGGCCGCTCGTACGAGGCGGTCATCCGGGTGAACTCGCAGTCGGGCAAGGGCGGCGTCGCGTACCTGCTGAAGAGCGACCACTCGCTGGATCTGCCCCGCAAGCTGCAGATCGAGTTCTCCGGCGTCGTGCAGGCGAAGACCGACGCCGAGGGCGGCGAGGTCACGAGCGACCAGATCTGGGCCATCTTCCAGGACGAGTACCTGCCGTCGGCCCACGAGGACGGGCGCTGGGGCCGGTTCGAGCTGCTGGGCACGAGCACGCAGAGCAAGCTCGACGGCAACGTCGCGCTCGAGGTGGTGCTGCGTGACGGCGAGGAGCGCCTCGAGGTGTCGGGTCACGGCAACGGCCCGATCGCCGCGTTCCTCACGGTGCTGCGCGAGCAGGGGATCGACGTCACGCTGTACGACTACGTCGAGCACACCCTCAGCGCATCCGGAGACGCCGAGGCCGCCGCGTACGTCGAGCTGCAGGTCGACGGTCAGCGCCTCTGGGGCGTCGGCATCGACGGCGACATCTCGACCGCCTCGCTCAAGGCGATCGTGTCCGGCGTGAACCGCTCGATCCGGGCCCGTCAGCCCGAGCTGGTCGCGGCCGTCTGACTCAGCGCCCGGGGAGGTCGTCGTCGCCGGCGGCCTCCTCGGCCTGATCGGCCGCGGCCTGCGCCTGCTCGGCGGCCTCCTCGGCGCGCTCGTTCGCCTCGGAGGCGAGTTCCATTGCCTCCACTGCCTGGGCGGCGGCCGCCTGCGCCTGCTCGGCGCCGGCCTGAGCCTGCGCGATCATCTCGGAGGAGATGACCGGGATCGCCGACGTCTCGAGCGCGACGCGGCGGCGGTAGATCCTGCGCTGCTCCGGAAGCGAGACGTCGAAGATCACGGCGAGCAGGCGGATGACGGTGGTCACGACGACGCCTGCGACCGCCGCGGGAACGATGTCGAGGCCGGCCTGGAAGCCGACGGCGAGCACCGTGCATCCTGCCGCCGCCGCGACCGCATAGAGCGACCCGACGTGCATGATCGCGATCGGCAGCCCCATCGCGACGTCGCGGGCCACGCCGCCGCCGACGGCCGCGAGCGCGCCGATGAAGATCGCCGGCACCAGCGGGATGCCGAAGGCGAGCGCCTTGCTCGTGCCGAAGGCGCCGAACAGGCCGATCAGGACGGCGTCGAGGGCGACGATCACCTTGTTCAGGCGATCGAAGAGCCCCGCCAGGAGCATGCCGGTGAGCGACGCGATGATCGCGGTCAGGATGTACCAGTTCGACTGGAGGGTCGCCGGCGTCACGCCGAGCAGGATGTCGCGGATGAGGCCGCCGCCCATCCCGACGATGATCCCGATCAGCGCCACGCCGAGCAGGTCGAGGCGGCGCTCGCCCTGGAAGCCCGACGCGAACATCGCGCCCTGGACGCCGCCGAAGGCCACGGCGACGAGATCGGCCCACAGGGGCAGCACGAAGGTCGGGTCGGTCACCCCTCCATGGTGTCACCGGCCGGCCGAACGCCCGCTCGACGCGGTGCGCGGGCGCGTCGCCGGGGGCTTGCCTCGATCCGTCGCTCTGAACCGGCGGTTCGGGGCAACGGCTCGCCTGCCTTGCGTCACACCATCACTCCGACGCGGAGGTTCGCGTCGTGTCCCCGTGGTGCCGCTTCGATCCGGCAACTGGGGGACACGGTGGGCGTCGTGTCCCCGTGGTGCCGCTTCGATCCGGCAACTTGGGGACACAGCTCGGAGTGTGTCCCCGACGTGCCGGGTCATACCGACAGGACGGGGACACCGGCGCCCGCCCGCGGGGCAGCGGCCGGATGTCAGGGGCCCGGCGGATAATGGATCCGTGCCCACCTACCGAGACGAAGCGGTCGTGCTGCGCACGCACAAGCTCGGCGAGGCCGACCGCATCGTCACGATGCTCAGCCGGCGTCACGGCAAGGTGCGCGCGGTGGCGAAGGGCGTGCGTCGCACGTCCTCGCGCTTCGGCTCGCGGCTCGAGCCGTTCATGGTCGCCGACGTGCAGCTGTACGCCGGCCGGAGCCTCGACATCGTGCAGCAGGCCGAGTCGCTCGGTGCCTACGGGGCCGACATCGCCGCCGACTACGACCGGTACACCGCCGCGAGCGCCATGGTCGAGTCTGCGGATCGGCTGACGCACCACGAGCCGGTGCCCAACCAGTACTACCTGCTCGTGGGGGCGCTGCGGTCGCTGTCCCGCGGCGAGCACGCGCCGCGGCACACGCTCGACTCGTACCTGCTGCGGTCGCTGTCGCTCGCCGGATGGGCGCCCGCCCTCGACGACTGCGCGCGCTGCGGCGCCGCCGGGCCGCACGACCAGTTCCTCGCCCAGCTCGGCGGCGTCGTCTGCACCGCCTGCGCCCCGCCCGGCACCCCGCACGTGAGCGCGACGGTGCTGGCCCTGCTCCGCGCCCTGCTCGGGGGAGACTGGGAGACGGTCGATGCGGCATCCGCTCGCGACGCGTCCCAGGCATCCGGTCTCGTCTCGGCCTACGTGCAGTGGACGATGGAACGCGGGCTGCGCGCGCTGTCCCACACCTCACCCAGTCAGGGAGCCCGATGACGCCCAAGCCCTACACGCACCGCGACGCGGTGGCGTACCGCCCGATCGACTGGACGGGGCTGCAGGCGCCCGACTACGGCAAGGACGCCCCCGAGCACGTCGCCATCGTCATGGACGGCAACGGCCGCTGGGCGAACCGGCGCGGGCTGCCGCGCATCGAGGGCCACAAGGCGGGGGAGGAGGTGCTGCTCGACGTGGTCGCGGGGGCCATCCAGGCGGGCGTGAAGCACCTCTCCGTCTACGCGTTCTCGACCGAGAACTGGCGGCGATCACCCGACGAGGTGCGCTTCCTGATGGGCTACAACCGCGACGTGCTGCACCGCCGGCGCGACCAGCTCAACGAGTGGGATGTGCGCATCCGCTGGGCGGGCCGCACCCCGCGCCTGTGGGGATCGGTGATCAAGGAGCTGAAGTACGCCGAGCAGCTCACGGCGGGCAACGGCGGGCTCACCCTCACCATGTGCATCAACTACGGCGGGCGCAACGAGATCGTCGACGCGATGCGCGCCCTGGCAGAGGAGGTCGCCGCCGGAAGGCTGAAACCCTCCGGCATCACCGAGAAGGCGCTGCGGCGGCACTTCTACGTTCCGGACATGCCGGATGTCGACCTGTTCGTGCGCTCGAGCGGCGAGCAGCGCACGTCGAACTTCCTGCTCTGGCAGGCCGCCTACGCCGAGATGGTGTTCCTCGACACGCTGTGGCCCGACTTCAGCCGCACCGACCTGTGGCACGCGATCGACCTGTACCTCGGACGCGAGCGGCGGTTCGGCGCGGCGATCGATGCGCCGACCGGCGCATGACGGATCCGGAATACGTCCGTGGCCCGCGGGGTTGGAGACTGACGTGACCGACGCGCAGACCTCCCCGGCCCCCATCCGCATCGACGTCTGGAGCGACATCGCCTGCCCGTGGTGCTACATCGGCAAGCGGAACCTCGAGAACGGCCTCGCCGCGGCGGCGCAGGACGAGGATGCCCCGCAGGTCGAGATCACGTACCACTCGTTCGAGCTCTCGCCCGACACCCCGGTCGACTTCGACGGCTCGAGCGCCGACTTCCTCGCCAAGCACAAGCGCATCACGCGTGAGCAGGCGCAGGAGATGAACGACCGCGTCGCGCAGATCGCCAAGGATCAGGCGGGCCTTCAGTACCGCTTCGACCTGCAGCAGCACACCAACACGGTCAAGGCGCACGAGCTCGTGCACTTCGCGAAGACGCATGGCAAGCAGCTCGAGATGAAGGAGCGCCTGCTGTCGGCGTACTTCGTCGAGGGCCGGCACGTCGGCCGGATCGACGAGCTCGTCGAGCTGGCGGGCTCCGTCGGCCTGGACGAGGCCGCCGCGCGCGACGCGCTCGAGAACGACGAGTTCCTGCCCGCCGTCCGGCAGGACCAGGCGCAGGCACAGGCCTACGGCATCAACGGGGTGCCGTTCTTCGTGATCGACGGCAAGTACGGCGTCAGCGGCGCGCAGCCCGCGGACGCGTTCACGCAGGTGGTGCGGCAGGTGTGGGCCGAGCACCGCGGCGAAGACGCCTGAGCCGGGCTCAGCGCTCCAGCGCCGCCTCGATCGCGGCGACGATCTCGGGGTCATCCGGCTTCTGCGGCGGCCGGAACCGCGCGACCGAGCCGTCGGTGCGGACGAGGAACTTCTCGAAGTTCCAGGCGACGCGGCCCGCCTTGCCGTGCCCATCCGGCGTCTTCTTCAGCGCCTTGTAGAGCGGGTGCGCATTCGGTCCGTTGACCTTCACCTTGTCGCCGATCGGGAAGCTGACGCCCCAGGTCGCGGCGCAGTAGTCGAGGATCTGCTCGATCGATCCGGGCTCCTGGCCCATGAACTGGTTGCAGGGCAGCCCGACGACGGTCAGCCCACGCTCGCCGTAGGTGCGCTGCAGCTGCTCGAGCTGCTCGTACTGCGGCGTGAGACCGCACTTGGAGGCGACGTTGACCAGCAGCACCGGGCCGGGGAACTCGGCGAGCGTGCGCTCCGTGCCATCGGCTCCGGCGAAGGGGATGTCGCGCACAGGGGGCAGATCGGGGGCGGCCATACCCACAGGCTACGACCATCGGCTCCCACCCAAGGCGAGTCTGTGAGAATGGATCCGTGACCTCCGTGCTGACCCGCCGCCGCGCTCTGCGCATCGGCCCGATCGACCTCGACGTGCCGGTCGTCCTCGCCCCGATGGCGGGGATCACCAACACCGCGTTCCGCAGGCTCTGCCGCGAATACGGCGCCGGGCTGTACGTCAGCGAGATGATCACGACCCGCGCGCTCGTCGAGCGCAACGAGGCGACGATGCGTCTCATCCGCCACCACGAGTCGGAGACCCCGCGCTCGATCCAGCTGTACGGCGTCGATCCCGTCGTGACCGCGGAAGCCGCGCGCATCATCGCCGAGGAGGACCGGGCCGACCACATCGACCTGAACTTCGGCTGCCCCGTGCCCAAGGTGACCCGCAAGGGCGGCGGATCCGCCCTTCCCTGGAAGCTCGGCCTGTTCCGCGACATCGTCGAGGGCGCCGTCAAGGCCGCGGGCGACGTGCCGGTCACGGTGAAGATGCGCAAGGGCATCGACGCCGATCACCTCACCTACCTCGATGCCGGGCGGATCGCCGAGGACGCCGGTGCCGCGGCCGTTGCGCTGCACGCCCGCACCGCCGCCGAGTTCTACTCGGGAACGGCCGACTGGTCGGCGATCACCAAGCTCAAGGAGACCGTGACGAGCATCCCGGTGCTCGGCAACGGCGACATCTGGAGCGCGGCCGACGCGGTCAGGATGATGGACGAGACCGGATGCGACGGGGTCGTCGTGGGCCGCGGCTGCCTCGGTCGCCCGTGGCTGTTCGGCGAGCTCGCCACGGCCTTCGGCGCGGAGGCGCCCGTGGTCGATGCGAACCTCGGGTTCGTGGCGCAGGCGTTCCGCCGCCACGCCGAGCTGCTCGCCGAGTTCTTCGAGGACGAGGATCGCGGCTGCCGCGACATCCGCAAGCACGTCGCCTGGTACTTCAAGGGCTACCCGGTCGGCGGCGACCTGCGCGCCAGCCTCGCGACCGCGTCGAGCCTCGCCGAGATCGACGACCTCCTCGCCCAGCTCGACCACAACGCGCCGTACCCCGGTGCCGCGGCGGAGGGTCAGCGCGGGCGCGCCGGCTCGCCGAAGCGGCCGGTGCTGCCGCAGGGCTGGCTCGATTCGCGCGACATCGCCGAGGACGCGAGCTGCGAACTCCAGGGAGCGGAGCTTGACACCAGTGGCGGCTGAGCTCCGGCGCCCGGATGGGTACGGCGACGGCGACGCCGAGCGCTTCTTCGCCGAGCACCACCGGTCTGAGCGCGACGATTTCGCCCGCGACCGCGCACGCGTGCTGCACTCCGCGGGCCTTCGCCGCCTCGCCGCCAAGACGCAGGTGCTGAGCCCGGCGAGCACCGCCGACTTCGCCCGCAACCGCCTGACGCACTCGCTCGAGGTCGCGCAGATCGGACGGGAGCTGGCGATCTCGCTGGGCGTCTCCGCCGACGTCGTCGACACCGCGTGCCTCAGCCACGACCTCGGGCACCCGCCGTTCGGCCATAACGGCGAGCGGGCGCTCAACGAGTGGGCGGATCACATCGGCGGCTTCGAGGGGAACGCGCAGTCGCTGCGCATCCTGACCCGCCTCGAGGCGAAGGTGCTCGACGAGAACGAGCACTCGGTCGGCCTCAACCTCACGCGGGCCTCGCTCGATGCGACGTGCAAGTACCCGTGGACCGTGGACAACCCCGTGCCGGATCCGGGCGGGCGGCTCAAGTTCGGCGTGTATCCGGAGGACGAGGCGGTGTTCCACTGGATGCGCGACGGCGCGCCCGGTCGCCTGCGCTGCATCGAGGCCGAGGTCATGGACCTCTCCGACGACATCGCGTACTCCGTGCACGACTTCGAGGACGCGGTCGTCAACGGCTACATCGACCTGGAGGCGCTCGCGGATCCGGTGCAGCATCATCCGCTGATCGGCAAGATCCAGCAGTGGGTGGGCTACGACTACAGCCGCGAGGAGCTGGCGGACGGGCTCTATCGCCTGACGCGCCAGCCGATGTGGCTGAAGTCGTTCGACCGCTCGCGGCAGGACCTCGCGCGTCTGAAGAACCTCACGAGCGACCTCATCGGGCGCTTCGCACGCGCCGCGGTCACGGCGACGCGCGAGGCCTACGCCGGGTCGTCGCTCGCCCGGTACAACGCGCACGTGGTCGTGCCGCGCGTCGTGGATGTCGAGATCGCCGTTCTCAAGGGCATCATGGGCTCGTCCATCGTGACGATCGAGGCACGCAAGGGCGTCTACAAGGAGCAGCGGCGGGTGCTCAAGCGCCTCGCCGATGCCCTGTGGTCGACGGATGCGCTGTGGTCGGCCGGCGCGGATGTGCTCGAGCCGGCGTTCGCCGCCGACTTCCGGGCGGCGCAGAACGATGCCGAGCGCGCACGCGTGGTCGTCGACCAGGTCGCGAGCCTCACGGACCAGACGGCGATCGACTGGCACAACCGCCTCGTCGGGGAGATCGACCCGGCCGAGGTCGGCATCTGGACTCCCCGCCACGCGCGTCCCGGCGCCCGGACGCGCTCTGCGGCGACGCCGCAGACGGTGGACGTCGAGGTGGGCTGATGCCCCGCATCCGTCAGGCCGACGTCGAAGAGGTCAAAGCGCGGACGAACATCGCCGACATCGTGGGCGAGCGCGTCGCGCTTCGCTCGGCCGGAGTGGGCTCGCTCAAGGGTCTGTGCCCCTTCCACGACGAGAAGAGCCCGAGCTTCCACGTGCGGCCGCAGGTCGGCTACTACCACTGCTTCGGCTGCGGCGAGTCGGGCGACGTCTACACGTTCCTGCGTGAGATGGACCACGTCACCTTCACCGAAGCCGTCGAGCGCCTCGCGGGGCGCATCGGCTACACGCTTCACTACGAGGACGGCGGCCCGGCGCCCGAGACGAGCGGCCGATCGCGGCTGTTCGCGGCGAACTCTGCCGCCGCGGAGTTCTTCCGCGCGCAGCTCGTCAGCGCCGAGGCGGAGCCCGCGCGGCGGTTCCTGGGGGAGCGCGGCTTCGACGCCGGCGCGGCGGCGCACTTCGGCGTCGGCTATGCGCCCAAGGGCTGGGACGCGATGCTCAAGGCCCTCACCGCCCAGGGCTTCACGCGCGACGAGCTCACCACAGCGGGCCTCGTCTCGACCAACCAGCGCGGCGGCGTGTACGACCGCTTCCGTGGCCGGCTGGTCTGGCCCATCCGCGACGTCACCGGTCAGACCATCGGCTTCGGCGCGCGCAAGCTCTATGACGACGACCAGGGCCCCAAGTACCTGAACACGCCCGAGACGCCGATCTACAAGAAGGCCCAGGTGCTCTACGGCCTCGACCTCGCCAAGCGCGACATCTCGCGCGGCGACCCCAAACGCGTCGTGGTGGTCGAGGGCTACACCGACGTGATGGCCTGTCACCTCGCCGGGGTGACGACCGCGATCGCGACGTGCGGCACGGCCTTCGGATCGGAGCACGTCACGGTGCTGCGGCGCGTGATGGGCGACGACTCCGCATCCGGCGAGGTGGTGTTCACGTTCGACGGCGACGAGGCGGGCCAGAAGGCCGCGATCCGCGCGTTCGCCGAGGACGGGCGCTTCAACGCCCAGACGTACGTCGCCGTCGCCCCCGACGGCCTCGACCCGTGCGACCTCCGGCTGCAGCGGGGAGACGGCGCCGTCCGGGGTCTGCTCGACCACCGGGTGCCGATGTTCGAGTTCGTGATCGACCGGCGCATCGGAGGGTTCGACCTCCGCAGCGTGGAGGGCCGCATCGGCGCGCTTCGCTCCGCCGCGCCCATCGTCGCCGCGATCCGCGACAGGATGGTCCGCGCCGGCTACGAGCGGGTCCTCGCGCGGAAGCTCGGCATGGAGCCGCGCGATGTGCACGGCGCGGTCGAGCAGGCCGCGCGCCGCGCGTCGTCCGATGGCGCCCCGTCCCGTTCAGACGGCCGCTCGGATTCACGCCCCGAGCCGCGTCCGATGCCGGGATCCGAGCCGGCGGTGCAGGCCCCGCTCGAGCGCGTGACGCTCGCGTCGCTGCCGCGTTCGACCGACGTCGCGCTCGAGCGCGACGCGCTCACGGGCATCCTGCTCTACGGCCACCGCATCGACCCGGACGTGCTCGCCCGCGCGGTGAGCATCCCGTTCCGCACGCAGGCGCTGGAGGCGGTGCGCGCCAGCGTGGCCGCCGCGGCCGACCGCACGCGTCCCGGATGGGCGATGAGCGCGATCGAGGTGGTGCGGGAGCCCTACCGGCAGCTTGCGGGCGAGCTGCTCGCGCGCGACTTCCCCGCGCGGGACGACGAGCACGCGATCGCGTCGGTGAAGGACATCTGCCGTCGCCTCATCCTGCGCGCGCTCGACAGCGAGAAGTCGGAGCTGCTCGGCGCGGTGCAGCGTGCGGCGCCGACGTCGGAGGAGGGACGGACGCTGCGCATGAGGCTCCGCGATCTCGACAACGAGCGCCGCGCCCTCATCGACGTCGAGTGAGTCGGCTGGCCCGCGGTGTTCGCAGCGGGCAGGATGGGCTCATGTTCCGCGTCCCGGATGATCCCGTCAACGCCGTCGTCTGCGACGACCTGAGCGTGAGCCGGTGGGGTCACGGCCCCGAGACCCGCGCTGTCGACGGAGCGACGTTCACCGTCAAGGCGGGGGAGATCCTGGTCGTCTCCGGCCCGACCGGGTCGGGGAAGTCGAGCCTGCTCGGCGTGCTCGCGGGGCAGAGCGACGACACGCTCGGCATCGCCGGGGGCGAAGCGCGGGTGTGCGGCATCTCCGTGCGGCGCCGGGGGAGGGATCGCCGAGTGCTCACCTTCCGGGTCGGCTACGTCCCGCAGGGGGCAGGTGCGACGCTTCCCGCGCGCCTCACGGTGGGGGAGGCGATCGCCGAGCCGATCACGTCACGCGACCGCCGCGTCAACAGCCGCGCGGTCGCCGTCCGGGTGGCGGCGCTGCTGGATGAGATGCACCTGCCGCTGGGCACCGCCGACCGGTTCCCGTTCGAGCTCAGCGCCGGGATGCGCCAGCGCGTGGCGTTCGCTCGCTCGCTGATTCTGGACCCGCGCATCCTGATCGCCGACGAGCCGCTCGCCAACATCGACCTCGAGGTGCGTCACGTCATCTACGACGCGATCGTGCGACGCCGGCGCGACTCGGGCATGGCGGCGCTCATCGCGAGCAACGACGAGGCGTTCGCGCGCGAGCTCGGCGCCGCGCGCCTGCACCTGCACGGAGGCCACGTCGTCGCCCAGTCGGCGGACGGCCAGGTGCTGTGGACACCCGACACGCCAGGGCGCACGCCCGTGTCGTGAGCACCCGTTCGGCTTTGCTAAGATTGTGGGGTTGCCCCGCGAGGGGCAGAGGAATGATCCTCGGTAGCTCAATTGGCAGAGCAGCCGGCTGTTAACCGGCAGGTTCTTGGTTCGAGTCCAAGCCGGGGAGCCAACAGGGCCCGTCGAAAGACGGGCCCTTTCCCTTTGGTCCACGCGAAGGGCACCCTGCGGGTACACCCCTCATCAGAGGCTCCCTCGCGCGGCGCCACCGGGCGAGGCTGGGTCGCATGGCCGCTCCGAACCCGCACGCCCCCGCCGTCAGCCGGTCCCTGCCGGCGCTGCTGCTGATCCTCACGGTGTTCGGTCCGATCTCGATGGACCTGTACCTGCCGGCGCTGCCCGCGCTCACCGCGGAGATGGATGCGGCCACGTCCGTCGCCCAGCTGACGGTCACCGCGTGTCTGATCGGGCTCGCGGTCGGACAGCTGATCGCGGGCGCGCTGTCCGACCGATACGGACGACGGGGGATCCTTCTGATCGGCATCGTCGGCTACATCGTGACCTCGGCGCTGTGCGCGCTGAGCCCGAGCATCGAGTCGCTCATCCTCGTCTGCCTCGTGCAGGGGCTCGCGGGCGGCGTGGGCATCGTGATCGCCACCGCCGCCGGTCGCGACGTCTTCAGCGGCAGGGCGTTGATCCGCTTCTACGGGAGCCTGACCGTCGTGGGCGGGCTCGCGGCGATCGTCGGCCCCCTCCTCGGCGGGCTGCTCAACACCTTCACCGACTGGCGGGGCCTGTTCGTGTTCCTCGCGCTGATCGGCGTTGCGATCCTCGTCCTCGTCCTCATCGCCTTCGGCGAGACGCTGCCGGCCCAGCGTCGAGCCCAGGGCGGTTTCGCGAAGACGCTTCGCGATTGGCGAACCCTCCTGAGCGACCGCCGATTCCTCGGCGCAGTGCTGAACCAGGGATTCCTCTACGCCGCGCTGTTCGCCTATGTGGCTGGATCGACGTTCGTGCTTCAAGACATCTACGGTCTCTCGCCGCAGTGGTACGCCGCGGCGTTCGGCCTCAACTCCGCGGGTCACATGACCTTCGGCTATCTCGCGGGCCGCAGCGCCGAGCGGTGGAGCATCCCCGGCACACTCGTGATCGGCGTCGCAGTGACCGGATCGGGTGGGCTGGGCCTCCTGGCCGCGGGACTGACCCCGATGCCGCTGTGGGTGGTGATCGTGTCGCTGTTCGCGCTCTCCAGCGGAGTCGCGATCACGGCGCCTCCGGCGACGACCCTCGCGATGTCCGACTATCCGCAGATCGCGGGCACCGCGTCCTCGCTGCTCGGGATGGTGAGGTTCGGGTTCGGCGGCATCGCGGCCCCGTTCGTCGGCGTGGCCGGCGCGCTCAGCATCCTTCCGCTCGGTGTGGTCACCGTCGTCTCCGTCGCTCTCGCCGCCGCTGCCCTGCTCCTGACCCGTGACCCTTCGACGGACGGTGCACGGGGCGAGCGGCGTCCCGCCCTTGAGCCCGCATCCACCGCCATCCCCGACAGGAGCTCCTCATGAACATCGAACCCCCAGGCCCCACGATCAGGAACCCGCCCGAGCAGTTCGCCGGTGACGTCTGGGTCGACATGATCGCCACCCCGCACGAGGGCGACCAGCGGATGTCGGTCGCTCTCGTGCGGTTCGCGCCCGGCGCGCGCACCGCCTGGCACTCGCACGCACGCGGCCAGTACCTCCGCGTCACCCAGGGCATCGCCCGATTCGGAACCCGCGACGGCCGGATCATCGAGCTCCACCCGGGACAGACGCTCTACACGCCACCGGGGGAGGACCACTGGCACGCTGCCGCCGCCGGCACCTTCATGGAGCACATCGCGATGCTCGAGAGCGGCGACGACCCGGCATCCACCACCGTGTGGAAGGAACACGTCACCGACACGGAGTACCAGGGGAACGACGTCGAGGGCGGGGCGGCGGCGGTGCCGCGATGATCCGCCGCATGCCCGTGGCGTTGGCCGCGGTCGGCGGACGCCTCAGGGCCGGCCCTCCGCGTCGAGGGCCGCGGGGTGTTCCGCGCCCCACGAGGCAAGCAGGCGCAGCCGCTCGGCCGAGGGGGATCCAGGCTCCGCGGTGTAGATCAGCATCACGTTGCCCGGCTCGGCGGTGAGGGCGAACTCCTCGTACGCGAGGGTGAGCTCGCCGACGACGGGGTGGTGGAAACGCTTCGTGCCGGCACCGTGGGTGCGCACGTTGTGCACCGCCCACAGCGTGCGGAAGTGGTCGCTGCGCGTGGACAGCTCGCCGACCAGATCCTGCAGCGCCTTGTCATGCGGGTCCCGGCCGGCCTCGGCGCGCATGATCGCCACGCACATCTCGGCGAACTTCTCCCAGTCGGGGTAGAACTCGCGGGCGGCAGGGTCGAGGAACTGGAACCTGGCCAGGTTCGGCGTGCGGCCGCCGTCGCCGATCACCGGCGAGTAGAACGCGCGGCCGAGGTCGTTCACCGCGAGCAGGTTCTGTCGCTGGTCGCGCACGAACGCGATCCCGTCCGTGATCGACGCGAGTGCCCATTGCAGGCTCTGCCGCGGCACGGGTGTCCCGGCGGCACGCCGCCGCGGCCGGCCGCTGGTGGGGACGCCGTCGGCCGCGCGGGCGAGGTCGAACAGGTGGGCGGTCTCGGTCTCGTCGAGCTGAAGCGCGCGGGCGAGGGCGTCGAGCACGGAAGCCGAGGCACCGGCGATCGCGCCGCGCTCGAGCTTGGAGTAGTACTCGACGCTGACCCCGGCGAGGCTCGCGACCTCGCTGCGGCGCAGCCCCTCGACGCGACGGTTGCCGCCGGCCGTGATGCCTGCCGCTTCGGGGGTGATCCGGGCGCGGCGCGTCATCAGGAACTCGCGCACCTCCGCTCGGTTGTCCATAGGACGAGGCTATGCGCGCCCGGCGGATCGAGGGGTTCCCTGTGGGTACACCTCACGGCAGAGTCTCCCGTTCGCCCGCGCCGCGCGCGAGGCTGGATCACGCGGCCCTCCGCCCCGTCCGCTCGCGGCGAGGCGCGGCTGCGGATCTGCGAACCCTGAATGGAAGGACACCATCATGCGTGGAGTCATCATGCACGCCCCCGGCGATGTGCGCGTCGAGGATCGGGACGACCCGACGATCCTCGAGCCCACCGACGCCATCATCCGGCTCACGGCGTCCTGCATCTGCGGATCCGACCTGTGGCCGTATCGCGGCGCCGAGCCCGTCGACCATGCGCCCATGGGGCACGAGTACGTCGGCGTGGTCACCGAGATCGGTGCGGACGTGAAGAACGTGAAGGTCGGCGACTTCGTCGTGGGCTCGTTCTGGTCGTCGGACAACACCTGCGAGATCTGCCAGGCCGGCTACCAGTCGTACTGCGTGCACCGCACCCTCATGGGGACGCTCGGCACGCAGGCCGAGTTCGCCCGCATCCCGCTCGCCGACGGAACCCTCGTCGCGACGCCCGGCCAGCCCGACGCCGAGCTCATCCCGTCGCTTCTCGCTGCCTCGGACGTCCTCGGCACCGGCTGGTTCGCCGCCGTCGCCGCCGAGGCGGGCCCGGGCAAGACCGTCGCGGTCGTCGGCGACGGCGCGGTCGGGCTGCTCGGCATCCTCGCCGCACGCGAGCTCGGCGCGGAGCGGATCATCGCCATGTCCCGACACGCCGACCGCCAGGCACTCGCCCGCGAGTTCGGAGCGACCGACATCGTCGAGGAGCGCGGCGAGGAGGGCGTGGCGCGCATCAAGGAGCTCACCGGAGGTCTCGGCGCGCACAGCGTGATCGAGGCAGTCGGCACGCAGGAGGCGATGCACCAGGCGATCCGCGCCACCCGCGCGGGCGGTCACGTGGGCTTCGTCGGCGTCTCGCACGACGTGTCGCTCGACGGCCTCGAGCTCTTCGGCGCCGGCATCCACCTGCACGGGGGAGCGGCGCCCGTGCGGCAGTACCTGCCCCAGCTCATCCAGCTGATCTGGGACCGCAGGATCGACCCCGGCAAGGTGTTCGACCTGACGCTCCCGCTGGAGGACGCCGCCGAGGGCTACAAGGCGATGGACGAGCGCCGCGCCACAAAGGTGCTGCTCACCGTCTGAGGGATATCGGATCGGGGCGGCCGGACGTTCTCCGGCCGCCCCGTGACCGGGGCCTGGGCCGAGGCGGACACGGCCGCCGTCGTGACCGACTGGTCCCTGCTGCGACCCGTTCCGGCCGAGGGCCAGCTGGGGGAGCGCCGATGAGCCTGCTGCGCACCGGCGCGCGCGGTGCCGAGCTGTTCCGGATGAGCGCGGACCAGGCGACGGTGACCGTTCACGCCCTCGACCCGGACGCGGATGCGGATCTGCTCCACGGCTGGGTGACGCAGCCGCGCGCGGCGTTCTGGGGGATGGGCGGGCTCACGCGTGACGAGGTGCGCGACGCCTACGCGTTCGTCGAGACGCTTCCCACTCATCACGCTTACCTCGTGAGCTGGGACGGCACACCCGTCGTGCTGCTTCAGGCGTACGACGCAGGACGATCCGGTCGCCGTCGCGTACGACGCGCGGCCCGGGGACGTCGGGTTCCACTTCTTCCTCAGCGCCCGGATCGAGGGCGTCTCGGATGTGTGGGAGCTCCTCGGCCCCGCGCTCGTCTCGTTCCTGCTGTCGGAGCCCGGGGCCCAGCGCCTCATCGCCGAGCCGGACGCGCGCAACCGCGCCGCCGTCGCGCGGGTGCTCGCCATCGGGTTCGAGCGTGGAGAGCGGGTGCGGTTCGATTCCGCCTACGGGCCGAAGGACGCGCAGCTCGTGTTCCTCACCCGTGAGCGCGCGGCCGCTCTTTTCGCCGTCGCCTGGTCATCCGCGTGATCGCGTAGAGCACTGCTCCGAGCGCCAGAAGCGCTCCGCCGAAGAGCCACACGGCGCCGTCCTGCTGGGTGAGCAGCAGGATGCACGACGCGATGCCGAGGACAGGGACGATCGTCCAGACCCGGAAGTGGTCGTGCTCGACGTGGTCGCGCCGCAGCACGAGCACCGACACGTTCGCGCTGAGGAACACGAACAGGAGCAGCAGCACCACGGTCTCGGCGAGCATGGCGAGATCGCCGAGCAGAGTCAGGGCCATCGCCACCGCGGTGGTCGCGATGATCGCCACCCACGGCGTCCTGCGGTTCGGCAGCACGCGCCCGAACACGGACGGCAGCAGGCCGCCGTCGGCCATTCCGTACGCGAGCCGGCTCGCCATGATCATGGTCAGCAGCGCGCCGTTGGCGACCGCGATGAGGGCGATGAGGCTGAACAGCCACGACGGCACGGCGACCCCGGTCGCCTCGACGACGTCGAGAAGCGGGCCGGTCGACCCGCTCAGCTCCTCGGCTGGCAGGGCGATCGCGCTCGCGAGCCCCACGAGGACGTAGACCGCCCCCGCGACCAGCAGCGAGCCGAACAGCGCACGCGGATAGGACCGGCGGGGATCGCGCACCTCCTCGATGACGTTCGCGGAGGTCTCGAATCCCACGAACGAGTAGTACGCGATGATCGCGCCGCCGAGCAGCGCGAGTGGCACCGCGGTGTCCGGCGGCGGCTGCAGCACGCGAGACACGTCGCCGCCACCACCCGCGAGGAACACCGCCACGACCACCACCACGATCACGAGCCCGCTGAGCTCGATGGCCGTCATCACGAGATTCGCCGACATCGACTCGCGGATGCCGCGGGCGTTCAGCGCCGCGACGACGGCGAGGAACACGATCGCGACGGGCACCGTGGGGACGTCGAGGAAGGTGCGGAAGTAGTCGCCGGCGAAGGCGAGCGCGAGGCCCGCGGCGCTCACGATGCCCGCCGCGAGCATGCTGAAGCCCACCAGGAACGACACCAGCGGGTTTCGGAACGCCCGTTCCGCGAAGACCGCCGCACCGCCCGCCTTCGGATACTTGGTGACGAGTTCTGCATACGAGCCGGCCGTGAGCAGCGCGAGCGCGAGGGCGATGAGCAGCGGCGCCCAGAGCAGACCGCCGACCTCGCCCGCGAGGACACCCATGAGCGCGTAGATCCCCGCGCCGAGGACATCCCCCAGGATGAACACGAACAGCAGGGGACCGGTGATGCCCCTCCGCAGCCGGGTGTCGTCCGTCGTCTCTGCGCTCACTCCGCCTCCGCTCTCCGCCCGCATCCGACCCGGGCGGGTCCATCCATGCTCGTCCGCGCGCCCGCCCGACGCCACGGGTTGACCGAGCGTGGCCCGAGTCGATAACGCGAGGTGGCGTCCCGCCCCGCGCCGCCGTGCCCGGAGTAGCGTGGGAACGTGCGGCAGGAGGAGGGTGCGGGCGACGCGAGACGGGAGCTGCTCTCCGCGGTCGAATCGCTCCGCTGGGTGCAGGGCCTGCCGCCGCTGGCAAGGCCGGCCGACGCGCGGCACGCCGCCGTGCTCGTGCTCTTCGGAGTGCTCGACTCGGTCGTCCCCGCCGTGCCGGATGCGGCGGTCGCGCGCGAGCTCGACGTCCTCCTGCAGAGGCGCGCCGCGACCCTGCGCTCGCATCCGTCCGAAGTGTCGTTCCCGGGTGGGCGCCGCGAGCCGGGCGACGCGGACGCCGTCGCCACGGCGTTGCGCGAGGCCGAGGAGGAGACCGGGGTCGATCCCCGCGACGTCGAGATCCTCGGCCTACTTCCCGAGCTGCCGCTCGCGGCCAGCAGCCACCTCGTCACCCCGGTCGTCGCCTGGTGGCGGACGCCCTCGCAGGTGGCGGCCGTGGATCACGCCGAGACGGTGGACGTGCTCCGCGTGCCGGTCGCCGAGCTGCTCGACCCCGCCAGCCGCTTCATGTCGGTCTGGACGTTCCGCGGCCGCGAGCGCGAGGCGCCCGCCTTCGACGTCGGGGGCACGATCGTGTGGGGCTTCACCGCCATCGTGCTCGACCGCCTCTTCGACGCGGCCGGGTGGACGGTGCCCTGGGACACCGACCGCACCCGACCCGTCGAGGAGTTCTTCCCGCGGCCCGCGCGCGGCGGGGAGTGAGCACTCCCAGCGCGGCTCAGCGCGCGGCGCCCTTGAGCGACCCCTCCACCGGCTTGGCGGCGCCGCCGTCGCCGGGCTCGTAGATCACGCACTGCACGAGGCGGTCCTTCACGTTCGGGTCGTTCCAGCCGCCCTCCAAGGGCGCGAGGAAGACATACTCGAGCACCGAGTCCTCGTACGCCTTCCCGACGAAGCCCGCGAACGCCTCGTAGCAGCCCTCATCGGCCGCCGTGTCGATCGCCTCCTTGCCGGGCCACTCGCCGTCCGGCAGCGAGAACTCGTGGAAGATCTCCTCGGTGTGCGGCTCCGCGCAGGGGACCACCGCGGCGGAGGAGAGCTCTCCGCTGTCATCGAGATTGAGGCAGTCGCCCACCTCCAGCTGGAAGACGTCGACGTCACCACCCTCCGTGACCTGACCCGTCTCCTCGTCGCGGTCGGGCCCGCCGCCGAAGACCTGGTCGATCACGGCGCACCCGCCGAGGGTCGAGGCGAGGGCGAGTGCGCCGATCGCGGCGGCCACGCGGACGGGGCGGATGCGGATCATTGCGCCTCTCCTGTCGATCATGCGAGGCGGTGCACCGCCTCAGCGCTCACAGTAATCCCCGGCGGGGCGACGGGCGAGCCTCCGCGACGGGCAGAGCTGACCGGTATGCGCGTCAGCCCTCGAGATCGTCGATCCCGGGCATCCAGCTCGCGCCCGGACGTCCCCAGCCGCGCTTGCGGGCGATCTTCTGGACGAGCTTCGCGTCCGATCCGCCGAGCCGGTCGACGTAGAGGACACCGTCGAGGTGATCGAACTCGTGCTGCAGGATGCGCGCGCGCCACCCGTCGACGTCGATGCGCACCGGTGCGCCGTCCAGGTCGAGGCCGGTCACCAGGACGCGCTCCGAGCGCCGCAGCGGGAAGCGCTCGCCCGGGAAGGACAGGCAGCCCTCCGACTCCTCGTCCTCATCCGGCTCGCCGGGGACGGTCGGCGTCATCCAGAGCTCAGGGTTCAGGATGACCCCGCGCCACGGCTCACCCTCGTCGTCCTCGTACGAGTACGTGAAGATGCGCAGCGGAACCCCCACCTGCGGGGCGGCGAGGCCGACGCCGGGGGCGGCGTCCATCGTCTCGAACATGTCCGCGACCAGTGTGCGGATCTCGTCCGTGATCTCGTCGACATCGGCGGCGGGTGCGTGGAGAACGGGGTCGCCCATGATTCGGATCGGGAGCACGGCCATGTCTCCAGCGTAGTCGGGCCCCCGCCGGGTACCCTCGGAGGGTGCATCGGGGGATCGTTGAGCTGGCGCTCGGAAACGGGGTCATCGGCATGGACGAGGTCGGTGATCAGCTGCTCGGTGCGTTCCAGAACCCGGGCCTCCTCCTGGGCATCCCGCTCGCTCTCGCTGGCGCGGTGTTCATGTCGCTCGGCGCGCAGTACCAGAGCCAGGGCGTCCGCAAGGTCGAGCGGATCTCCGGAGCGAACGCCGACACGGGGCTCGGGCTCTCGCACCTGCTGCGCCTGCTGACGCGCCCGTCCTGGGTGATCGGGACGGTCCTGCTGACCGTGGCCATCGTCTGTCAGCTCAGTGCCCTCGCCGTCGCGCCGCTCATCGTCGTGCAGCCGCTGGGCGCCGTCTCGCTCGTCATCACGACGCTGCTCAACGCGCAGATCACGGGACACGCGCCGACGAGGAACTCCCTGATGTCTATCGGCCTGTGCGTCGGCGGCATCTTCCTGTTCGTCATCGTGGCGACGCTGTTCGCCACCGAGCACCCGCTCAGCCAGTTCGAACTGCTTGTCGTGCTCGCGATCCTGCTCGTTGTGATCATCCTGCTCGGCGTTGCCTGGCTGATGCTGCGGCACCGGATGGGCGCCCTGTTCTACATCACTGCCGCCGGCGTTCTCTACGGCTTCGTCGCGACCCTCGCCAAGGTCGTCATCAGCAGGTTCCAGCAGGGCGACTTCGACTGGCTCACGATCATCTGCCTGATCGCGCTCGTGGCCGCGGCGATTGCCGGCGGCTACTTCGTGCAGACGGCATACGCGTCGGGACCCCCGGACCTCGTCATCGCCGGCCTCACCGTGATCGACCCGATCATCGCGGTCCTCATCGGCGCGATCGTGCTCGGCGAAGCCTCGCAGGCTCCGCTGTGGGCCCTGATCGTCTTCGGCATCGCCGGGGCCGCCGCGTCTCTCGGCGTCTTCCTGCTCGCTCGGCACCACCCGCAGGTGGTGAGCGAGAGCCAGGAGCTGGCCATCGCCCGCGGCCGCGACGCGGGGGTGGATCGCGCCGCGCGCGACACCGACGAGCCGCTCCCGGGCCGCGCGTCGGCGCTCGACCAGCTTCGCGCGGCGCGCGATCCCGACGACCTGCTGAGCCGGCGGCTTCCGCCGGAGGACGAACCCGGCCCCACGAGGTAGCGCGGGTCGCGTGACCCGGCCCGCGGCGGGCCGGACCGGCGTATCGTCGATCGCATGGGGACGGCGGTGACGGGTTCGGTGACGTTCGCGAACGGCTTCGCGCGCGACGTCCCCGAGATGGCGGTGCCCTGGCGCGCAGAGCCGTTCCCGGATGCGCGACTCGTTGTGCTCAACGAGCCCCTCGCGCGCGAGCTCGGTTTCGACCCGGCGTTCCTGCGGACGCCGGAGGGCGTGAAGCTGCTATGCGGCGCCGCCCTCGGAGACGGCGCGGTTCCGGTGGCTCAGGCGTACGCGGGGCACCAGTTCGGCGGCTACTCGCCGCGCCTCGGCGACGGCCGGGCGCTCCTCCTCCGCGACGTCGCCGACGCGCACGGCGACCGGCGCGACATCCACCTGAAGGGCTCGGGCCCCACGCCGTTCGCGCGTGCGGGGGATGGCTTCGCCGCGCTCGGCCCGATGCTGCGCGAGTACCTGATCAGCGAGGCGATGCACGCGCTCGGCATACCGTCCACCCGGTCGCTCGCGGTCATCGCCACCGGGGCGACGGTGTATCGCGAGACGGCCCTGCCGGGCGCGATGCTCGTCCGCGTCGCGAGCAGTCACCTGCGCGTGGGCAGCTTCCAGTACGCCGCGGCCACGCGCGATCCGGATCTTCTCGTGCGGCTCGTCCGCCACGCGATAGACCGCCACCATCCGGAACTCGCCGAGGCGGACAACCCCCCGCTCGCCCTGTTCGAGGCGGTGCGCGACGCGCAGGCCGCCCTCGTCGCGCAGTGGATGCTGGTCGGTTTCGTCCACGGCGTCATGAACACCGACAACATGACGATCTCAGGCGAGACGATCGACTACGGACCGTGCGCGTTCATGGAGGCGTTCGACCCCGGCGCGGTCTACAGCTCGATCGACGTCGACGGCCGGTACGCGTACGGAAACCAGCCCTCGATCGCCGCGTGGAACCTCGCGCGCCTCGCCGAGACGCTCCTGCCCGCGTTCGACGATGACCGCGCACGGGCACTCGCGCTCGCTCAGCAGGCCCTGGATGCGTTCGGCCCGCGGTACAGCACCGCCTGGACCGCCGGCTTCCTCGCAAAGCTCGGCCTCGGCACGGGAGCGGAGGAAGAGCTGACCACGTCCCTGATCGGCGACCTGCTGTCGCTGCTCCGGGCGGATCACGTCGATCACACCTCGTTCTTCCGCGCGCTGGGCGACGCCGCGCGCGGCCGCCACGAGCCGGTGCGGCGGCTGTTCCTCGATCTCGGCGCGATCGACGCGTGGATCGAGAGGTGGCGCGGGCTCGGCCCCGACGCGGCGGCGATGGACGCCGTCAACCCCGTCTACATCCCGCGGAACCACCTCGTCGAGGAGGCGCTCACCGCCGCGACCGATGGCGACCTCGGCCCGTTCGAGCGCCTGCTCGACGCGGTCAGCACCCCGTACGTCGAGCGTGCCGGCTTCGAGCGCTATGCGGAGCCGGCGCCGCAGGACTTCGGCGCGTACCGGACGTTCTGCGGCACCTGACGCGCTCCTCCCGTGCCGGGTCGTGACCCGCGCGGCAGTAGGCTCGAGGTACGCGGGGCGGTGGCCAAGATGGTCAAGGCAGCGGGCTCATAACCCGACGATGCGTGGGTTCGAGTCCCACCCGCCCCACCAACGAGCCGGACCGGATCCGCGCAGCCGCGTCAAGTCCCTGCCGCCGGGGGCGTCCGCGTGCGCATACTGACGCATGCGGACGTTCGGGGTGGAGGAGGAGCTGCTCCTCGTCGACGGGGTCACGGGAAGCCCGCGGGCGCTCGCCCCGGACATCCTCGATCGCTTCGGGCGCGGCGACGGGGCGGGCTTCTCGCTCGAGGCCGAGATGCAGCAGGAGATGATCGAGGTCGTGTCGTCGCCCTGCACCGAGCGCGGCGAGCTGTTGCGCTTTATGCGTGCGGGGCGGCGCACGGCCGACGGCCTGGCGCAGGATCGCGGCGCGCACGCCGTCGCGATCGCGGGCTCCCCGATGCCCGTCCGTCCGCACGTGACGACGCGGCGCCGCTACCAGGCCATCGCCGAGGGCTACGCGGGCATGGCGCGCACGACGCTCGAATGCGGCTTCCACGTGCACGTCGGCATCGCCGACCCCGAGGAGGGCGTGGCGATCCTGAACCGGATCCGCGCCTGGCTGCCGGTGCTGCTGGCACTGTCGGCCAACTCGCCGTTCCGGGACGGTGAGGACACCGGTTACGCGAGCTTCCGCTTCGTCGCGTGGCACCACTGGCCGACCGCCGGCCCCATCGACGTCTTCGCGGATGCCGCGGCGTACCGGGCGTTCGAGCAGGAGCTGGTCGCCACCGGTGCCATCCTCGACACCGGCATGCTGTACTTCGACGCCCGCCTGTCGCACTCGCACCAGACCGTGGAGGTGCGGATCGCGGATGTCTGCCTGACGGCGGAGGACGGTGCGGCGCTCGCCTGCATGGTCCGGGCGCTCGTGGATCAGGCGGCGGATGACTGGCGCGGGGGAGTGGCTCCGCTGCCGGCGTCGACGGCGGCGATCCGGCTTGCCTCCTGGACCGCGGCGCGTCACGGCATGCGCGACCGGCTCGTCGACCCGCTAACGGGAACCGCGCGGCCCGCGTCGGCCGTCGTCGATCGGATGCTCGCCTGGGCGGGCCCAGCCCTTCGCCGGCACGGCGACGAGGAGGCCGTGCGGCATGCTCTCCGCGCGATCGCCCACCGCGGAACGGGCGCCGATCGGCAGTGGTCGGTCTACGCGCGGACGGGCTCCGTCACCCAGGTCGTGCTGGACGCCGCTCGCGTGTCCCGAGAATCAGGAATCACACGCTTGTGATTCCGGACCCGCCCGGGTCATAATGCTGGGAGAACTGAAGATTCGTCACCGGATCCGCCGGTCAGGTCGTAGGGGAAGACGCACCTGACGAAACGGAGAGATCATGGCGACACCTACGGCGCGCGGAGTGGTCTACATCCACTCAGCGCCACGTGCGTTGTGCCCCCACCTGGAGTGGGCGGTCGGCCGATCGCTCGGCCGGGCCGTGAACTTCGAGTGGGCCGACCAGCCTGTGCTGGACGGTGCGCGGCGCGCGGAGTTCTACTGGGAGGGCCCCGCCGGCACCGGCGCTGCCCTGGCCACCGGCATCCGCGGCTGGGAGCACCTGCGCTTCGAGGTGACCGAGGACCCGACCCCGCGCAGTGACGGCGGTCGCTGGATGCACACGCCCGATCTCGGCATCCACTACGCGCAGATGGACACGGCAGGAAACGTCGTCGTCCCCGAGGATCGCATCCGCTACGCGATGGAGGTCGCGGCGGGCGACCCCTTCGAGCTGCAGCGCGAGCTCGACATCGCCCTCGGCTCGGCCTGGGACGAGGAGCTCGAGCCGTTCCGCCACGCGAGCGACGACGCACCGGTCGTCTGGCTCCACAAGGTCGGCTGAGCACGCAAGCCACGGAGCGGCGCCGGTACCGCCGGCCGGTGAGGAGTCCCGGCGGGTGAGACAGCGTCACTCCGGAACGAAAGAAGCGGCCCCTGGAGAACCAGGGGCCGCTTCTGCGTCCGCGGATCAGTCGTCGTAGGACGCGAACGCCGCGACGGCGTTGTGTCCGCCGAAGCCGAACGAGTTGCAGATGGCCAGCTGCGGGTCGGCGCTGAGCTTCTGCGGCGAGGTCGACGCCTTCAGCGGGATCGCGGGGTCCTGATCGACGAGGTTGATCGTCGGGGGAGCGACGCGATCGCGCAGCGCGAGGATCGTGAAGACCGACTCGATCGCACCCGTGCCGCCGAGCAGGTGGCCGGTGGATGCCTTGGTGGCCGAGACCGGGATGTCGTGGACGCGGTCGCCGAACACCGACAGCAGGGCCGCGTATTCGGCCGGGTCGCCCACGGGCGTCGACGTCGCGTGCGCGTTGATGTGGGTGACCTCTTCGGGTGCGCGACCGGCCTGCTCGAGCGCCTGCCGGACCGCGCGCGACGCGCCGGCGCCGCTCGGGTCGTTCGCCGTGATGTGGTGGGCGTCGGCGGTGACCGCGGAGCCGACGAGGCGGCCGTAGATCTTCGCGCCGCGGGCCAGCGCGTGCTCCTCGGTCTCGAGGATCAGCGCGGCGGCGCCCTCACCCATCACGAAGCCGTCGCGGTCGACCGAGAAGGGCCGCGAGGCCGTCTCGGGCGAGTCGTTGCGACGCGACAGCGCCTGCATCGAGGCGAAGGACGCGACGGTGATCGGGTGAATGGCCGACTCGGTGCCGCCCGCGATCACGACGTCCGCGAGTCCGAGCTGCAGGTGCTCGTAGGCGCTCGCGATCGACTCGACGCTCGAGGCGCAGGCCGAGGCGACGGTGCGCGCGAAGGCGCGGGCGCCGAAGTGGAGCGAGAGGTTGCCGGCCGCGGCGTTGGGCATGAGCATCGGCACGGTCATCGGCATGACGCGACGCGGGCCCTTCTCGCGCAGCGTGTCCCACGCGTCGAGCAGCGTCCACACACCGCCGATGCCGGTGGCGAAGTCGATGCCGAGGCGCTCGGGGGCGACCGCGGGTGCGCCCGCGTCCTCCCAGGCCTCCATGGCGGCGATCAGCGCGAACTGCGACGCGGGGTCGAGGCGCTTGGCGGTCGGGCGGGGAAGCACGGTCTCCGGGCGCACCACCGCCTCGGCGGCGAAGGTCACCGGGAGCTCGTACTCGGCCACCCAGTCGTGCTCGAGTGCGCGAGTGCCGGAGACGCCGGCGAGAAGGTTCTGCCAGTTCTCGGGCGCGGTGCCGCCGAGCGCCGACGTGGCGCCGATGCCGGTCACGACGATGGACTTGCTCATGGGTTGGTTCCTCGTGCTCCGATGAAGGGGATCCGGTGCCGCACCCGGTCGTCAGGGGTGCGGCACCGCGGATGTCACTGGTTGTTGGTGATGAAGTCGACGGCGTCCTTCACCGTCTTGAGGTTCTTGACCTCGTCGTCCGGGATCGTGACGCCGAACTTCTCCTCGGCGTTGACGACGATCGTCATCATCGAGATCGAGTCGATGTCGAGGTCGTCGGTGAACGACTTCTCGAGCGCGACCTCCTCGGCGGCGATGCCGGTCTCGTCGGTGATCAGCTCGGCCAGGCCGGCGAGGACCTCGTCAGTCGTGTATGCCATGGGGTACTCCTTCAGGATGTTTCGGTCGGATCGGATGATTCGGGAGACGACGGAACCGAGGTTCAGTCTATGGTCGCGGCGCCACGCCTCACGGGAGGACGACGACCTGTGCCGCGTAGACGAGGCCGGCGCCGAAGCCGATCTGCAACGCGAGGCCGCCGCTCAGCTCGGGATTCTCCTGCAGCAGCCGGTGGGTGGCGAGCGGGATCGAGGCGGCCGACGTGTTGCCGGTGGTCTCGATGTCGCGGGCGACCTTCACGGTCTCGGGAAGGCCGAGCTGCTTGGCGAACTCGTCGATGATGCGCATGTTCGCCTGGTGAGGGATGAATGCGGCGAGGTCGTCGGCGGTGATGCCCGCGGCCTCGAGGGCCTGCTTGGCGACCTTCGCCATCTCCCACACGGCCCAGCGGAAGACCGTGGGGCCCTCCTGGCGCAATGTGGGCCACTCGGCGGCGCCGTCGCGGAACTCGGTCAGCGTGTGGTTCATGCCCACCGCGCCCGCCTTGGAGCCGTCCGAGCCCCAGATCGAGGCCGAGACCCCAGGGGTGTCGCTCGGCCCCAGCAGGGCGGCACCGGCACCATCGCCGAGCAGGAACGAGATGCTGCGGTCGGTGGGATCGACGATGTCGCTGAGCTTCTCGGTGCCGATCACCAGCGCGTAGCGGGCGGCGCCCGAGCGGATGAGCGCGTCGGCCTGTGCGACGGCGTAGCAGTAGCCGGCGCACGCCGCGTTGACGTCGTACGCCGCGGCCGGGTTCGCTCCCACGCGGTCGGCGACGATCGCCGAGACCGAGGGCGTCTGCTTGGGGTTGCTGATCGTGGCGACGATCACGAGGTCGACCTGTGCGGGGTCGACGCCCGCCTTCTCGATCGCCTCGCGGGCCGCGGTCGTCGCGAGGTCGATCGCATCCGTCTCGGGCACGGCGCGCACGCGCGTGACGATGCCGGTGCGCTGCCGGATCCACTCGTCGCTCGAGTCGATCGGGCCGACGAGGTCGTCGTTCGGCACGGCGAGCTCACCGCGCGCGGCGCCGTAGGCGTAGATGCGGGAGTGCGGAGCCCCGACGGCTTCCTTCAGGATGACGGTCATGTGCGTTCCGTTCTGTGAGGTCGGGGCGGATCAGGCGGCGAGCAGCTCGAGCGCTGCGGCCAGATCGTCCGGGGTCTTGACCGCGACGCTGGGCACGCCGCGCAGGCCGCGCTTGGCGAGGCCGACGAGGGCGCCGGCGGGCGCCAGCTCGATGATGCCGGTCACTCCCTGCTCGGCGAACGAGGCCATGCAGAGGTCCCAGCGCACCGGGTTGGCGACCTGGTGCACGATCAGCTCGAGCGCCCGGACGCCCGCGGGGACGGTGCTGCCGTCGCTGTTCGTCCAGAGGGTGAGATCGGGGTTGCCGACCGCGCGGATGCCGTCGACCGCGCTGCGGAGCGCATCCTGCGCCGGCGCCATGAACCGAGTGTGGAACGCGCCCGCGACCTGGAGGGGGATGACCCGCGCCCCGCGGGGCGCCTGCTCGGCGAGGGCCGCGAGACCGGGAAGCTCGCCGGCCGCGACGATCTGGCCGCCGCCGTTGTAGTTGGCGGGGGCGAGCCCGTTGGCCTCAATCGCTTCGAGCACCTGCTGCTCGTCGCCGCCGACGACCGCGCTCATGCCCGTCTCGACGAGCGCGGCGGCATCCGCCATCGCCCGACCGCGGACCCCGACGAGGCGCATTCCGGCCTCGGCGTCGATCACTCCCGACGCCACGAGCGCGGCGATCTCGCCGACGGAGTGACCGGCGACGCCGGCGGGGCGCGCGCCGCCCGAGGTGAGCTGCTCCCACGCGAGGATGCTCGCGGCGACGATCAGCGGCTGCGCGATGCGCGTGTCCCGGATCGTGTCGGCATCCGACTGCGTGCCGTGGGCGACGAGGTCGACCTGTGCGGCCTCGGAGAACGACGCGAGGCGCTCGGCCGCACCGTCCAGCTCAAGCCAGGGGGCGAGGAATCCGGGGGTCTGCGAGCCCTGTCCAGGGCAGACTACGACGATCACCCGTCCAGTCTGCCAACGTTCTGCAACGCGGCGCTGGCGACGGCCTCACAAGAAAACCGGGATCACTTGTGCGTGGCGGACAGTCCGTGAGCTCGCTTCGCTCGCGCCGCGCGCTGATCGATCGCTCGGCCGACGCTTCGCGCCGGCACTCGCGTTCGATGGGCTGTCGCTTCGCTCCATCCGGGGCGCGCTGGTTGGCCGCATCCGCGGCACGGTCGCTGGCGCTCCCAGAGGGGCACAGCGGGCGGTAGCCAGGATTGGGCGCGAGCGAAGCGAGCCGAGAAACAGGTCAGCGAGGGCGGCGCACCGCGGCGCGGCGGCGGCCGACGTCCGCCGATCCGATGGAGCCGAGGATCATCGCGGTCTGCAGGATGAGCGCCTCGCGCGGGCCCGTCGCATCCCAGCCGATCACGTCGCTGACCCGCTTGAGGCGGTACCGCACCGTGTTCGGGTGGACGAACAGCTCGCGGGCCGTCGCCTCGAGCGATCGGCCGTTGTCGAGGTAGCTCCACAGGGTCGTGACGAGGTCGGTGGAGTGCGCCGCGAGCGGGCGGTAGATCCGCTCCACAAGGGTCTGCTTCGCGACGGGATCGCCGGCAAGCGCCCGCTCGGGCAGCAGATCGTCGGCCTCGACCGGACGAGGGGCGTGGCGCCGGCCGCGCGCCACGGCGAATCCCGCCAGCGCGGCGCGGGCGCTCTGGCTCGCGTCGACGAGTGCGGGAACGGTCGGCCCGAGCACGAGGTAGCCCTCGCCGAACAGGGGCTCGAGGTGACGGGCGACCTCGATGAACGGCATGCCTTCGGGCTCGGTCTCCTCGTCGGCGTCCGCCTCCTGGGCCCGGCCGATCACGATCACGAGACGCGATCCCTGCACGCCCACGAGCACATCCACGCCGAGCTTGCGCGACGTGCGCCGCACCTGGTCGACATCGAACTGCGGGGGAGCGGTGCCGACGAGCACGCAGGCCTGGCCGTGGCCGTGCCAGCCGAGCGCGGCGATCCGGCTCGGCAGCTCCTCGTCGGCCTCGCCCGTGAGGATGGAATCGACGACGAGCGCCTCGAGGCGCGCATCCCACAGGCCCCGCGATTCCGCGGCGCGCGCATAGACGTCGGCAGCCGTGAAGGCGACCTCACGCGAGTACAGGAGGATGCCCTCGCGCAGGTCCTCGCTCTTCGACGCGACGCGCTCCTCGACGACCTCCACGGTGATCCGGATCAGCTGCAGCGTCTGCTGCAGGCTGACGCTCCGCAGCAGCTCGCGCGGGGCCGCCGCGAAGATGTCGGCCGCGATCCAGGGCGTCGACGTGGGGTCGTCGTACCACTGGATGAACGACGTGATGCCGGCCTGCGCGACGAGGCCCACCGCCGAGCGGCGCGCGGGCGGCATCCCGGCGTACCACGACAGCGACTGCTCGAGCCGTGTCGTGGTCGCCGTCGCGAGGTCGCCGGAGATCCGGCGCAGCCAGGCGAGGGTGGCCGTCTTGTCGAGAGCGGCCCCCTCACCCGATGCCGTGCCCTCGACGGGCGTGGCGTCCTGACTCACTGAGAGCTCAGCTCTCCCCGCCGGCGTTCCCCGAGGTGCCGGCGTTGACGTCGTGCAGACGGTACTTCTCGATCGCCTGGGCGATCACGCTGCGGTCGACCTTGCCCTCGTCGGCGAGGCCCTGCAGGGCGCGCACCGCCATCGACGGGCCGTCGATCTTGAAGAAGCGACGGGCCGCGGCGCGGGTGTCCGAGAAGCCGAAGCCGTCGGCGCCGAGCGTCAGGTAACGCTGCGGCACCCAGGGCCGGATCTGGTCCTGCACGGCGTGCATGAAGTCGCTGACGGCGACGACCGGGCCCTCGGCGTCCTTGAGCTTCTCGGTGATGTACGCCGTCCTCGGCTCCGCCTCGGGGTGCAGGAAGTTGTGCTCGTCGGCGGCGAGGCCGTCGCGGCGCAGCTCGGTCCAGCTGGTCACCGACCAGACGTCGGCGACGACGCCCCAGTCGTTCTTGAGCAGCTCCTGTGCCTCGAGCGCCCACGGCACGCCCACGCCCGACGCGAGAAGCTGCGTGCGAGGGCCGTCGCCCTGGCCCTCCGAGATGCGGTGGATGCCGCGCACGATGCCGTCGACGTCCACGTTCTCCGGCTCGGCCGGCATCACGATCGGCTCGTTGTAGACGGTGATGTAGTACATCACATTGGGGTCCTCGTGCTGGCCGCCGTACATCCGCTCGATGCCCGAGCGCACGATGTGCGCGATCTCGTACCCGTACGCCGGGTCGTACGACACGGTCGCCGGGTTCGTCGAGGCCAGCAGGTGCGAGTGGCCGTCGGCGTGCTGCAGGCCCTCACCCGTCAGGGTCGTGCGTCCGGCGGTCGCGCCGATGATGAAGCCGCGGGCCATCTGGTCGCCGGCCGCCCACTGGGCGTCGCCGGTGCGCTGGAAGCCGAACATCGAGTAAAAGATGTAGATCGGGATCAGCGGCTCGCCGTGCGTGGCGTACGTCGTGCCCGTCCCGGTGAACGCCGCAAGCGCGCCGGCCTCGTTGATGCCGACGTGGATGATCTGTCCCTGCGGGCTCTCCTTGTAGGCGAGGAGGAGCGCGCGGTCGACCGAGGTGTAGTTCTGGCCGTGGGGGTTGTAGATCTTCGCGGTCGGGAAGTACGAGTCCATGCCGAACGTGCGCGCCTCATCCGGGATGATCGGCACGATGCGGTTGCCGAACCCGTCGACGCGCAGCAGGTCCTTCACGAGACGCACGAACGCCATGGTGGTGGCGATCTCCTGCGTGCCGGAGCCCTTCTTCATCAGGGCGTAGTCCTTGTCCTGCGGAAGAGGGATCTGGGTGTACTTGCTGCGGCGCTCCGGGAGGAAGCCGCCCAGCGCGCGGCGGCGCTCGAGCATGTACTGGATCGTCTCGTCGTTCTCACCCGGGTGGTAGTACGGCGGGCGGTACGGGTCGTCCTCGAGCTGCTTGTCCGTGACGGGGATGTGCATCGTGTCGCGGAACAGCTTGAGGTCGTCCAGCGTCATCTTCTTCATCTGGTGGGTCGCGTTGCGGCCCTCGAAGTGCGGCCCGAGGCCGTAGCCCTTGATGGTGTGGGCGATGATGGCGGTCGGCTGGCCCTTGTGCTCCTGGGCCGCCTTGAAGGCCGCGTAGACCTTGCGGTAGTCGTGACCACCGCGGCGCAGACCCCAGATCTGGTCGTCGGAGTAGTCCTTGACCAGCTCGAGCGCGCGCGGGTCGCGGCCGAAGAAGTTCTCACGGACGTACGCGCCGGACTCGGTCTTGTACGTCTGGAAGTCGCCGTCCGGCGTCACGTTCATCAGGTTGCGCAGCGCGCCGTCCTTGTCGCGCGCGAGCAGGTCGTCCCACTCGCGGCCCCAGATGACCTTGATGACGTTCCAGCCGGCGCCGCGGAAGAAGCTCTCGAGCTCCTGGATGATCTTGCCGTTGCCGCGCACCGGGCCGTCGAGGCGCTGGAGGTTCGCGTTGACGACGAACGTGAGGTTGTCGAGGCCCTCGTTGGCCGCGACCTGCAGCTGGCCGCGGCTCTCGACCTCGTCCATCTCGCCGTCGCCGAGGAACGCCCAGACGTGGCTGTCGGCCGTGTCCTTGATGCCGCGGTTGGCGAGGTACTTGTTCGTCATCGCCTGGTAGATGGCGTTGATCGGGCCGAGTCCCATCGAGACGGTCGGGAACTGCCAGAACTCGGGCATGAGCCGCGGGTGCGGGTACGACGGGATGCCGTTCGCGCCGGCCGACTTCTCCTGACGGAAGCCGTCGAGCTGCGCCTCGGTGAGGCGTCCCTCGAGGAACGCGCGGGCGTACGGTCCGGGGGAGGCGTGTCCCTGGACGAAGATCTGGTCGCCGCCGGACGGGTGGTCCTGGCCGCGGAAGAAGTGGTTGAAGCCGATCTCGTAGAGCGAGGCGGACGACGCGTAGGTGGAGATGTGGCCGCCGACGCCGATGCCGGGCCGCTGCGCGCGGTGCACCGTGAGGGCCGCGTTCCACCGGATCCAGGAACGATAGCGACGCTCGAGCTCCTCGTCGCCGGGGAAGCCGGGCTCGTCCTCGGGCGCGATGGTGTTGACGTAGTCGGTGGTCGGCACCATCGGCACGCCCAGGTGCAGATCCTTCGACCGCTTCAGCAGGCTCAGCATGATCTCGCGACCCCGCTGATGACCCTTCGCGTCGACGAGCTCATCCAGCGACTGCTGCCACTCGCTGGTCTCTTCCGGATCGCTGTCCTGCGGTCCCTGCGAGTACGGATCCTGGTCGTGTACAGCCACCGGATTCCCTTTCGTCGAGCGGGGCAGGTCGTGCCTCGCGTACATGCCTGCGCGCGCGCCGATGGGTCCGAGCGCACGCGTGATCGCCTCTCAGCCTAGACCCCGCAAGGGTGCAGGATGGACGGGTGCCGCACGTGAGAGCCCTGTTCCGCTATCCGCTGAAGGGCTTCACGCCTGAGCCCCGCGAAACGCTCACGGTCGGCCCGGACGAGCGCGTCGAGGGCGACCGGGTGCTCGCGTTCCGGTTCGCCGACTCGGCGGTGCCGGAAGACCGCGACGGGCTCGACTACTGGCCCAAGACCCGCGGGCTCGCGCTCGTCGACTTCCCGGGGCTCGCCCGGCTGGGGGTGACGTACGACGCCGCGGGGCAGCGCGTGCGCGTGGCCCTGGGAGACGACGTGCTGGCAGATGAGGGCCTCGACGAGGAGGGCCGCGAGCGTCTCACGGACGCCGTCACCGCCTATGTGCTGGGCACGCCGGACGGCCGTCGCCTCCGCGCCGAGGGACGCCTGCCGCTGCGCCTCGTGGGTGATGGCGTGGCGTCGCGGTTCCAGGACCGCCCGCGCGGCTACGTCTCGCTGCACGGAAGCGCGTCCGTCGCCGCGCTGGATGCGATCACGGATGCGCGGGTCGACGACCGACGGTTCCGCTCGAACGTCGTGCTCGACGGCGTCGCGGCGTGGGCCGAACTCGGATGGACCGGGCGCGTCACCATCGGCGACGTGGCGTTCGAGGTGCAGCAGCCGATCGGGCGCTGCGTCGCGGTGCACGCGAATCCGGACACGGGGGAGCGCGACGCGCGACTGCTGCAGACGCTCACGCGCGACATCGGGCAGGACGCGCCGACCCTCGGCATCCTGCTGCTGCCCGCCGATGGGGGTGGCGTCATCCGGGTGGGCGACGAGGTCCGCATCGGCTGAGGCGCGCCCGTAGACTCGGAGGACGGGCCTTTAGCTCAGCTGGTAGAGCACCTGGTTTACACCCAGGGTGTCGTCGGTTCGATCCCGGCAGGGCCCACCACACATTGGATGCTCAAGACCGCCACGTCAGCGGGCTTCACCCCTTCCTGTCCGCGGACAGCTTGCCTCCGTGGGTCGGTGCTGCCGCGTGGATGGACGGGTCGAGCCCTGGATCGCCTGTGAATTTGTAACACCAAGGAAACTCGCTTCGCGTGAATCGGTAACAACGGCGTTCCAAGCTGGGGTGGTCCCGTTCTTGGGACCGAACAGAGCAGGAGCACGATGGACCGCGACGCGATCGAGAGCAGCCTCCGTCGCGTCGGCCTGCCGGTCCTCGCCATCCTCGCCGCGCTCATCGTCGGGGGCGTTCTCGTCGCGATGCTCGGGGAGTCGCCGTTCGCCGCGGCGAGCACGGTGGTGCAGGCCGGCTTCAGCTGCAACCCCGGCTACTGCAACCTCGGCGGAACACTCGCGCTTTCCTCGCCGATCATCCTGTGCGCACTCGGCGCCGTGGTATCCCTCCGCACCGGGCTCTTCAGCATCGGCCAGGAGGGGCAGTACGCGCTCGGAGGGCTCGCGGGCGCCGTCGCCGGGTACCTGCTGCCGCTTCCCGCCGGCGTCGCACCCGTGGCGAGCCTCGCGGCAGCGGCCCTGATCGGGGCGCTCTGGGGCGTCATCCCCGCGATCCTCAAAATCTTCCTCGGCGTCAACGAGCTCATCATCACCATCGTCCTCAACGCCATCGCAGGCCTCCTCCTCGACTTCCTCGTCAACTACCCGCTGCGCGCAGAGGCGAGCACCGTCGGCTACACCCACGTCGTCCGCGACGAGGCACGCCTGCCGCTGTTCGACATCTCGACGAAGTTCGGTCTCGCCTTCGTGATCGCCGTCCTCGCCGTGGCCGCGGTGTGGTTCTTCCTCGGTCGCACCACCGCCGGTTACGAGCAGCGGATGTCAGGGGAGGCGACCGCCTTCGCTCGCTACTCCGGGATGTCGAGCGCTGCGAGCGTGATCCGGGCGGGACTCCTCGGCGGCGCCTTGGCCGGCCTCGGCGGGGGTGTCCAGGTGCTCGGCACGAACTACCGGGTCATCGAAGGGTTCTCGGATGGAACTGGCTTCACCGGCCTGACCGCAGCCATCCTCAGCGGCACGACTGCCATCGGCGCGGGCCTTCTCGGGATCCTCTACGCCGGAATCACCGTGGGCGCCGTCAACGGGCTGCAGATCGTCCTCGGCGTGCCGCGTGAGATCGGCTCCACCGTTCTCGCCCTCATGATCGTGTTCATTGCGGCCCAGGCGCCGCTGCTCACCCGATGGGAGCGGTGGTTGTCTCGACGGCGCGCGAACCGCGCGATCGATTCCCGCAAGGGGCTTGAGCAACCAGCTGACAGGACGGCGGTCGATGTCGCATGAACGCCCTTGCCGATTTCCTCAACAGCGGGATACGTCTCACCACGCCGATCCTGTTCTGCGCCATCGCATCGCTGCTCAGCGCCCGGGCGGGCGTCCTCAACCTGGCCATCGAGTCGAAGATGCTCGCCGGGGCCTTCGTCGGCATCCTCGCCGCGGCGGCCACCGGCGACAACCTGATCGGCGTGCTCGCCGGTGCCCTGACGGGAGCGACCATCGGCCTCATCATGGCCGGCGCCAATCGCCTCGGCGTCGACCTCGTCGTCCTCGCCATCGGTCTCAACATCCTCGTCCTCCAGCTGACCGTGTATCTGATGCGGTCCTACTTCGGCGGGGTGGGCACGTTCCATCCGGCCGGCCTCGAGCGGATACCACCCGCGACGATCCCATTCCTCTCGGAGCTGCCCTTCATCGGTCCGGTTCTCGACCGGCTCAACTGGCTGGTGTACCTCTCGCTCATCGCCGCGATCCTCGTCGGAATCTATTTCCGGACGCGAAGCGGCCGTCACCTTCTCGCCGTCGGCGAAGCGCCCATCGCCGCAGCTTCAGCCGGCATCCGGATCGGCTGGACCCAGGCCGTCACACTGCTCGTCGCGGGTATCTGCGCCGGCATCGGCGGCGCATTCCTCTCGGTCGGCGATCTCGGCCTCTTCACGCGCAACATGAGCGGCGACCGGGGGTGGATCGGCATCACGGCCGCGCTACTCGCCTTCAACCGGCCGGCCTTCGTCGTGCCAGCGGCCGCCGTGTTCGGATTCGCAAGCGCCGCGAGCATCCGCCTCCAGGCGTTCGATATCCCCCCGAACGTCACCCAGTTCCTCCCGCAGGGAGCGGCGTTCGTCGCTCTCGTGTTGGTCGGGCTTCGCGCGAAGTCGCGCGGCTCCTTCGCTCGACTGTGGAGACGGAGCAGCCGTATCCCACTCGGGCGACGCCGGGATCCTGGTCCACCTGCTCCCGTCGCACCTTCGGCACCGACAACCACCACGAACCAGGAACTCAAGGAGACCTCATGACACGGCACCGGATAGGACTCACCTCCCTCGCCGCCCTCGCGGCCACCGCGCTTCTCGCCGGGTGCTCCGGCGGGGCCTCGACCGATGCAGTCGGGTCGGGCGACGAGAACACCTTCACCTATGCGCTCATCACCCCGGGCGCCGCCGGGGACGGCGGATTCATCGACTCTGCCATCGCGGGAACGCAGCTCGCCGAGGCGGAGCTCGGCGTCACCGGCCGGGTCGTGGAGGCTGAGTCGGTCTCGCAGCAGGAGGGCGTCATCCGCTCGACCGTCGCCACGCAGCCGAACATCATCATCGCTCCGGGTCTCGACCCCGACTCGCTGCTGGCTGTGGCGAACGAGAACCCTAACCAGCTGTTCGGCGTTCCGAGCGACATCTTCGTCGACGAGCTGCCGGAGAACGTGCAGGCGTTCTCCATCAACGTTCACGAGAGCAGCTTCCTCGGCGGCTTCGTGGCAGGAAGCATGACCCAGACGAAGAAGGTCGGCGCCGTACTGGGAATCGACAACCCCGGGCTCAACCAGTTCTACTACGGCTACAAGCAGGGCGTGCTGGCCGCATGCCCGGATTGCACGGTCACCCCGAGCTACCTGAACGGCGAGTTCTCCGACCCGTCCGTCGGCCAAGAGGCCGCGCTGGCGCTCTACCAGGGTGGCAACGACATCGTGTTCGGGGTCGCCGGCCTGAGTGGTCAAGGCGTCTTCACCGCAGCAACCCAGGAGGGCGCCTACGCGATCGGCGTCGACTCGAACCAGGACGGCAACGCCCCCGGCGCCGTGATCGTCTCGGTCGTGAAGCGGGTGGACCAGACGACTTACAACCTCATCGAGGCCGCCATGAACGATCAGTTCGAGTCGGGCTTCGTGGCCGCCGGCATGGCTGAGGGCGTCACCGGCCTCTCCTGGACCGACGGCTCCACCGTCTTCCAGGACGAGGGCCCCGAAGAGCTTGCGGGCATGGTCCCCGACCTGGTCACCGAGGTGGAAGGCCTGCAGCAGCAGATCCTCGAGGGCGAGCTCGAGATCTGCGACGCTCTCAACGATCCGACGAGCGACGCCTGCGCCTCGGTGGGCCTCACCGGCTGACCGTCGGTCGACTCGACAGGACACATCGATGACCTCCACTTCGGGCGAGATGCCCCGGCTCGAGATCCGCGCGCTGCGGAAGTACTTCGCCGCGTCCGGCGTGCTCGCAGTCGCCGACGTCTCGCTTGAGGTGGCGGCAGGTGAAGTCCTCGCCCTCATCGGCGAGAACGGCACGGGCAAGACCACCCTCATGAACCTCCTCTTCGGGGTGCACTCTCCGGACGCGGGCTCCGTGCTCATCGACGGCCGGGAAGTGGCCATCCACAGCCAGCAGGATGCCATCCGCCATGGCCTTGGCATGGTGCATCAGCACTTCGCGCTCGTGCCCTCCTTCACCGTGGCGCAGAACGTGCTCCTGGGACGAGAGCCGGTGCGCTTCGGACTGTTCGACAATGCCGCTGCCGAGCGGCGGGTGGCGGAGCTCGCGGCCGAGATGGGCTTCGCTATCGATCCCGGTCGGCTGGTCCGCGATCTGCCGGTCGGCGCACAACAGCGGGTTGAGATCCTCAAGGCCCTGGCCGCGGACGCTCGGCTGCTCATCCTCGACGAGCCGACGGCCGTCCTCACCCCTAGCGAGGCCGACGACCTGCTCGTACTGGTGCGTTCGCTCGCAGCATCGGGTCGTTCGGTCGTGTTCATCTCCCACAAGCTTCCCGAGGTCCAGTCGGTCGCCGACCGCATCGTCGTGATGCGTCGCGGCCGGGTAGTGGGCAACCTGGCCCGTGGAGAGGCCTCGGACGCCGATCTCGCTCGCCTCATGGTGGGGCGCGAGGTGCTGCTCGCGACTGATCGGAGCGAGGCGGTGCCGGGAGAGGTCCTGCTCGAGCTCGACGCCGTCTCGGCTCCGCCCACCGCAGAGGGCAGCCCTGGCCTGCACGACGTCCGACTCGAGGTGCGCGCCGGAGAGATCCTCGGCATCGCGGGCGTCAGCGGCAACGGGCAGGACGAGCTGGTCGAAGCGGTGGCCGCACTCCAGCCGCCGGCGTCAGGATGGATCCGGCTGAACGGGACCGACATCACCCACCGTTCACCCGCTCAGGTGCGCGGCGTGGGAGTCGCCCACATCGCCGCAGACCGCATGAATGTCGGGCTCAACCTGCAGGCCACACTCGAGGAGAACGCCGTCAGCACCTCGTTCCGGTCGCCCCGCTTCTCCCGCCGCGGCGTCATCCGTCGCCGTGAGCGGCGTCGCTTCGCCGAGCAGCTGATCGCCGCCTATGAGGTCCGTGGGGGAGCGCCTTCCCGCGTCGTCGGATCGCTCTCTGGCGGCAATCTTCAGAAGGTGGTCATCGGGCGCGAGTTGAGCGGGAGCCCCAAGGTGGTGCTCGCCAACCAGCCCACACGCGGACTCGACGTCGGCAGCATCGAGTTCGTGCACCGGTCCCTCTCGGCTGCGCGAGCGGAGGGCAGCGCCGTCCTGCTCGTGTCCACCGAGCTGGAGGAGGTCCTCGCCCTCTCCGACCGAGTGGCCGTGATGTATGACGGGGCACTGCTGGGCCCGTACGACCGCGCCGACGTCGACCGTGATCGGCTCGGCCGGCTGATGACCGGCGGATCACTCGATCCAGCCACCGAGGCTTCCGGATCCGCTGCCGTCCCCGGGCCTCCAGCCGTCGACACTGCAAGCACCCGAGGCGCGAGCCTCGACACGTACCCAATCAGACAGGAGGACCGCCTGTGACCGAGCTCATCGTCGCCGACCACGTCTGGACCGGCGATGCGGAGGGCACAGTACTCTCACCCGGTGTGATCGAGGTCAACGAGGGCCGCATCGTCTCGACGGCCGCGGTGACGGGTCCCCGGCCATCCGGGACGGGCGTCACCGACCTGGGCGAGGCGATCGTGATGCCCGGCCTCGTCAACTCGCACGCCCACACACCCATGTCGTTGATGCGCGGGGTGGCGGAAGGGGTCTCCCTGCTGACCATGGCGGGCTTCCTCGGGACCCTCCGAAGCCGCGAGGCGCACCTCACCCCGGACATGGTTCGCGCATCGGTCGCGGTGTCCTGCGCCGACATGATCCGGCACGGCACCACGGCGTTCGCCGACCAATACTTCTACGCCGACCAGATCATGCCGACCGTCGTCGAGTCCGGGCTGCGCGCTCGCATCGCCTGGGGCATCGTCGAGCTCGGGGACGACGATGCCCGTGCCCGCGAGCTCGCGGCAACAGCCGCGTTCATCGCGAGTTCGCTCGACGACCCGCTCGTCCGTGGCTGGGTCGGCCCGCACGCCTTCTTCGTCGACAACCAGCCGGAAGCGATCCGGGCTGAGGTCGAGATGGCGGAGCGCTTCGGGGTGGGCCTGCACGCGCACTTCTCGACCTCCAGCGAGGAGGACGAGCACTGCCTCGCCGAGTACGGCCGTCCGGCGCTCGCGGTCATGAAGGACCTCGGCCTCCTCGAGCTCCCCCTGATCCTTGCCCACTGCAACACCCTGCCGGCCGAGCAGTTGCCGATACTGTCGGGAACCAGGGCGACGATCTCGATCATCCCGTCCGTCGCGATGGTCAGCGGAGCCCCGGCCGCGCCCGTCCGTGAGGCGCTCGACGCCGGCGTCAACGTCGCGATCGGCTCGGACAACCCGTGCAACAATACGACCGCCGACCTCTTCGAGGAGATGCGGACACTCGGGAAGCTGGCGACGTTCGCCTCGAAGGTCCCGAACCAGGTCACCTCTCGGGAGATCCTCGCCATCGCGACGGTCGGCGGCCACCGTGCCCTTGACGGGGGCCCCGACGACGGGCGGCTGGTGCCCGGCGCGGTCGCGGACCTGATCGCGATTCCGGTCGACGAGGTGTATCGCGGACCCGTGGGCGCCCAGAGCCTCGAGTCGGCGCTGGTGTACTGCACCTCCGGAGCCTCGGTCGGGTCCGCCATGGTGGGCGGCCGATGGCTGATGCGGGACCGCGCCGTGGGCACACTCGACGTGCCAGCGGCGCTGGCGCAGCAGCAGCGCGACTACGACACTCTTCTTCGGCGTATGCGCGCCGCCGAGTCGAAGAGGACGCGCTGATGGATGTCGCACAGCGTCGCACGGCGATCGAAGAGCAGGTGATTCGAACCGGCGAGGTGTCCTTCGTCGAGCTGGCAGAGTCCTTCGGGGTCTCTGAGATGACCATCCGCCGGGACATTGAGGCGCTCCAGACACAGGGAATCGTGCGCAGGGTCTCCGGCGGAGCCATCGCGCTCAGCGGTACGGCATTCGAGCCCTCCTACGGCTTGCGCGCCGGCCGGGCAGCGGACAGCAAGGAGCACATCGCCGAGGAGGTGGCAGCGCTGTTGCGACCAGGGGAGACCGTGCTCTTCGACAGCGGCAGCACCGTGCTCGCCATCGCTCGCGCCGTCCGGGGCAGGGGTCTCCGTCTGACCGTCCTCACGCCGAGCATCGGAGTCGCTCAGGAGTTGGCCGACGAGCCGGACACACAGGTGCTGCTCATCGGCGGCCTGGTGCGGCCCGGTGAGCTGAGCCTTATCGGGCCCGACGCCGAGCAGATGATCGGCCGCTACAACTGCGACACCTACATCGCGGGGGTAGCCGGCGTCGACGCCGAGCGCGGCCTGACCGAGTACCACCCGCAGGAGGCGAGCGTGAAACAGGCCGCTGTACGGGCATCGACTCGCGTGATCGTCGGCGTCGAGGCCGCGAAGCTCGGCCGCGTCCACCTGGTCACGGTCGCCCCGTTGACGGTGGTGTCGACCCTCGTCACCGACGCCTCGTCAGACCACCCCACCGTCGTCGCAGCAAGAGCCGGTGGCGCCGACGTCGTCGTCGTTCCCGCGCCCCACCCCATCGCTTCACGAGGAGAGACCGCATGACCCGCTTCGCTACGATCTTCGCCGGCATCGACAAGCCGCTCATCGCCATGGCCCACCTGCCCGCGCTGCCCGGCACGCCGCTCTACGACGCCGCGGCTGGCGTTCAGGGCATCGTCGACTCGGTGCGGAGGGACGTGGAGGTGCTCATCGACGCGGGCTTCGACGCTGTGATGTTCTGCAATGAGAACGACCGGCCGTACCAGTTGAAGGCGGGGCCGGAGTCGGCGGCGGTGTTGACCCGCGTCGTTGCGGAGTGTCGCCCGGTTTCCGTCCCGTTCGGCGTCGACTTCCTCTGGGACCCGAGCGTCGCTCTGGCGACCGCGGTCGCCACGGGGGCGAGCTTCCTCCGTGAAGTCGTGACTGGCGTCTGGGAGTCAGACATGGGCCTCTGGAACACCGACGCGGCGGCCACCCTGCGCGAACGGCGGCGGCTCGGCGGCGACGACATCGCCATCCTCATGAACATCGCCCCGGAGTTCGCCTCACCGCTCGGCGGCCGCAGCTTCGCCCAGATCGCCAAGAGCACCGTCGTGTCGAGCCTGGCCGACGGGATCCTCGTGTCGGGTCCGATGGCCGGCGCCGGACCTGACCAGTCGGTGCTGCGCGAGGTGCGCGAGGCCGTACCGTCGGACGTCCCGGTGCTGCTGAACACGGGAGCCCAGGCCGACACGATCGCCTCCATGTTGGCCATCGCCGACGGCTGCATCGTCGGCTCGTCGCTCAAGGTGGACGGGCGCACATGGAATCCGGTCGACCCTTCCCGGGCGAGGGCATTCGTCGACGCCGCCAAGGCGCCGGCACGCTGAGGAACGAGGCGCTCAACGGAAACGGGACCGGAAAGGTGCAGGAATGGCACAGGTGACTATCGGCCTAGACATCGGCACGACCGGCGTCAAAGCCGTCGCCCTTCACCCCGACCGCGGACTCCTCGCACAGGAGACCCGTGCGAACACGCTGTGGTCGCCGCGGCCGGGCTGGGCCGAGGCATCGACGAGCCAGTGGCTCACCAACGTCATCGAAGTTCTCGGCGCCCTGACGCACTCACCAGCCGTCACCCCCTCCGACGTCGTGGCCGTCGCCACGACGGGGATGGTTCCCGCTGTCGTAGGCGTGGATGTGTCCGGCCATGCGCTGCGCCCGGCAATACTGCAGAACGACGCCCGCGCATCGCGTGAAGTCGAGGAGCTCGCACGGTCGCTGGCGCAGGATGAACCGCTCCTCAACACCGGCTCGCCCGTCACGCAACAGTCCGTAGCGCCCACTGCCCTCTGGCTCGCGCGACACGAGCCTGAGATCTGGGAGCGAACCGAGCACGTCATGGGCTCGTACGACTGGCTGCTGCTGGCGCTCGGAGCTCAACCCCACGTCGAGCGCAACTGGGCACTGGAGGCAGGCCTGTCCACCGTCGGCGGGGACTCCTTCCTTCCCGCTCACCGAGTCGTCGGCGTGGGCGATCGGGTGCCTACCGTCGCTGAGCCGGGTCAGGTCGTCGGCACACTGAACCCGTCCATCGCTGCTCGGGTCGGTCTGTCCTCGGAGGTGGCCCTCGTGGTCGGCGGAGCCGACCACGTGCTGTCCGCCTATGCGGCCGGGCTGGCGGCGGAGGGCGACTGGCTGCTCAAGCTCGGGGGAGCGGGCGACATCCTCTCCGTGTCGCGTACGCCGCTCGTCGATGCCCGGTTCTATCTCGACGCGCATCCCGTCGACGGGCTGTGGCTGCCGAACGGCTGCATGGCGACGAGCGGAAGCCTCGTGCGCTGGATCCAGACACTCATCGGTGCGACAGACCTCGCCGCGATGGATGCCGAGGCAAGCGGGCGCCGGGCGGCGGAAATCCTCTGCCTTCCCTACTTCCTCGGCGAGAAGAGCCCGCTCAATGACCCGGATCTACGGGGCGTCTTCGCCGGGATCCACTTGGGACACGACCGCGTCGACCTCTATCGCTCGGCACTCGAGGGCATCGCTTTCGGCTTCCGCCACAACGCCGACGCGATGCGCGACGCCGGGCTGGCCCTCGATCGAGCCACGGTCACGAACGGCGGGGCGACGTCGCGACTGTGGAAGACGATCCACGCGTCGGTCATGGGCGTGCCGTTGCGAACCGTGCTCGGTCATCCGGGCGCGAGTCTCGGAGCCGCCGTCGCCGCGGCGGTCGGAGTCGGTGCGGTGCGCGGGTGGGCCGATGTCACACGCTTCGTATCCGAGGGCGAGACCATCGACCCCGACCCGGCGCTGGTCGCGCGCTACGACGGCGCGTACGAGATCTGGCGGGAGCTGTCCGACGCGACCGCCTCCACCGCCCGGGCGATAGCCCGGTTATAGCGGTTGCGACGACTCCGCGACGACGGGCCGAGCTCAGAGCGCGCGCAGGCGCTCGAGCAGGGGGCCCGCCGCCTCGTCGAGGAACTGCTGCTGCTTCTCGTCGCCGATCTGCACGATCGCGATGTCGGTGAACCCGGCGTCGAGGAACGGACGCACGCCCTCCGCGAGCGCGTCCAGATCCGGTCCGCACGGGATCGACGCCGCGACGTCCTCCGGCCGGACGAACTGACTCGCCGCCGCGAACCCGGCCGGGGTCGGCAGGTCGGCATTGACCGCCCACCCACCGCCGAACCAGCGGAACTCATCGTGAGCGCGGGCGACGGCCGCATCCGGATCCGGATCCCAGCTGATCGGCACCTGGCCGATCTTGCGCGACTCGCCCTCGTGCTTCTCATCCCACCCCGTGACCAGCTGCGCCTCCGGCTGCACCGCGATCAGGTGATCGCCCAGGGGCGCGAGCTTCGACAGCGAGCTGTCGCCCGACACCGCGACTCCCAGCGGGACCCCGCCGTCCGGGGCGTCCCAGACCCGCGCCGAGTCGACGCGGAAGTACGCGCCGTCATAGGTGACGAGGTCGCCGGTGTGCAGCGCGCGGATGATCTCGATCGCCTCGACGAGCATGTCCTGTCGCTGGTCGACCCCCGGCCACCCCTCGCCGACGACGTGCTCGTTGAGGCTCTCCCCGGACCCGAGGCCGAGGGTGAAGCGCCCCTCGGACAGAAGCTGCATCGTCGCCGCCTTCTGCGCCACGACCGCCGGGTGGTACCGCATCGTCGGGCAGGTGACGTAGGTCATCAGGTCCACGCGGGAGGTCACCTGCGAGACCGCGCCCAGCACGCTCCAGGCGTAAGGGGAGTGCCCCTGGCTGGTGAGCCAGGGGGAGTAGTGGTCGCTCGAGACCTCGAAGTCGAAGCCGAGATCCTCCGCCTGCTGGGCGTAGCGGACGAGCGCGCGCGGTCCGCTCTGCTCGGTCATCAGGGTGTAGCCGAAACGTGTCATCGGATCCTCCGTCGTGCGCGTCGGTCAGCGTCCACGGGCGACGTTACGAGTCTCGGGCGGCGGGCGCACGGGGGTTGCGGACGCGCCGCTCATCGGGCAACCTCCGCCCGTGCGGCGGGCGGGTGCCGGGGTAGGTTGGAAGGGTGAAAGCCAGCCCCGCAGACCAGCTCCTCCTGCTCGACGTCGTCGACATCGACCGCCGCATCGCGCAGGCGGAGTCCGCGCGCAAGAACCCGCCCCAGGCGGCACGCGTGCAGGAGCTGATCGCCCGGCGCACGACCCTCGGCCGCGAGCTCGCGGAGAAGGCGGGAGCGCGCGACGACCTGCGCGCGGAGCTGAAGCGCATCGAAGGCGACGTCGCCGTCGTGTCCGCGCGTCGGGCGCGGGATGTGGAGCGTCTCGCCGCCACCAGCAGCCCGAAGGACGCCCAGGGGCTCGAGCACGAGATCGCCAGCCTCGAGAAGCGCCGCAGTGACCTCGAGGACGCCGAGCTCGAGGTGATGGAGAAGCTCGAAGCCGCCGAGGCGGCCGCCGCCGAGCAGCAGGCGCTCCTCGACGAGGTCACGTCCGAGGGCCAGCGCCTGAGCACCGAGGCGAAGGGAATCGTGGCGCAGGCGACGGCCGACCTCGCCACCCTGACGCGCGACCGCGCAGCGGTTGCCGGGCGCACCCCCGCCGACCTTCTCGCCCTCTATGAGCGGCTCGCGTCGCGCGGCACGGGCACCGCCGTGTTCACGCGCGGCATGTGCGGCGCCTGCAACATGACCCTCTCGCCCAGCGACCTCGCGGTCCTCCGATCGACCCCGGACGACGAGGTCGCGCTGTGCCCCGAGTGCGGCGGCATCATGGTGCGCACCGCGGAGTCCGGTCTGTGACCGGAGCCCTCATCGTCGAGGCCGACGGCGGCTCGCGCGGCAACCCCGGCACGGCTGCCGGCGGCGCGGTGGTGATCGACCCGGCCACCGGAGCGGTGCTCACCGAGGTCGGCGTCTACGTCGGCATCGCGACGAACAACGTCGCCGAGTACAACGGGATGATCGCCGGGATCCAGGCGGCGCTCGATCGCGACCCTGCGGCCATCCACGTGAGGATGGATTCGAAGCTCGTCGTCGAGCAGATGACCGGCCGCTGGAAGATCAAGCACCCCGACATGCAGACGCTCGCCCGCCGCGCGCGCGAGCTGGCGGCAGGGCGGACGGTCACCTTCGAGTGGGTCCCGCGCAACGACAACCGCCTGGCGGACGCCGCCGCCAACGAGGCGATGGATGCGCGAGCGAGCTTCCGCCGCGATCTCGACGGCGGCGTGCCCGCCCCTGCACCCGAGGCCGTGGGCGGTGACTTCCTCCTCTGAACCGGCGGACGCCTCGCCGTGGGCACACGCGGATCGCATCGCCCTCGGGCGCACCGCGGGCGGCGGCATCGTGGCGCTCGTGCTCGCCCGCGAGGGGGAGCGGGGCCGCCGGCCGCTGACGGCGGCAGAGCTGCCCGCCTGGGTCGCCGCGCGGGAAGCGGAGGCCGCATACGCGGGCCGCGCCATCCGCTGGGTGTGGTCGAGCACGACCGAGTGGTACCCGAAGCTCCTGGCGGCCGGCGTCCGCGTCGTGCGCTGCCACGACCTTCGGCTCTCGCACGCGATCCTGCGCGAGGCGGCGCCGAGCGCATCCGCCCTGCGCGCGGCGACGGAATGGGACGGGATCGGCACGGCCGAGGGCCCGGATGACGACGCGCTGTTCGCGCTGGATCGCACGGGATCCGAGAGAGGGCGCGACGACATCGCCGAGGTGCTCGCCGAGCTCGACCGCCAAGACGCGGCGGTGCCACTCGCGCCGGACCCCGGCAGGATGCGCCTGCTTCTCGCCGCCGAGTCGGCCGGCGCGCTCGTGGCCGCCGAGATGCGCGTCGCCGGGGTGCCGTGGGACGCCGAGCATCACCGCCGCATCCTGACCGAGGTGCTGGGCGCCCGTCGGGCCGGCGGCGTGCCCGATCACATGGCGCGTCTCGCCGCCGAGGTGCGCGAGGCGCTCGACGACCCGGCCGCCTCGCTCGATTCGCCGCCGCGCCTGCTACGCGCACTGCACAGCGCGGGAATCCTCGTGGACTCGACGAGCAAGTGGGAGCTGCGTGAGATCGCGCACCCCGCGATCCCTCCGCTGCTCGAGTACAAGCGCCTCGCACGGCTGCTGACGGCCAACGGCTGGGCCTGGCTGGACGAGTGGGTGAACGACGGGCGGTTCCGTCCGGTCTTCGTGCCGGGCGGGGTCGTGACCGGCCGATGGGCGTCCTCGGGAGGCGGCGCGCTGCAGCTGCCCCGTCAGATCCGCGGGGCGCTGCGCGCCGATCCGGGGTGGCGCATCGTCGGCGCGGACGTCGCCCAGCTCGAGCCGCGTGTGCTCGCCGCGATGTCGCGGGACGACAGGATGGCGGATGCCGCGCGCGGGCGCGATCTCTACGAGGGCATCGTCGCGGACGGCGCGGTCAGCACGCGCGCCGAGGCGAAGCTCGCCGTGCTCGGTGCGATGTACGGCGCCACCACCGGCGACTCGGGCCGGCTCGTCCCGCGTCTGCGCCGGGCCTACCCGCGGGCGATGGGGATGGTGGACGCGGCTGCGCGAACGGGGGAGGACGGCGGGGTCGTCGCCACCTGGCTCGGCCGCACGAGTCCGGGGCCGGACGAGGCCTGGCGCTCGGCTCAGGAGCGCGCCTCGCGTCCCGGTGCGTCGGCGGCGGATGAGAACCGCGCGCGTCGCATCGCGCGCGACCGCGGGCGCTTCACCCGCAACTACATCGTGCAGGGGACCGCGGCGGAGTGGGCGCTGGCGTGGCTCGCCGATCTGCGGCTGCGGCTGGCGCAGCTGCCGCCTGTGGCGCCGGCCGACGCCGCGCCGGCCTCGGGGCCGGCTTTCGCGCGGCGCGCGCACCTTGCGTTCTTCCTCCACGACGAGGTGCTGATCCACGCCCCGGCCGAACAGGCCGAAGCCGCAGCCGAGGCCCTGCGCGAATCTGCCGCGGCGGCCGGCCGCCTGCTGTTCGGCTCGTTCCCCATCGACTTCCCGCTCGACCTGCGCATCTCCGACAGCGCCGCCAAGGAGTGACCGGCGGGATCCTCCGATCTCGGCGACGTAGACTGGCGGATGCGAATGGGTCGGCCGGACGACCGCGTCGCGGGCGGTTCGCCGCCGCGCGCCGAGGAACGTCCGGGCTCCACAGGGCAGGGCGGTGGGTAACACCCACCCGGAGCGATCCGCGAGACAGTGCCACAGAAAGCAGACCGCCGGGCACCCGAAAGGGCGCCCGGTAAGGGTGAAACGGTGGTGTAAGAGACCACCAGGGGTCGCGGTGACGCGATCCGCTCGGTAAACCTCGCCCGGAGCAAGACCAGACAGGGGACGTCGAAGCGGCCCGCCGAGTCCCCGGGTAGGTCGCTAGAGCGGCACGGCAACGTGTCGCCGAGAGAGATGGTCGTCGAAGGGGCGAAAGCCCCGGAACAGAACCCGGCGTACAGGCCGGCCCATTCGCCTCAGCCGTGAACGAAGACGCGCCCGGATCCAGTCGGATCCGGGCGCGTGCGGCTTACGGGGTCAGAGGGACAGCGACGCGGCGCCGATGATGCCGGCGTTGTTCGCGTGCGTCGCGATCCGCATCTCGGCGCGGGTCTTCAGCATCGGCATGAACTTCTCGGGGTTCTTCGACACGCCGCCGCCGACCAAGATGAGGTCGGGGGAGAAGAGGAACTCCACGTGGTCGTAGAACTCCTGCAGGCGACCCGCCCACTCCTCCCACGACAGGTTCTCGCGCTCGCGCGCGGTCGGGGCTGCGTAGCGCTCGATGGAGTCGCCGTTCCACTGCAGGTGGCCGAGCTCGGTGTTCGGCACCAGCGCGTCGTCGAACAGGAACGCCGATCCGATGCCCGTTCCGAGCGTCGTCAGGATGGTGAGCCCCGGCTGGTCCTTGGCGCCGCCGAAGCGGAGCTCGGCGAGGCCCGCGGCATCCGCGTCGTTGACGAAGTGGATCGGGCGTCCGAGGCCCTCCTCGAAGAAGCGGTCGGCCTCGAAGCCGATCCACTTCTTCGACACGTTCGCCGCCGACAGGGTGCGGCCGTTCTTCACGATCGTCGGGAAGCAGATGCCCAGGGGCAGCTCGTCGGCATCCGACCCCAGCTTGTCGAGCAGCTGCTGGACCGTCGCCAGGACGTCCTTCGGCTTCGCGCCCTCGGGGGTGGGGATCCGCACTCGTTCGCTCACCAGCTGACCGTCGACGAGGTCGACGATGCCGGCCTTCATGCCGGTGCCGCCGATGTCGATGCCGACGGCCCGGTCCACGCTCTTCGCCATGGTCACAGCCTATGGGAGCCGCAGGGGAGTGCTTGACGTTCGATCACAACAGAAGACGCCGGCCACGATGGGCCGGCGTCGTCTCTGTGTGATCGGTCAGGCCGACTTGGCGCGCGCCTCGTCGCCGGCGCCGCGGCGGGCCCGGACGAACTCGAGGCGCTCCGCGAGGATCTCCTCCAGCTCGGGGAGGGTGCGGCGCTCGAGCAGCATGTCCCAGTGGGTGCGTGCGGCCTTGTCGCCGCTGTGGTCGACCTCGACGGTGCCACCGTCGATCTTCAGCAGCGCCTCGCCGCCACAGCCGCGGCACTCCCAGGTCTGGGGGGCCTCGGCGTCGGCCGCGAAGGTGAGCGTGGTGTCGCGATCACACGCGGCACAGTGGTACGTGTGCTGGGTGCGCTCCATAAAAACGACGCCCTCCTCGCTCTGGAGGCTCTGGGCGCCGAGTCGGATTCCGCGAAGGCTGCGATCTGCCATTGTGTGGTCCTCTCGTCGGTCCCAGGTATAACGCTCGCGCCTGTGCGCATCATCCGAAGTGCGCGCTCCGGTGAGGGTTTCCCAGCCGAATCCCAGCGTGATGAGAGATGGGCCGCGCGGCTCAGCGGGTGAGGGTCTCCAGCGCGAGATCCGCCCGGTCCGTGACGATCCCGTCGACCCCCATCGCCACGAGCATCCGCATCCGCTGCGGGTCGTTGACGGTCCAGACGTGCACCTCGACGCCGGCGTCGTGCGCCCACCGGATGAGCCGAGGGGTGAGCACGCGGATCGCGCCCTGGCGCTCGGGGATCTGGATGGCATCGAACCCGCGAAGCAGCCGCATCGCCACCGGTCGCAGGCCGGCGCCCACGGCCGCGACGATGCGCGTGATCGTGCGGGAACCGGGCGAGATCGCCGGGCGCGCGGGGAGGGCCGCATCCATGGCGATCCGGCGTCGCTGATCCGAGAAGCTCGTCACCAGCACGCGGTCGGCGTGCTCAGCGACGAGCCTGCCGACGCCCACCGCGGCTGCCCCGGCCTTGACGTCCAGGTTGAAGCGCGTCTCGGGGAACGCATCGAGCGACTGCTCGAGGGTCGCGAGGCCGCCGAGACCCTCCATCTGCTGCGCAAGCTCCCGCAGCGAGACCTCCGCGATCGCGCGGCGGTCGCCCGTCACGCGCTCGAGCGTGTCGTCGTGAAAGAGCACAACGTGACCGTCCGCCGTCACGTGGCAGTCGGACTCGACGTACGCGGCGCCCGCGGCGTGCGCGGCGGCGATGGCGGCGAACGAGTTCTCGGCGACGTGATCACCCGGCACGGCGAGGCCACGGTGGGCGAGCACCCGCGGATGGGGCGTTCCGGTGAGGTACGGGTGCGTCACGGGCGATCCGACGGGGTCGTGCCGCGGCCGAAGCCGCCGGCGATGCCCTTGAGGGCCTCCGTCAGCTCGCTCGGGATGATCCACAGCTTGCTCGACTGGCTCTCGGCGAGCTTCGGCAGCGTCTGCAGGTACTGGTAGGCGAGCAGCTTGTCGTCCGGCGCGCCGGCGTGGATGGCGTTGAAGACGTTCTGGATCGCCTCCGACTCGCCCTGCGCGCGCAGCACCTGCGCCTGCTTGTCGCCCTCGGCCTTGAGGATCTCCGCCTGGCGGGCTCCTTCCGCGACGAGGATCTGCGACTGCTTCTGGCCCTCGGCCGTGAGGATGGCGGCGCGCCGGTCTCGCTCGGCGCGCATCTGCTTCTCCATCGCATCGCGCAGCGTGGCCGGCGGGTCGATCGCCTTGATCTCGACGCGGCCGACCTTGATTCCCCACTGGCCTGTCGCCTCATCGAGCGTCGCGCTGAGCTTGCCGTTGATCAGGTCCCGGCTGACCAGCGCCTCCTCGAGGTTCAGGCCGCCGACGACGTTGCGGAGGGTCGTGATCGAGAGCTGCTCGACGGCGCCGAGGTAGTTGGCGATCTCGTACGTCGCGGCGCGCGGATCCGTGACGCGGAAGTACACGACGACGTCCACCGCGACCGACAGGTTGTCCTCGGTGATGACCTGCTGCGGCGGGAACGAGACCACCTGCTCGCGGAGGTCGACGCGGGCGCGGGTGCGGTCGACGATGGGCATGAGCAGGTGGGGCCCGCCGTAGAGGGTGCGGTGGTACCGGCCGAGGCGCTCGATGATGAACGCCTCGCTCTGCGGCACGATCCGGATCGCCTGGACGAGCACCGTGATCACGAAGATCACGACGGCGATGGCGAGGATCCACAGCAGGATCGCTCCGATGTCTGGCATGAGTCAGCTCTCCGGGGTCGGTGTCGTCGCGGTCGCTCGGGCCACGATGGCCGTGGCGCCGTTGATCTGCTGCACAACGACCGGGGTGGCCGGGGGAAGCTCGCCGCCTGTCTGGACGCGCGCCGACCAGGAGTCGCCGTTCGCGAGTTTGACGCGGCCGCCGATCGCCGTCACGGTCTCGGTCACCATGCCGTTCAGGCCGATGAGCGCATCCACGTTGAACTTCTGCGGGTCGGAGCTGCGGCGCAGCCGGCGCAGCAGCGGGGCCCGGAGCAGCGTGAGACCGGCGACGGCAGCGACAGCCGCGATGATCACCTGCAGCCAGACCGGCGCGCCGGCGAGCGCCGCCACGATTCCCGCGGCCGAGCCGAGGGCGAGCATGAGGAACGTCAGCTCACTCGCCATGACTTCGATCGCGAGGAACAGGGCGATCAGCACGATCCAGCCGACCCACGCCCACTGTCCGATGAATTCCCACACTGCGAAGTCCATGGGGCCTCCTTGCTCGCACCCTACCAGCGGCCGACGACGCCGGGACGGACAACCGGAGCGCCGCGACATTGGAGGCTCGCGACAGGGCTCCGCGGTGCCGCGTTGGTACTGTCGAACAGACCCCAGGGTCGCGTCGCGATGACCTCGCGACGCGCGCCCGATCCGCTCGTCCGCTCCAGGAGACACCGTGACCGACGCCCCCTCGCAGCCCATCGCCCCCGGCACCCTGGCGGGCAAGGTCGCCCTCGTGACCGGCTCCTCCCGCGGCATCGGCGCGGACACGGTGCGCTACTTCGCGCAGGCCGGCGCGGACGTCGTCATCAACTTCCGCAACAAGGCGCCGCGCGCGGAGAAGCTCGCCGCCAAGCTGCGCGAGCTCGGCGTCCGCGCCCTCGTCGTCGGCGCCGACCTGACCGATCCCGCGTCGGTCGAGGCGATGTTCGCGGCCGTGAAGGACGAGTTCGGCACGCTGGACATCCTGGTCCTGAACGCCTCGGGCGGCATGGAGTCGGGAATGGCCGCGGACTACGCCCTCACGCTCAACCGCGACGCGCAGGTCGGCGTGCTGACGGCGGCCGAGCCGCTGCTCGGCGACGGATCGCGGGTGGTCTTCGTGACGAGCCACCAGGCGCACTTCATCCGCACGACGCCGACCATGCCCGAGTACGAGCCCGTCGCGCTGTCGAAGCGCGCGGGCGAGGACGCCCTGCGGGAGCGCATCCCGGCGCTCGCCGAGAAGGGGATCGGCTTCACCGTCGTCTCGGGCGACATGATCGAGGGGACGATCACCGCCACGCTTCTCGAGCGCGCGAACCCCGGGGCCATCGCGCAGCGTCGCGAGTCGGCCGGGAAGCTGTACAACGTGTCGGAGTTCGCCGCCGAGGTCGCGCGGGCCGCGGTCGACCCGGTGCCGGCCGACAACACCCGCCTCGTCGGCGACGTCAGCGCCTTCGCCTCCGAGTAGCGGGCGTCGCGCGGGTGCGGCGGGCCCCACAATAGGTCCATGCCCTCGCACGACGTGGTCGTCATCGACCACCACGACAGCTACACGGGGAACCTCGTGCACCTGATCGCCGGGGTGACCGGCTCGCTGCCGCGTGTCGTCGAGCACGACGAGTGCACGGCGGCCGAAGTGCTCGCGCACGACTTCATCGTGCTGTCGCCGGGCCCAGGCCATCCGGCCGACCCGCACGACTTCGCCGTCGGGCGCGAGGTGCTCCGCGCGGGGGAGAAGCCGGTGCTCGGGGTGTGCCTCGGCATGCAGGGCATCGTGACGACGTTCGGCGGACGCGTGGAGCGGGTGGACCCGGGGCACGGCATCGACGCGACCGTGCGCCACGACGGCGCGGGGCTGTTCGCCGGCGTCCCCGACGGCTTCCGGGCCATCCGCTATCACTCGCTCGCGGCCCTCGAGCTGCCCGACGACGTCGTCGTCACGGCGACGGACCAGCGCACGGGTCTCGTGATGGGCGTCGCGCATCGCGCCCTGCCGATCGCGGGAGTGCAGTTCCACCCCGAGTCGATCCTCACGGAACACGGCGAGACGATCGTGCGGAACTTCCTCGGTGCGGCATGACCGACCGGATCGCGCAGGCCGCCGGGAGCGGCCGCTGCGTCTGGCTTCACGCGGGTGACGGCGGGCCGCAGCTCGCCTGGCTCGAGCCGGACGACGTGTCGCTGACCTACGACGCCCGCCGCCGCGAGGTCACGCGCCACGTCGCGGGCGGGCGCGAGGTGGTCGGCGACGACATCTTCGACGTGCTCGCCGGCGAGACCGCGGCCGGGTCGCCGGACGACCGGTGGTACGGCTACTTCGGGTATGCCGCGCGCTCCGATCTGCCGGCGCGGCCCGACGACATCCTGCCCGACGCGGTGTGGATGCGTCCGTCGCACGTGGAGTCCCTCGAGCTGCCCGCGACGTCCGCGCAGCACCGCGGCGGAACCGTCCACGAACCCGCGCCGCAGTGGTACCGCGACGCGTTCGATTCCGTGCAGGAGCACCTCCACGCCGGCAACTCGTACGAGGTGAACCTGACCTACCGCGCCACCACCCGCAGCAGCCTGACACCACTCGAGGCCTTCACGCGCCTGTGGCGGGTGAATCCCGCCCCCTACGCGGCGTACGTGCACCACGACGTGCCCGGCGCCCGCGCCTTCGTCGCCGGCTCGTCGCCGGAGCGCTATGCCCGGATCGACGCCCGCGGCACGGCGCGCACGCTGGAGGCGAAGCCGATCAAGGGGACCACCCCGCGCGGGGCGACCGCGGCGGAGGACGCCGCCGCCGCCGAGCTGCTGCGCACCGACCAGCGCTTCCGCTCCGAGAACCTGATGATCGTGGACCTGCTGCGGCATGACCTCTCGCAGGTGTGCGATGTCGGCACGGTCGAGGTGCCGACGCTTATGGCGGTCGAGTCGTACGCGTCGGTGCACCAGCTCGTGTCGACAGTCCGCGGTGCGCTGCGTGCCGACGTGTCCAGCATCGACGCCCTGCGCGCCCTGTTTCCGGCCGGGTCGATGACGGGCGCCCCCAAGCTGCGGACGATGCAGATCATCGACGAGGTGGAGGCCAGCCCGCGCGGCGCCTACGCGGGGGCGCTCGGCTGGATCTCGGGTGACGGCCGCGCCGATCTCGGCGTGATCATCCGGACGCTGCTGACCGACGGATCGGGCACGTACACGCTCGGCACCGGGGGCGGCGTCACTGTGCAGTCGACGGCCGAGGACGAGTACACGGAGTCGCGCTGGAAGGCCGAGCGCCTGCTGCGCGCTCTCGAGGCGTGACTCAGGCCCCGAAGACCGTCGCCGCGACGAACACGATCGGGATGCAGCCGAACGTGGTCAGGAAGACGACGTCTCGGGCGAGGATCTCGCCGACCCCATAGCGCTGGGCGTAGTTGAAGACGTTCTGGGCGCTCGGCAGGCTCGCCAGCACCACCACGACGAGCATCGCGTGCGGATCGAGCTGGAACAGCAGCCCGATCGCCCAGGCCGCCACGGGCATCAGGAACAGCTTCATCCCGGTGGACAGCAGCACATCCGCGCGGGACGCGCGCGTGGTGAGCACCCGCTGCCCGAACAGCGACATGCCGAAGCTGAGCAGCAGGACGGGCACCGCGGCGCCGGCGATCAGGTCGATCGGCGCCGACACGATGGTCGGCAGCTCGATCCCGAGCACCGCGACGAGCACCCCCAGGGCGGCCCCGATGATCATCGGGTTGCGCAGGGTGCGTCGCAGCGCCCGCCCGAGCCCGCGCCATCCCGCGGCCCCACCGCTCGAGACGCTGTCGAGGATCGCCAGGACGACGGGCGTGAAGATCAGCAGCTGGATCAGGATGACCGGGGCCGCATACGCGCCGTTGCCGAGCAGATAGGTGGAGATCGGGATCCCGATGTTGTTGCCGTTGACGTAGCCGGCACCGAGGGCGCCGACCACGACCTCGCCGAGCGAGCGCTTCCAGAGCAGGCGGGCGATCAGCGCGTAGACGACGATCATCGCCACTGCGGCGAGCAGCGACACCGGCAGCAGGGCCGAGAAGAGAAGCCCCAGATCGGCGTCGGCGAGCACCGCGAACAGCAGGAACGGATTCAGGACGAAGAACGTCAGGCGGCTGAGCACGTACCGGGCGTGCTCGCCGAGCAGGTCGATCCTGGCGACGATGTAGCCGACGAGGATCGCGAGACCGACGACCGCGAAGCCGGTCAGAACACCGATCACGAGGCGGGACGCACCTTCGGCGCGGGAAGCGGCGGCGCCTCGGCCGCGGGGACGGCCTCGAGGCGCCGCAGCGCCTCCTCGATCGCGCGATCGAGCTGGGGGTCGTCGTCCCGGAAGAGCTGCGCGGGGGTGTGCACGACCTCGATGTCCGGGTCGACGCCGTGGTTCTCGACGCCCCAGCCCTTGCCCTGCAGCCAGTAGGCGTACCGCGGCTGGGTGACCTTGGTGCCGTCGACGAGGTCGAACCGGCTGTCGATCCCGACCACGCCACCCCACGTGCGCACACCCACCACGGGCCCGACGCCGAGCGCCTGGGCGCGCGCGTTGACGATGTCGCCGTCGGATCCCGAGAACTCGTTCGCGACGAGGACGACCGGCCCCCGCGGTGCGCGATCGGGATCCGGGACGAACTGCTCGAAGTGCCGGGCGGCGTTCCAGGCGATGACGCGGGACGCGAGGCGTTCGACGACGAGCTGGCTCGTGTGCCCGCCGCGGTTGTAGCGCACGTCGGCGATCACGCCCTCGGCGTCGGTGGCGATGCGCAGGTCGCGGTGGAGCTGCGCCCAGCCGTAGCTCTGCATGTCGGGCACGTGCACGTAGCCGAGCCGTCCGCCGCTGCGGGTGGAGACGTACGCGCGACGCGACCGGACCCAGTCCTGATACCGAAGCACCTCCTCGTCCGGAAGCGGCACGACGACCACGCCGCCGATCGTCCTCGCCCTCGCGGCGCAGGGTGAGCTCGACGGGCTTGTCGGCGGCCCCCACCAGCGACGCGGCGGGGCCCGCGACCTCGTCGACGGGCTTCCCGTCGACCGCCACGATGAGGTCGCCCTCGCGCGCGCCGACGCCGGCCTGACGCAGCGGCGAGCGGGCGTTCGGCTCGCTCGATTCGCCCGGCAGGATCCGGTCGATGCGCCAGCCGCCCTCGGCGGGGGAGAGGTCGGCACCGAGGAACCCCAGGCGGCGCGTCTGGTTGCCGAGCGGCGCGGAGGGGGTGACGTAGGCGTGCGAGGTGTTCAGCTCGCCCACCGTCTCCCACAGGATGTCGACGACGTCGTCGTGCGTGAGCGCGGACTCGACGACGGGACGCCAGCGGGCGACGACCGCGTCCCAGTCGACGCCGTCCATGTCGGCCCGCCAGAAGTGGTCGCGCATGATGCGGGCGTTCTCGTCGAACATCTGCCGCCACTCGGCGGGGCGGTCGACGGTGAAGCGCAGCCGGCCGAGGTCTACCTTGACGGCGTCGTCCTTCGCGGGACGGTCTGCGGGCACCACGGTGACGGCGTCGCGGTGCCGCACCGTCAGGCGACGTCCGTCGCCCGAGACGGCGTAGCGGTCCACCGCCTCGACGAGGGTGTCGGCACGGCGGTCGGCGAACGACCAGCGCTCGAGGCTGTCGGGCGTCGGCTCGTCCTTCACTCCCGCGCGGCGCGAGCCGAGCACTCCCTGCTCGCGGTGGACGGCGATCCACACCACGCCGCCGTCGACGCACCGCAGGTCGCGGTACTCCGCGGACGGAACGGGGAACGGCACGATCCGCTCCTCCGCGCCGTCGGCGTCCAGGTCGGGGCACACGACGCGCTCGTCCTCGGCGGGCTTCGGCGCCGGAGAGACGGGCCAGCCGTCGGCGCTCGGCCCGAACGGGGCGGGCTCCGTGGCCGACAGCGGGATCAGCCAGGGGCGCGTCGCGCCGGCGAACGCCAGGTCGAACGCGTGGGCGTTGTAGTGCGGATCGAACGTGCGATCCGACAGGAACACGAGATGGCGGCCGTCGTGCGTGAAGTCGGGGGAGCGGTCGTTGTACTGCCCCGTCGTCAGCCGGATCGCGGGGCCGGCCGCATGGATGTCGGCGATCCAGATCGCATGGAGATCGCCGCCGGCGTCCACCGGCTGGGTCCAGGCGAGATAGCGGCCGTCGGGGGAGAAGCGGGGAGTCCGCGCCTCGCCCCGGCCGGAGCGGCCGACCTCGCGCGTCGCGCCACCGGCGACGTCGATGACGCGCACGGTGCCGTCGTGCGAGATCGCCGCGATCCGGTCGCCCCCGGGGCTGGCGGCGAGGTGAAGAATGCGTCCGAGGTCGCCGGACAGCAGGCGGCGCGGCGGCTGCGTGCTGGCGAGAGACAGGATGTCGATGCCGTCCTCGCCGTCGGCGTCGCTCGCGACGGCGCCGAATCCCGTCCGTCCCAGCACGATCGGCTCCCGCGCACGGATGCCCGAATCTGCCAGCAGCGCCCGCGCCGGACCCTCGCGGTGAGCGAGCCAGAACGCCTTGCCGCGCCAGGCGACGAGGCTGCCGGAGGCGTCGTGATCGGGGGCGAACGCGTCGAGTCGCCGGGTTCCGCCGAGCACCATCGGCTCGGCGGCCGTGCCGGGAAGCGTGACGTCGATGGTCCGGGGCGCGCCATCGAGGCTGTCGAGGATCCGGATCCGTCCCCGGCTGTGCCAGACGATCCGGTTTCCGTCGGTTGTCGCGTCGCGGACGTAGCCGTCCGCCGCCGTCTGATGCGTGAGCAGGCGCGGCGCACCCTCGCCCGCGGTGTCCCAGATCCAGAGGTTCGCCTGCTCGTCCGCCCGGTCGGGGAACGTCGCGGCGCGGTCCGAGGCGAACACGAGCGCGTCGCCCAGCCACATGGGGTCGGTGATCGACGCCTCGTCCTCCGTGAGCAGCTGCTCCCAGGCGCCGGCGCCCTCGCGCGCGAGCCACAGCCGCGGGGCCGTGCCGCCGCGGTAGCGCTTCCAGTGCGCCGGCGGGCGGCTCCACGGGGTGGTGAGCGCGATGCGCCCGTCGTCGTGCAGGGCGATGCCCGACGCCATGCCGATCTCGGGGCGCTCCCACGACCCGTCGAGCGAGAGGAGCTTCACGACCGTGTGCCGGATGTTCGCCTCGCCGCCGTTGGACGCGACGATGATGCGCCCGTCCGCGGTCCAGCCGAGCAGATAGGTCATCTGGGCGCCCCAGTGCGTGAGCCGTCGCACGTCGCCGGAGTCGACCTCGGCGACCATCACCTCCGGATGCCCGTCGCGGTGTGAGACGTACGCGATACGCGCACCGTCCGGCGAGAACCGCGGCTGACGCACCGGTGCGATATCGCTCGTGAGGCGCCACGCGCGCCCTCCGGAGACCGGGGCGATCCACACGTCGTCGGCCGCGACGAACGTGAGGAGGTCTCCGTGGAGATGGGGATAGCGGAGGTATGCGGGACGGGCGCTCACCCCCTCAACCTACGGCTCCGTAGGCTGGGGGCATGAGCACCACGCGCACGTCCATCCGCCGCGTCACCGTCTTCACCGGATCATCCGCCGGAGCGGACCCGGCATACGCCCGCGCGGCCGTCGACGTCGGGCAGGCGTTCGCCGCGCGCGGCATCGGGGTGGTCTACGGGGGCGGCAACGTGGGCCTGATGGGCGCGATCTCGACCTCCGCGCGCGAGGCCGGCGCCGAGGTGCACGGCGTCATGCCCGAGGCGCTCGTCGACAAGGAGATGGCGCACCCGAATCTCACGAGCTTCGAGATCGTCCCCGACATGCACGCGCGGAAGATGCGCATGGCCGAGCTCGGCGACGCGTTCGTCGCGCTGCCCGGCGGAATCGGCACCCTCGAGGAGTTCTTCGAGGTGTGGACGTGGTTGCAGCTCGGCATCCATCGCAAGCCCGTCGCGATCTACGACGTGCGGGGGTTCTGGCGCCCGATGCTCACGATGGTCGACCGGATGGTCGAGGAGGGGTTCGTCACGGACACCTTCCGCGATTCACTGCTCGTCGTCTCCACGCCGCGCGGCCTCATCCACGCCCTCGAGGACTGGGAACCGCCGACGCCGAAGTTCAGCGCCGAGGAAGCGCCCCACGCCTGAGCGCATGTCGGCGGGTCGTGGCACGATCGGGATGTGACCCCGGCCGTCGACGAATCCCGTCTGCGCGATCTCGCGCTGCTGCGGCGCGTGCGCGACAGGATGGACCGCGAGTACGCGAAGCCCCTCGACGTCGAGGCGCTCGCCCGTGGCGTGCACATGTCGGCCGGTCACCTCAGCCGGCAGTTCAAGGCCGCATATGGCGAGTCGCCGTACTCCTATCTCATGACCCGGCGGATCGAGCGCGCCATGACGCTGCTGCGCCGGGGCGATCTCAGCGTGACCGGAGTCTGCATGGAGGTCGGCTGCGCGTCACTCGGCACCTTCAGCTCGCGGTTCACCGAGCTGGTGGGGATGCCGCCGAGCGTCTACCGCAGCCGGGTCGAGCACGGGCTCGGCGGGCTCCCATCCCTCGTGGTGAAGTCGGCCACGAGACCGGTCAGGAATCGAGAAGCGCGGCCCGCCACGGCGCCGATAACGTGACCGACATGGACATCACAATCAACGCGAGCTTCCTGCCGCACACCGACCCGGAGGCGTCACTCGCCTTCTACCGTGACGTGCTGGGCTTCGAGGTACGCCTCGACGTCGGCTACGAGAACATGCGCTGGATCACCGTCGGTCCCGCGGGGCAGCCCGACACGTCGATCGTGCTGACCCCGCCCGCCGTCGACCCCGGCATCACCGACGACGAGCGCGGGATGATCGCCGAGATGATGGCGAAGGGCACGTACGCGGGCATCGTGCTCGCGACGCCCGACGTCGACGCCGTGTTCGAGCGCATCCAGGCGCTGCCCGACGTCGACATCGTGCAGGAGCCGATCGATCAGGACTACGGTCTTCGTGACTTCGCGCTGCGCGATCCCGCGGGGAACATGGTCCGCATCCAGCAGCGCGGCTGACTCATCCCGCCACCCGTCCCCGGAACGACCGACACGAAGGAGCGCCGGTGCACCCCGCCGACACCCACGACCTGATCCGCGTGCAGGGCGCGCGCGCGAACAACCTGAAGGACGTCAGCGTCGAGATCCCGAAGCGCCGGCTGACGGTGTTCACCGGCGTCTCCGGATCCGGCAAGAGCTCGCTCGTCTTCGACACCATCGCGGCCGAGTCGCGGCGCATGATCGACGAGACCTACAGCGCGTTCGTGCAGGGGTTCATGCCGTCCGTGCCGCGGCCGGACGTGGATGTCCTCGAGGGGCTGACGACGGCGATCATCGTCGACCAGGAGCGGCTCGGTGCCAACCCGCGGTCGACGGTCGGCACCGTCACCGATGCGAACGCGATGCTGCGCATCCTGTTCAGCCGGCTGGGCGAGCCGTACATCGGCGGTCCGACGGCGTTCTCGTTCAACATCCCGACGCAAAAAGCAAGCGGAGTGATGACCGGGCCGAAGGGCGAGAAGACGATCGTCAAGGACGTCATCTACCTCGGCGGCATGTGCCCCCGGTGCGACGGCCGCGGCTCGGTGTCGGACCTCGATCTGACGAAGATCATCGACGAGTCGAAGTCGCTCAACGAGGGCGCGATCATGGTGCCCGGCTACACGGCCGACGGCTGGATGGTGCGCGGGTTCGCCGAGTCGGGCTTCTACCCGGCCGACAAGCCCATCGCGCAGTTCAGCGAGAAGCAGCGCCACATGCTGCTCTACGGCGAGACGACGAAGGTCAAGATCCAGGGGATCAACATGACCTACGAGGGTCTGATCCCGAAGATCACGAAGGCGATGCTCTCGAAGGACATCGAGTCGCTGCAGCCGCACGTCCGCGCGTTCGTCGAGCGGGTGGCGACCTTCGCGACGTGTCCGGAGTGCGACGGCACCCGCCTGACCGAGGGAGCGCGCTCGTCGAAGATCGACGGGGTCAGCATCGCGGATGCCTGCCGCATGCAGGTGACGGACCTGGCCGAATGGGTGCGCGGGCTCGACAAGCCGGGCGCCGGCCCGCTGCTGAGCGCCCTCGGTGCGAACCTCGACGCGTTCGTGACCCTGGGGCTCGGCTATCTCAGCCTCGATCGCCCGTCGGGCACCCTGAGCGGGGGAGAGGCCCAGCGCATCAAGATGCTGCGGCACCTCGGGTCCTCGCTGACCGACATCACGTATGTGTTCGACGAGCCCACGATCGGCCTGCATCCGCACGACATCCAGCGGATGAACGAGCTGCTGATCCGACTGCGCGACAAGGGGAACACGGTCCTGGTCGTCGAGCACAAGCCCGAGGCGATCGCGATCGCCGACCACGTCGTCGACCTCGGCCCGCGCGCCGGCAGCCAGGGCGGCACGATCTGCTTCGAGGGGACGGTCGACGGCCTCAAGGCGAGCGGCACGCTCACCGGTCAGCACCTCGACTACCGCGCTCAGCTGAAGCCCGCGGTGCGTTCGGCGACCGGCGCCATCGAGGTGCGGGGCGCCAGCGGGAACAACCTTCAGGACGTGGACGTCGACATCCCGCTCGGTGTGCTGACCGTGGTCACGGGCGTCGCCGGATCCGGCAAGAGCTCGCTCATCCACGGCGAGGTGTCGCCGCGCGAGGGCGTGGTGTCGATCGACCAGGGCGCCATCCGGGGTTCCCGACGCAGCAACCCGGCCACCTACACGGGGCTGCTCGAGCCGATCCGCAAGGCATTCGCCAAGGCGAACGGCGTCAAGCCGGCGCTGTTCAGCGCGAACTCCGAGGGCGCCTGCCCGACCTGCAAGGGCGCGGGCGTAATCGTGACCGAGCTCGGGTTCATGGACACCGTCGAGACGCCCTGCGAGGACTGCGGCGGCAAGCGCTTCCAGGCGGCCGTGCTCGATTACAAGCTCGGCGGCAAGGACATCACCGAGGTGTATGACCTGCCGGTCGCCGAGGCGCGACCGTTCTTCTCCGATGGTGAGGCGAAGATCCCGGCCGCCGCGGCGATCCTCGGGCGGCTCGAGGACGTCGGCCTCGGATACCTGACGCTCGGCCAGCCGCTGTCTACCCTCTCGGGCGGTGAGCGGCAGCGGATCAAGCTCGCCAACCAGATGGGGGAGAAGGCCGACATCTACGTGCTCGACGAGCCCACGACGGGTCTTCACCTCGCCGACGTCGAGAACCTGCTCGGCCTGCTCGACCGGCTCGTCGACTCGGGGAAGACCGTGATCGTGATCGAGCACCACCAGGCGGTCATGGCGCACGCCGACTGGATCATCGATCTCGGTCCCGGTGCCGGCCACGACGGCGGCCGCATCGTGTTCGGGGGAACCCCCGCCGACCTTGTCGCCAAGTCGACCCTGACGGGGGAGCACCTGGCGAAGTACGTGGGGGCAGTCGGGGCATGACTTCCTGGGTTCCCGAATGGGACGGCTTTCCGGCTTCGCTTCTCGAGTTCTGGACCGAGCGGCACCTCTGCACGCTGACGACGCTGCGCGCAGACGGCCGGCCCCACGTCACTCCCGTCGGGGTAGCCCTCGATCTGGAATATCGGTGCGCGTGGGTGATCACCTCACGCTCGTCGTTGAAGGCGAAGCTCGTCGGGCGCGATCCGCGTGTCGCTGCGTGCCAGGTGGACGGACGCCACTGGTCGACGCTGGAGGGAACGGCGAGCGTTCTGGATGACCCGGAGTCCGTCCGCCGCGCCGAGGAAAGGTATGCCGCGCGTTACCGGACGCCGCGGCCGAACCCCGAGCGCGTCGCGATCCGCGTCGAGATCGACCGGTTCCTGGTCTCGCAGAGCCTCACGGCCGATCTGCCGTCGTCCTGAAGCTGCGGCCGGTCTCCGTGCCAACGGGCTGGCGGCTGTCGCGCGCAGCCGCTAGGACGGATGAATGGAGTTCCAGGAGATGGTCGAGACCGTGGGACGCGGCGTGGACGCGGCAGCTCGAGCTGGAGATCACCGGGCAGTGGCCGTGGCAGAAGCGCAAAGCCCCGGCTGTCGAGGCCACCGAGTGACCCGGTGTGTTCTTGCCGATAATGCACATTATGTCAGCTCAAGACCACGCCACGTGCTTCACCCGCTCCTGACGGACTTCCCCACTCAGTTCGCCGGAGCTGCTTCTCCCGGGCTCCGCTACGCGCGCACCGCGTTCACCCTGAAGCAATCACGCTAGTGAGACTCGCCGGCGCGTGCGAGAACGGCCTCATCGCTCTACGTCGAATGATCCTCAGGAGCCGCGCTTCTACTTCCGCGAATTCGCGTACCAGCCGGCGGTGGCGATGGTCTGGGAAACGTCGAAACCGCTGGACAACGACCCGGCCGCCGCTCCGAGATAGGTGTCGTAGCAGACGTCGCACAGTGTGCGTGTCGCCGTGCGGCGCCCCTCCCCGCGGATCAGACGACGGCAGCTGTCGCATGCGAGGCTCATGTGCCGAGGCTAGACCCGCCTGGCCCGTCCGCGCACCAGTGAGGACCAGAATCAGCGCGACGCCACATCAAGGCTACAAATAGCCGCGCAACACGCACCTGAACATCGCGTGTAGCGTGCACAACATGCAGGCTGGCAGGTGGACAAGCATTATCGGGCTCGCAGCGATGCTCGCGCTTTCTGGATGCGCAACGACGACTAGTCTGTGTTCGACGGGGAGCAGAGTTCCGACGATCACCTTCCTGCCCTCGTAAGTTCGGAAGGCGTCCAGTCGGAAACCGTCCGCCATCTCGGCAGCGATTCCGAAGGATGGAATTACTACGCCGCGAAGTTCGAGCGAGAAGGCGCGCGGCACCTGCAGTGCATCGTGGTCGTGGTCAGCGACGAATCCGACTGGGTGAGCGGATGCGGTGACGATCGGCTTCCAGAAGCCATAGCGTTCGGTACGACTCAGATCGCACTGGTGGGACAAATGTCCGGGGACGATACAACGGGAGAGCGCGTGGGTGATCACCTTCTGGTGACCCATTCGAAGTAGCACGGGTACCTTGCGGCGCGGCGTGACCCGCGGGGGCTCGACTGCGCCGCCCTCGCCTACTCCCCCGCGAGGGCCGCCAGCTCGGCCGTCGATCCGCGGAACACGTTCATGTCGATGTAGGCCTCATCGCCCTCGTAGCCCGCGAGGCGGTCGCGATGCGAGTACTGCCAGATCGTCCAGTCGCGCTCATCTTCGAGCGTCGGCGGCAGCACGACCGAGCGGATCCAGATCGGGTTGTCCGGATACGCGCCGGCGATGTACCGGTCGTACGCCTCCGGCGTCGCGTAGATCACCGGCGGTGACCCATAGTGCGCCTGCAGCCGCTCGAGCAACGGGCGCAGGATCGCGTCCACGTCCGCGCGCGACGGCGGATCTGCGAAGAAGTCGCCGTAGAACTCCACATCGACCGCGATCGCCAGATCGGCGCCGCGCGGCACCGTATCGATCACATGCTCGGCCTGCGACTGTCCGGCGCTCTCGAAGCTCATGAAGTGGTAGGCGCCGACCAGCAGCTCGGTCTCGTTGGCGCCGGCCCAGTTCGCTTCGAAGCGCTCATCGACGTACGACGAGCCCTCGGTCGACTTGATATACGCGAAGTCGATCCCCTCGCTCGCGAGCACCTGCCAGTCGATCTCGCCTTGATAGGAGGAGACGTCCACTCCCCTGGTCTCGTATCCGGCGGCGAACATCCTTCCGGGCCAGAGGATCCCCGACCACACCAGGACCGCGAGCGTCGCGAGCGCGGCGACAGTCGCGGCGGATGCGATCAGCCAGCCGCGACGGCGCCGGCGTGATTCGGTCATGCCGCAAACCTACGTGGTGCGCTCGGCGTGATGGTCTCTAAGGCCACCGGCACCACGAGGCCCAGACAGAGACTCGAGACTGCACGGCAAACGGAATGGCACCGCATGCAGAAGCACACTCACGACCTGGTGTTCACCGCCGATGAGGTTCACAAGCGGTTCGTGACGTGGGACGACGGAGAGGCCGACCGCGAATGGCGCTGCCTTTCCGCTATTCACGAGCACGCTCGAGGCGTGGCGCCTCGCCCTCTCCGGCGGGAGATGTGGGGTTCCCGGCCGGTGGTGGTCACGGAACGCCTGCCGGGAGATCCGCTGGGTGACCGACCGTTGAGCGCGGAACAGACGGTCGCCCTCGGTCGGGCATTGAGCCGTCTCTACGCGATCCCCGTCGATGCAATCGCGGCCGCGGCGATCACCGAACGCCGATACGGCCCGTCGACGCTGCCGCAGCTCTTGTCGCAGTGGCCCGACGAACCGTACGACCTCTCGCAGTGCCGAGAGCGGGCTGAGGTCGCGATCGGCGTCGACACGGCCCGAGCCTGGCTCGAAGACTCCCCTGCACTTCCCGAGCCACGACTCGTCGGCCTTGGAATCTCCGACCTCAATCCGGCGAACATCCTGTGGGATGGCGAGTCGTGCCGCCTGGTGGACTTCGAGGACGGCGGCCTCACGGACCCGTCCTACGACCTGGCAGATCACGTCGAGCACATCGCCGGACGCCTCAGCGGCGTGTTCGACGCCGATCGCCTTGCAGACGCCGTCGGCCTCTCCCCCGAGGATCGCGCGCGGATGCAGGCCTATCGACCGCTCTGGGCGATCTTCTGGCTCGTGATGCTGTTACCCGGCAACGGGGCGTTCCGCCGCAACCCGCCTGGCACCACGGAGGTGCAGGCGCGCCACCTCATGAGACTCCTCCGCTGACGAGAGCGCGGGATGACGTCGAACCGGAGGTCAGAGCAGCGGCCGCAGGAATCGGCGTTCGTAGCGGCGGATGCATCCGGTCCGCTCCGCGAGTTCGTAGGCCGCGATGCTCTCCGGATCGGTCGCTGCCTTCACGCGGTACTGCTCGTACGCCGCGAGCGACTCGAAGCTGAACAGCGCGAACGCCTCGTCGCTGTCCCCTTCGGACGGCAGGAAGTACCCATGGTGGTCGCCGCCGAACTTCTCGACGAGGGCGATCCAGCGTCGGCCGTACTCCTCGAAGTCGGCGAGCTTGTACGGGTCGATTTCGTAACGCAGATGCACCGTGATCACCCGCCCAATGCAAGCCGAACCGGTGCACTCGGTCGAGTACATAGCCGGACACCACACGTCCGGATCCTGCCGAACTGGCGAGCGAGGTTACCCGCTGATCTGAGTCAGCAGCTCCAGCTGGTCGGTCCCCGCGAACTCGGCGATGCGCCCCTTGGACAGGCGATACATCCGGAACTCGGCGACGTTCACGTGCCGCCGCGTCGCGGCGATGCCATGGAACACCGCCTGATGCGTGCCGCTCCCCCGCAGGTGCGCCGCGATCCGGTCATCCTCGACGACGAGCTGGATGCGCCGCCATCGCCAGTCGGGGAACGCGTGGAAGAGGTCGCCGAGATCACCGATCCACGCATCCACTCCCCCGGGCAGATGAGCCCGACGCACGGCGGGATCGACGAACTCGCGGATGCGCTCAAGGTCGTGTCGGTTCAGGGCGTCGAGATAGTCCTCGAACCACTCGTGCATCTGCCACGGCTCCACGGAGCCATTATCTGCGCCCTGCCACCGCTCGATACTCGCGAGAAGGTATCCGTACATGCCTGTGGGCGGCCACCGTCACCGGCAGCCGCCCACAGGAAATGACCGCTCTTACTCAGCGGGGAGAACGAGCTCCTGGCCCACCTCGATGAGGTCGGGGTTGGAGATCGTGTCCTGGTTGACCGCGAAGATGCCGAGCCAGCCGGTCTCGAGCTCCTGCGCCTCGGCGATCTCGAACAGCGTGTCGCCGGCCTCGACCTTGTAGGTCTCGTCCGAGGGCTCGACGTCCGGAAGCTCGTACGTCGGCGCGGCGGGTGCGGCCGCGGGAGCCTGCGCCGCTCCGCCCGTCGAGGGGGCCGGGGCTGCCGGGGCCGCGGGAGCTGCCTGCTCCGCGGGCGCGGGCGCCGGTGCGGGAGCGCTCGGCTCGGCCGCGCCGCTGGCGCCGATCTGCGCGGAGCAGCTGGGCCAGGCGCCCCAGCCCTGCGTCGCGAGCACGTTCTCCGCGACGCGGATCTGCTCCTCGCGCGACGCGGCAGCGGGGTTGCCGGAGCCGCCGTTCGCCTCCCACGTCGACTGCGAGAACTGCAGGCCGCCGCGGTAGCCGTTGCCCGTGTCGATCGCCCAGTTGCCGCCCGACTCGCACTGTGCGAGGGCGTCCCAGGTCGCGTCGTCTGCGGCGTTCGCCGCGGACGGGATCAGAACACCGGCGCCGGCGGCGAGCACGCCGGCAGCGAGAAGGCCTCCCCGCGCGAGACGCGAGGAACGGCGCGAGCCGGTGGTGATGCGGGAATTCTTGTTCGGGATCACTTGGAACTCCACGGCCCCGTCTCCGCGTGCGACCGCAGTCTGCACGTCCGTCCGCCCGACCGGAATGGTCTTTGTGGATCTCGGGTACGAGGGACTCTCGGGGCGGATCCGACGGCGGTCCCTCGCCGTTCGAACTGCCACCATACGTGATGGTCACGAAGAAGTAACAATCACGTCCAGGCTCTTGCCAGGAACCCCGTCAATCCAGGCTCAGCTCCATCTCGACCTCGTCGCCAAAGGGCGGCAGCTCGTACGGGCGGCGGTTTCCGGTCTCGCGGAAGCCCCTGCGCCGGTAGAACGCGGTCGCCCGGGGATTGTCCGCGTGCACCTCGAGCCGCAGGGTCTCGCCTTCACCGCGAGCCCATGCCACCACCGCGTCGAGCAGCGCATCCGCGACGCCGATCGCCGGGCTGCGCCAGCCAGGGTCCACGAACACGCTCACGAGCATCGGCCCACGGGTCTGGGATACGAACCCGCGCATGATGCCGACCCAGCTTCCGTCATCGGCCACGGCGACGAAGCTCGCGTTGTGCGGCTGCTGCCCTCGCTCCGCGCGGGAGCGCCACTCGGCCTCGTCGATGCGGAGGCTCGCCTCATGCGTCTCGCCGTACGCGATCGGGGTGTCCTGCAGCATCCGCAGCCGGATGTCGCGGAACTCCCGCCAGTCTTCCGCCGTGACCTCGCGCACCGTGAAGCTCATGCGGTCACGCTATCTCCCCGCCGGTCAGTCGTTCGGGACGACGATCCAGAACGCGATGTAGACCGGGATCGTCCAGCCGAAGAACAGCACGCCGAGCACCGCGAGCACGCGCACCAGGGTTGCGCTCGTGTCGAAGCGGCGGGCGATCGCGCTGCACACGCCGGCGATCACGCGGTCGGATCGCGGACGGACGAGCTGGCTCATGCCGCAAGGCTAGCCCGCCGACGTGGTGACAGGCCACCCAACACCGGGAACGCGCGCGACGCAGGGTGCCACCGCCTGTCGTAGCATCGGGCGATGATGAGTGAGGCGTTCGACACAGCGGTCGCGCAGGATGCGCCGGATCCGCGCCTGGGCCGGCGCGCCCCCGAGGTGCTCGACGAGTTCCAGCGGCGCGAGCGGCATCCGGAGTTCCGCGTCGACCTCGAGCGGATCCGGTTCTCGCCGTACTTCTCGCGACTGTCGGCCGTCACGCAGGTGATCTCGCAGACGGGCGCGGGCCTCGCCGTCCACAACCGCCTCACGCATTCGGTGAAGGTGTCGGCCGTCGCCCGTGCCATCGCCGTGCAGGTATCGCACGACCGGGGAGCCCAGGGACGCGTCGTGGCCCAGCTGGGCGGCTGCGACCCGGTCGTCGCGCAGGCCGCGGCCGCGGCCCATGACCTCGGCCACCCGCCGTTCGGGCATCTCGGCGAGCAGACGCTCGACCGGCTCGCGAAGGATCGGTTCGGCCTGAGCGAGGGCTTCGAGGGAAACGCCCAGACGTTCCGCATCATCACCCGCCTCGACGAGCACGATCGTGCCGGGACGGGCCTGAACCTGACCGCCGCGGTGCGGGCCGCCGTGCTGAAGTACCCGTGGCTGCGCCGCCACGGCCGGGACGGAGCGGGAGGGCCGCAGACGCCCCGCGGATTGAAGCCGTCCTCGCCCGGCGGAGGAGCGAACAAGTTCTCGGTCTACGCGCTCGACCTCGCCGACATGCAGGATGCCCGCCAGGCGTATCCCGCGATCGGCGAGTATCAGCAGACGGTCGAGTGCGCCGTGATGGACATCGCGGATGACATCGCATATTCGCTGCACGACCTCGACGACTTCTACCGGGCAGGGCTGCTGAACCAGGCGACCATCTCGTCGGAGTTCCGCGCCTGGCGCCGCGAACGGGCCGAACTCGCTCAGCTGGATCCGACGGAACTGCGGATCGCCGAGCGCACGCCCGGCCGATCTCTCGAGCTGCTGTGGCGCCGGCTCGCGGACAAGGACCCGTGGATCGCCGACGAGGACGCCTTCACCGAGGCCGTGTCCCGTGTGAACGAGGACGTCGTCGAGGGGCTGCTGTCGGTGCCGTTCGACGGCTCGCTGCTCGCCGAGCGCTCGCTGTCGCAGTTCACCAGCGCCTGGATCAACCGGCTGCAGCACTCCGTGACGGTGAGCGCCGAACCGCCCGTGCGGTCGGGGCACGTCAGCCTCAGTACGGCGGCCTGGCACGAGGTCGCGGTGCTGAAGTTCCTGCACCAGCGGTTCATCCTGGAGCGACCCGACCTCGCTGTGTACCAGCGCGGCCAGGCGAGCGTGCTCGAGCGCCTCGTCGACGGTTTCGCCGCCTGGCTCGACGATCCGCACGACGTGCGCCGTGCGCCGCGGCGCCTGCTGGACCTCGTCGACCTTGCCGGGGAGGATCACGACCGGCTGCGGCGAGATCATCCAGAGCTCGTCGACGCGGAGGGGCCGGACCTTCGTGTCCGCGCGACCGGACGCGGGATCATCGACTACGTCGCGGCCCTCACCGACGCGCAGGCGATGCACCTCGACGCGATGATCAACGGGGGCTCGGAGCGGCTCTGGGAGGGTAGCCAGGGCCTCTGAGCCGAGACAGCCGCACCGTGGCGGCTCAGATGCGCCCGCGCACGGGTGTGCGCTCGACCGGGTCGCCCTCCTCGGGCATCACCATCTCGGCGCGCACGCCGAGCAGCCGCACCTCGCGGTCCTCGAGCGCGTCGCACAGCGCGAGCGCGGCGGCGACGACGCCCTCTCGCTCGGCCGTCGGCTCGGCCAGTTTCCTGCCCCACGTCTTGGTGTCGAACGGCGCGTACCGCACCTTCAGGTGCACGCGCATCACCGCGCGTCCTTCGGCAGCGCAGTCGTCGAACGCCTGACCGGCGAGCACACGCACCGCGTCTTCGATGTCGGCGCGGGTCACGAGGTTCTGCTGGTAGGTCGTCTCCCTGCTGTGGCTGCGGGTGACCCAGGGCGTGTCGTCGACGACCGCGGGCCCGATGCCCCTCCCGAGCTCGCGATACCAGACGCCCATCCGCGGCCCGAACTCGGCCACCAGTTCGTCGGCGGACGCGTCGGCGAGTTGCCGCACCGTGCCGATCCCGTGCGCCGCGAGACGCTTCTCGACCTTCGCCCCCACGCCCCACAGGGCGCGGGTGGGCCGCTCCCCCATGACCTCGAACCAGTTCTGCTCGGTGAGCCGGAACGTACCGCGCGGCTTGCCGAACTCCGTGGCGATCTTCGCGCGGAGCTTGTTGTCGCCGATGCCGACCGTGCAGTGAAGTCTCGTCGCCGTGAGCACCGCGTCCTGGGCCTGCTGCGCGACGGACTCGGGGTCATCCGTCGCCACGCCGAGGAAGCACTCGTCCCAGCCGAGCACCTCGAGGACCACGCCCGGGAGCGCACGCAGGGTCGCCATGACCTGTGCCGAGGCCTCCTCGTACGCGTCGTGGTCAACGGGCAGGAACACGGCATCCGGTGGGGCCTTGCGGGCGGCGATCTTCAGCGGCATTCCCGAGCCGATGCCGAAGGCGCGTGCCTCGTACGACGCCGTCGACACCACCGCCCGCTCGGTCGGGTCGCCGCGCCCGCCGACGATGACCGGCAGCCCCGCGAGCTCGGGGCGCCGCAGCACCTCGACGGCGGCGATGAACTGATCCATGTCGACGTGCAGCACCCATCGCGGCGCGCTCATGGCTGGAACGACTGCCTCTCGGTGAGTGTGAGCGCCATGCCGACATGGTGGCAAGGACCACCGACATCCGAAAGCCCCGACCGGCGCCGCGCCTGTCAAGCGGTGGTCGCGGCCCGCGAAGATCGCGCAGGATGGAGCCCATGCCGAACGTGCGCCTCCTCGACGTCGACGGACGCACCTTCCGCGTGTTCTCGTCCGAGCGCCCCGGCGCCGAGACCGCGTTCGTGCTCGTGCACGGGATCGGCATCTCGCACCGGCTCTTCTCGCGCCTGCACGGGCTGCTCGCCGAGCGGCACACCGTCCACACCCTCGATCTGCCGGGGTTCGGCGGCCTGCCGCAGCCCGCCGACTCGCCGGACGTCCCTGCCATGGCCGCGGGCATCGCACGCGTGCTCGAACGCATCGGGGCCGGCCGCGTCGTCGCCGTGGGTGATTCGATGGGAACGCAGTGGGTCATCGAACTCGGCGCACAGCGGCCAGACCTCGTCTCGCACGTCGTCGCGATCGGCCCCGTGGCCGACGAGCGGCATCGCACACCGCTGGCGCAGGCGACCGCGCTGGCCGCCGACACCGTGCGAGAGCCGCCGGACGCGAACATCCGCGTGCTCACCGAGTACACGCGCTGCGGCCCTCGGTGGTACTTCCGCCAGCTGCCGCACATGCTCTCCTACCGCATCGAGGATCGCGCCGCCGACCTCACGCAGCCGCTGCTCGTGATGCGGGGCGGCTGGGATCCGATCGCCGGGCGCGAGTGGTGTCGCCGCGTCCGCGACAGCGCGCCGCGCGGTCGCCTGGTCGAGGTGCCACGGCACCCGCATCTCGTCCAGCACACGGCACCGCGCGCGGTCGCCGCGGCGATCGCCTCGTTCCTGGCCGGGGAGGACGCATGATCCGGCCGCTGCGCAACCTCGCCTGGTGGGCGGCCGACTACGCCTACGCCGCGGGCTGGCAGGTGCGTGCGTTCGCGAACCGCACGGACCCCGCCGGCTTCCACTCCGGAGAGCGCGTCCCCATCCTGGTGATCCCCGGCGTGTACGAGTCCTGGAAGTTCCTGCAGCCGCTCGTCGTCGCCCTCCACGACCGGGGGCATCCGGTGCACGTCGTCGATCCGCTGCGGCACAACCGGCAGCCCGTCGCCGCCGGCGCCGCGCTCGTCACGGAGTACCTCGAACGCCACGGCCTGAGCGATGTCGTGCTGGTCGCGCACAGCAAGGGCGGCCTGATCGGCAAGCACGTGATGGCCCTCGGCCCGGCGACCCACCGCGTCCGCGGGATGGTCGCCGTCGCGGCGCCGTTCGGCGGCTCGCGGTACGCGCCGCTTATGGTGACGCCCACCCTCCGCAGCTTCTCGCCGCGCGATGCGACGATCCTTGCGCTGGCACGCGAGACCGGCGTCAATGCCCGGATCGTGTCGGTGTACGGCCGCTTCGATCCCCACATCCCCGGCGGCAGTGAGCTCGCGGGCGCCCAGAACGTGGTCATCGAGACCGGCGGCCACTTCCGCATCCTCGCGCACCCGCGCGTGATCGCGGAGGTCGCCGCCATGGCCGAGCTTCCGCCCGCGCCCGGGTGATCGCTCAGCGCCGCGGCGTCCAGCCGAGCGGAAGCGGCCCGTCCGCGTCGGCGCGCTCGCGGTCGGCGGCCGCCGACCACCCCTGCGCGTCCGGGCCGTCGAAGCCGCCGCGCGCGACCCGGAACCCGAGATCCTCGTGGTGCATCCGGGGTGCGCCCCCACGCCGCACCGAGGCGCGCACGTTCCAGGCCTCGTCGGCGAAACCGCCGCCGCGGAACACGCGGTAGTCGTCGTAGCGCAGCGGATCGAGCAGATCCCAGCACCACTCCCAGACGTTGCCGAGCGTGTCGAACAGGCCGAACAGGTTCGGCAGCTTGCCGCCGATGTTCTGCGGCGTGCGCACCCCGTCGGCCGCGGTCCACGCGACCTCCGTGAGCGGGCCGTAGTGCGGCCCGGTCGATCCGGCCCGGCACGCGTACTCCCACTCCGCCTCGGTCGGCAGACGATAGCCGTCCGCGTCGACGTGCCAGGTGACCTCCTCGCCGTCGAAGGAGTACACGGGGTCCAGCCCCTCCCACTCGGACGCGGCATTGCAGAACCGGATCGCCCGCTGCCAGCTGACGCCGGTCGCCGGACGGCGCGGGTGCGGGTGCTCCTCCCCCGTGTCGCCGAGGATCTCGGCGACCTGCTCCTGGGTGACGGGGAACACGCCGATCTCGAACGGGGCGAGGTCCACCGCGCGCCGGGTCTTGCGCCGGGCGTCGTGGAGCGTCACGGCCCCGGCCGGGATACGCGCGAGTTCGATGTCCAGCACGTCATCCATCCTGCCCCCACAGCAGGTTGGCAGGATCCAGGCGCCACTCGTCGGCGCAGGATGGGGCGCCGCGGGGCTGGTGCGTGTGAAATGGAGCAATGACCACCGCCCTCGTCGTGATCGACATGCAGCAGGGATTCCTCGACCCGTTCTGGGGACCCACGACCAACCACCCGCAGTGCGAGCACAACGTCGCCCGCCTGATCGAGCACTGGACGGCGCAGGGCGAGCCGATCGTCGTCGTGCGTCACGACAGCGCGAACCCTCACTCCCCGCTCCACCCCGGCAACCCGGGCAATCGCCTCATGGATGCGGTCGACGCGGTCGAGCCGGCGCTGTTCGTCGCCAAGACCGTCAACTCGGCCTTCTACGGCGAACCCGATCTCGAGGCGTGGCTGCGCGAGGCGCGCATCTCGCGGATCGTCGTGTGCGGCATCCAGACGAACATGTGCGTCGAGACGACGGCGCGCATGGGCGGCAACCTCGGCTTCGACGTCGTCCTCGCGCTGGATGCGACGCGCACGTTCGATCTCACCGGGCCGGACGGAGTCGTGATCCCCGCCGACGTCCTCATGTCCACGACGGCGACCAACCTCCACGGCGGAGGTTTCGCGACGGTGCTGTCGACGGCGGAGCTGCTCGTCCCCGCGGCGTGAGGGCTCAGCGCCAGCCGAGCGCCGGCGCCACGTGCGTGAGGATCGACTCGATCATGTGCGTGTTGTAGTCGACGCCCAGCTGGCTGGGGATCGTGATGAGGATCGTGTCCGACTCGGCGATCGCCTCGTCGCGCCGCAGCTCCTCGATGAGGACCTCGGGCTCGGCGGCATAGGAACGGCCGAAGATGGCACGGGTGTTCGCGTCGATGTAGCCGACCTGATCCTCGTGGTCTCCCCCGCCGACGAAGTAGCGTCGGTCGCGCTGATCGGTGATCGCGACGATCGAGCGGGACACGGAGACGCGCGGCTCGAATCCCCAGTCGTGCTTCGCCCACTCCTCGCGGAACAGCCGGATCTGCCCGGCCTGCTGGACGTGGAACGGCTCGCCGGTCTCGTCGAACTTGAGCGTCGAGCTCATCAGGTTCATTCCCTGCTCCGCGGCCCAGACGGCGGTCGCGTTCGCTCCGGCGCCCCACCAGATGCGCTCGCGCAGGCCGTCGCTGTGCGGCTCGAGACGCAGCAGGCCCGGCGGGTTCGGGAACATCGGCCGCGGGTTCGGCTGCGCGAAGCCGCGGCCCTCGAGCAGCTGGAGCAACAGCTCCGTCTTCTGGCGGGCGATCTGGGCGCCGTCGGCGTCGTCGTCCGCGCTCGAGTACCCGAAGTGCTTCCAGCCATCGATGACCTGCTCGGGTGACCCGCGCGAGATGCCGAGCTGCAGGCGGCCCTCCGAGATCAGGTCGGCGGATCCGGCGTCCTCGACCATGTAGAGCGGGTTCTCGTACCGCATGTCGATCACACCGGTGCCGATCTCGATGCGCGACGTCTTCGCACCGATCGCCGCCAGCAGCGGGAACGGCGAGCTCATCTGCCTCGCGAAATGATGCACGCGGAAGTAGGCGCCGTCGCCGCCGATGTCCTCGACGGCCTGCGCCAGGTCGATCGACTGCAGCAGCATGTCGCCGGCACTGCGCGTGCCCGACTCCGGATGCGGCGTCCAATGACCAAAGGACAGGAACCCGATCTTCTTCACGCTGAGGCAAACCCCTCGCCGTGCGAATCCATTCCACTGAATGAAGGTCGGATCTGCTGCCACTCGGCGAACTTCGGCAGACGCCCGTCTCCGGACGACGTGCGCGTCAGCCGTCGACGCAGCCAGGGGCCGACGTGCGTGCGGTAGTACTCGGCTCCCCGCAGCCGCACACCCGAATCGTCGACGGGCAACGACCACCACGCCGGGTCGGGCTCGAAACCCAGCGCCGTGAGCACCCGTGCGGCGACGCGGTGGTGCCCGCGCGCGTTCATGTGCAGGCGGTCGGCCGACCAGAACGGGGCCTGCGCGAGCGCGCGATCCGGCCAGTTCAGCGCCCGCACGACGTCGTCGCGGCCCTGCATCCGCTCCTCCACCGCGGCGGAGAGCTGATCGCCCCGGCGACGGACGAGCGCGCCGAGGGGCAGCCCCTCGGTGGGATCCGCTCCCGAGAGCAGGATGAGCCGCACGCCCTCCTCGTCGCAGCGCTTCAGGACGTGCGCGAAGGCGTCGGCGATGCGGGAGATCGGCGTGCGGGGACGCAGCATGTCGTTGCCGCCGCCGTTGAACGACAGGTGCGTGGGGCGCAGCGCGAGCGCCGCCTCGAGCTGCTCGTCGACGATCGGCCAGGCGAGTTTGCCGCGGATCGCGAAGTTCGCGTACTGGATGGGCTCGCCGAGCGCGTCCGCCCATCCCTGGGCGGCGAGGTCGGCCCACCCGCGAGGGGTGCCGTCCGGCAGTTCGTCGCCGACGCCCTCCGTGAACGAGTCGCCGATCGCCGCGTACCGCACCTCAGCCATGGCGGCAGTCTATGCCGGTGGCCGCATACGCGGGCCCGTCAGCCGACGGGAAGGCGCTCCTCGAGGGCGGCACCCTTGCGCTCGGCGAGCGGGATCACGCCGATCGCCGCGACGGCGAAGAAGATCGAGAAGACCGTGAACAGCAACGGCGCCCCACCGATGCCCATCGCCCACGGCACGAACAGCGGCGCGACGATCGACGCGATGCGCCCGGCGGCAGCCGCCCATCCGGCTCCCGTCGCGCGCAGCGCTGTCGGGTAGAGCTCGGGCGTCACCGCGTACAGGGCGCCCCAGGCGCCGAGGTTGAAGAACGACAGGGCCATGCCCGTGGCGATGATCTGCCACTCCTGCGTCGAGTTGCCGAACAGGACCGCGGCGATCGCCGATCCGACGAGGAAGGTCGCGAGCGTCGCGCGCCGGCCCCACACCTCGATCAGCCAGGCGGCGACCGCGTATCCCGGCAGCTGCGCCAGCGTGATGATCAGGGTGAACCCGAACGACTTCACCAGGTCGAACCCCTGCGCGAACAGGATCGACGGGATCCAGATGAAGGCGCCGTAATACGAGAAGTTGACGCAGAACCAGACGAGCCAGAGCGCGCCCGTGCGCATCCGCAGCGCGGGGATCCAGAGCGCCGCGACCGCGGCGAGGCCCCGCGGTGCCGAGGGCGCCTGCGCGGCGGACCGCGGGGCGACAGGCGACTCCGCGCGCGTGACGGGCCGGCCGGCCGACGCCTCGAACTCGCGCACGATCGCGTCCGACTCGGCGATGCGCCCCTTGCTCTCGAGGTACCGGGGCGACTCGGGAAGGGCCCACCGCACCACCAGCGCATACACGGCGGGGACGGCGCCGATGGCGAAGGCCCAGCGCCACCCCTCCTCGAGCGGCACGACGAAGTAGCCGATCAGCGCGGCGAGCGTCCATCCGACGGCCCAGAAGGCCTCGAGGATGACGACGAGCCGTCCCCGGATGCGCGTCGGGGCGAACTCGCTGACGTACGTGGATGCGACCGGGAGCTCGGAGCCGAGCCCGAGCCCGACGAAGAACCGCAGCACAAGCAGCGCCGCCACTCCCCCGACCAGCGCGCTGGCTCCGGTGGCGACGCCGTAGATGAGCAGCGTCAGGGCGAACACCTGCCGGCGCCCCAGGCGGTCGGCGAGAAGACCGCCGACGCTCGCGCCGATCGCCATGCCGATGAACCCGACCGACGCGATCCACGAGGTCTCCGTGGGCGAGAGCTGCCACTCGGCCGCCAGCGCCGCGATGATGAACGAGATCAGTCCGACGTCCATCGCATCGAGCGCCCAGCCCACGCCGGAGCCGGTCAGCAGGCGCAGGTGCTTGCGCGTGAACGGCAGGGAGTCGAGGCGAGCGGACGGCGCGGTCATGGCTCCACCCTAATGGTCAGGCTGACCTATCAGTCGGATCCGGCCAGCAGCTCGCGCACCCGCGGCGCCACGACGGTCCCGTAGAGCTCGATGCTCTTCATGAGCTTGTCGTGCTCGAGCCCGCCGTTGGCGAACTTCAGGTCGAAGCGCGTCAGGCCCAGCATCCGAACCGTGTCGGCGATCTTCCGCGCCACCCGCTCCGGCGAACCGGCGTACACGGCGCCCTCGGGGCCGACCTCGTTCTGGAACTGGAGGCGGTTGTAGCCGCCCGCCCAACCGCGCTCGCGCCCGATCTTCTCCCGCAGCGCCGCCATCTCGGGGTACAGCTCGTCCCACGCCTGCTCATCGGTGTCGGCGATATGGCCGGGCGAATGAACACCGACGGGCGCGGTCGGCTTCTCGTAGGAGGCGAGCGAGCGGTGGAAGAGATCGACGTACGGCCGGAACCGGGCGGGAGACCCGCCGATGATCGCCAGCATAAGCCCGAGCCCGTGCCGCGCCGTGCGGACCACCGATTCGGGCGAACCGCCGACGCCGACCCACGCGGCGATACCGTTCTCCGTCTTCGGGAACACATCCGCTTCCGTGAGGGACGGGCGCATGGTCCCCTGCCACGTGACGGGACGCTCGCTCATGAGCTGCACGAACAGGTCGAGCTTCTCCTCGAACAGAGCCTCGTAGTCGTGAAGGTCGTAGCCGAACAGCGGGAACGACTCGATGAACGAGCCGCGTCCCAGGATGACCTCGGCGCGACCGTGCGAGACCGCGTCGAGCGTGGCGAAGCGCTCGTAGACACGGACGGGGTCGTCGCTGGAGAGCACGGTCACGGCGGTGCCGAGCCGGATGTCCTTGGTGACCGAGGCGATCGCGGCCAGCACGATCTCGGGGCTCGACACGGCGAACTCGTGCCGGTGGTGCTCCCCCACGCCGAAGAAGGACAGCCCCACCTCGTCGGCGAGCTTCGCCTGCGCGACGATGTTGCGGATCGTCTCCGCGTCGCTGAGGGTTCCGCCGTCCGGTCCTCGTGTGACGTCCCCGAAGGTGTCAAGCCCGAGCTCGATCTCCATGTCGATCCTTCCTATTCACTCGCATGGAACCCGAGCGGGGCTGCGGCTATTCCTCCGCGTCAGTCGAGCAGCGCGGACTTCAGCGTGTCGAGGCCGACTCCGCCGAGATCGAGGGCGCGCTTATGGAACTCCTTCATGGAGAAGCCGTCGCCGCGCGCCGCGCGATACTCGTCGCGGACCTGCTCCCAGAGGCGCTGGCCGACCTTGTACGACGGTGCCTGGCCGGGCCAGCCCAGGTAGCGGTTGACCTCGAAGCGCACGAACTCGTCGGGCATGTTCACGTTCGCGCGCATGAACTCGAGCGCGTAGTCGGCGTCCCACGTTCCCGTGCCATCGGGACGCGGCTTGCCCAGGTGCACCCCGATGTCGAGCACAACGCGCGCGGCGCGCATCCGCTGTCCGTCGAGCATGCCGAGCCGGTCGGCGGGATCGTCGAGGTATCCGAGCTGCTCCATCAGCCGCTCGGCGTACAGGGCCCATCCCTCGGCGTGGCCGGACGCGCCGGCCAGCAGGCGGCGCCACGAGTTGAGCTGGGCGCGGTTGTACACCGCCTGCCCGATCTGCAGGTGATGCCCCGGGACGCCCTCGTGGTACACCGTCGTGAGCTCGCGCCACGTGTCGAACTCGGTCACGCCCTCCGGCACAGACCACCACATCCGGCCCGGACGCGAGAAGTCGTCGGTGGGCCCCGTGTAGTAGATGCCACCCTCCTGCGTGGGGGCGATCATGCACTCGAGCCGCCGGATCGGCTCGGGGATGTCGAAGTGGGTGCGCCCGAGCTCGGCCACGGCGCGATCGCTCGTCTCCTGCATCCACTCCCGCAGCGCATCCGTGCCGATGAGCTTGCGGGACGCGTCCTTCTCCAGGTGCGCGACGGCCTCGGCGACGGTGGCGCCCGGAAGGATCTCCCGCGCGATCGCCTCCTGCTCGGCCGTCATCCGGGCGAGCTCGTCGAGCCCCCACTCGTACGTCTCGTCGAGGTCGATCTTCGCGCCGAGGAACCGGCGCGAATGAAGCGCGTACAGCTCGCGACCCACCGCGTCGGTCTCGGTGGCAGCGTGGGCGAGCGGTCCGGTCAGGAACTCCGCGAGCCGGTCGTAGGCCGCTCGTGCGGAGGTCGCCGCACGCTCGAGCTCGACGTGCAGCGCCTCGGGGAGTGCGCCGTCTCCTGCCGTCGCCTCCGTCGCGAGGGTGGCGAAGAAGCCGTCCTCCGCGGTGTAGCGCGGGATCTGATCCGCGACCTCTCGCACCTGCCGTGCCGCCGGGACGACGCCGCGATGGATGCCCTCCGTGAGTGTCTCGACGTAGCCGTCGAGAGCGGCGGGGACCGCCGCGAGGCGGCGCGCGATGACCTCCCAGTTGTCGGCTGTGTCGGTCGGCATCAGGTCGTACACCTGACGGACATCCTGCGGCGCGCTGGCGATCACGTTCAGGTCGCGAAGGTGCCACTGCGCGTCGTGCAGCTCCTGCGCGAGGCGCAGCTCGGCGCCGAGGTCCGCCTGCGTCACCCGGTCGATGTCGTCGGCCGGCACCGCGGCCTCCAGGGCCGCGAGCGTGCGCCGTCCGGTCTCAAGGGCATCGTCGTGTCCGGCGAGGCTGAAGTCGTCGTACCGATCGCTGCTCTCGCTGCGCCCGATGTACGTCGCGGCGATCGGCGAAAGACGCACGACCTCGTCGACCCAGCCCTCCGCGATCCGATCGATCTCCGTGTGCGGCCGCTGCTGATCCGTCATCCCGTCGGTCCCTTCGTCGGCCGCGCTCAGTGCGCGGCTTCGTTCCAGTCGGCGCCGCGTCCCACCTGCACGTCGAGCGGCACCGTCAGCTGCGCGGCGCTGCCCATCCGATCGCGGACGATGCGCTCCACATCGTCCCACTCGCCCGGCGCCACCTCGACCACGAGCTCGTCGTGGATCTGCAGCAGCACGCGGGAGCGCAGATCGCGCAGGTCGTCGTGGATGCGGAACAGCGCGATCTTCATGATGTCGGCCGCGCTCCCCTGGATCGGGGCGTTGAGGGCCGCACGCTCGGCGTTCTCGCGCAGCTGGCGGTTGGGGCTCGTCAGATCGGGGAAGGGACGGCGGCGGCCGAAGATCGTCTCGGTGTAGCCGTCGATGCGCGCCTGCTCGACCGACGAGCGCAGGTAGTCGCGCACCGCGCCGAAACGGGCGAAGTACTCGAGCATGAGGGCCTTCGCCTCGGACTGCTCGATGCGCAGCTGCTTCGAGAGGCCGAAGGCGGACAGGCCGTACACGAGGCCGTACGACATCGCCTTGACCTTCGTGCGCATCGCGGAGGTCACGTCCTCCGGGGCGACGCCGAAGACCCTGGCGCCGACGAAGCGGTGAAGGTCCTCGCCCGAGTTGAACGCCTCGACGAGGCCCGGGTCGCCCGACAGGTGGGCCATGATGCGCATCTCGATCTGCGAGTAGTCGGCCGTCAGCAGCGCCTCGTAGCCCTCGCCCACCTCGAACGCGGCGCGGATGCGGCGCGACTCCTCGGTGCGGACCGGGATGTTCTGCAGGTTCGGGTCGGTGCTAGACAGACGCCCGGTCTGGCTGCCGGTCTGCACGTACGTGGTGCGCACGCGCCCATCCGGACCGATCGCGGCATCCAGGCCGTCGATGATCTGCTTCAGCTTCGTCGCCTCGCGGTGCTGCAGCAGCAGGTCGAGGAAGGGATGATGCGCCTTCTCCTGGAGGTCGGCGAGGGCCGCGGCGTCGGTCGTGTAGCCCGTCTTGGTCTTGCGGGTCTTCGGCAGCTGCAGCTCCTCGAAAAGGACCTCCTGCAGCTGCTTCGGCGAGCCCAGATTGACCTCGTGGCCGATCGCGGCATACGACTGCTGCGCGAGCGCGTCGGCGCGACCGCCGAGTTCACCCGAGAAGCCCGAGAGCTTCTCGTGCGACACCGCGACGCCCGCGAGCTCCATGTCGGCGAGAGCGATCAGCGTCGGCAGCTCGATGTCCGTCAGCACCGAGAGGACGGCGTCGGGCAGCTCGTCGCGCAGCCCCGCCGCCACACGCAGCGTGTACCAGGACAGCTGCCCGGGCGTCGCGCCTTCCGTCTCGGGGACGAGCTGGGACGGATCGGCCTCGGGCAGCTTCTCGCCGAGATAGCGCTCGACGAGATGGCCGAGCGTGCGGTCGGGGAAGCTCGGGCGCAGCAGCCAGCCGGCGACGATCGTGTCGAAGGCGAGCCCGCCGACCGTCGCCCCCGCACGCCCCAGCGCCTTGACCTGGGGCTTCGCGTCGGACAGCACCTTCGGTGCGGCGGAGGCGAGCCACGGGCCCAGGGCCGTGGCCACCTCGTCGGACCACGAGGCCTCCACGGCCTCACCGGCAGCCGCAAGGCCGATGCGGTCGGGACGGCCGGCCTGCACCGTCACCGTCACGCCGACCTCGCCCTCGGCGGCGGCGGCCCAGGCGGCGAGCTCGGCCGCGGGAAGCTCCCTCGGCGTGGGCGCCGGCTCGGCCGGCGCCTGCGGCTCGTCCTCGCCGGTCGTGCCGGCCCACTCGAACACGCGCGGCAGCAGGGTGCGGAACTCGAGCCGGGCGAACACGTCGCGCACTGCCTGCGGGTCGAGCGGCTTCACCGCGAGCTCGGCGGGCCCGAAGGGAAGCTCGACGTCGCGCAGCAGCCGGTTCAGGCGGCGATTGCGGCGCACGTCCTCGATGTGATCGCGCAGGTTGCCGCCGACCACGCCCTTGATCGTGTCGGCTCCGTCGAGCAGCGCGTCGAGCGACCCGAACTGCGTGAGCCACTTCACCGCCGTCTTCTCGCCGACCTTCGGCACACCGGGGAGGTTGTCGCTTGTCTCGCCCACGAGCGCCGCGATGTCCGGGTAGAACTCCGGCGCGAGGCCGTACTTCTCGACGACCGCCGCGGGGTCGTACCGCTTCAGCTGCGACACCCCCTGCACCGACGGGTAGAGCAGCGTCACGTCGTCGTTCACGAGCTGGATGGTGTCGCGATCGCCCGAGCAGACGAGCACCCGGAAGCCCTGCTCCATCCCCTGCGTCGCGAGCGTCGCGAGGATGTCATCGGCCTCGAAGTCGGGCTTCGTCAGCACCGTCACGCCCATCGCGTCGAGGCACTCCTGCAGGAGCGGGATCTGCCCCTTGAACTCGGAGGGCGTCTCGGAGCGGTTCGCCTTGTACTCGGTGTACTCGCGGGTGCGGAACGACTCGCGGGACGTGTCGAAGGCGACCGCGAGATGGGTGGGCTTCTCGGCCTTCAGCAGGTTGACGAACATGGAGAGGAACCCGTAGATCCCGTTTGTGTGCTGCCCGTCCTTCGTCGTGAAGTTCTCGACGGGAAGCGCGTAGAACGCCCGGTAAGCGAGCGAATGGCCGTCGACGACGAGAAGGGTAGGCTTTGCGGAGTCCGTCACCCTGCCAGCCTAACTTCGGCCAGGGACATCCCGAGGAGCCGCCGTGTCCGACCGTTCGACCGTCCTCTCCCCCGGACTCGAATGGCTGCACCAGCGCGGAGTCGGCGTGCTCGCCGAGCGCATGGGCGTGCAGTTCACCGAGTTCAGCGCCGAGCGCTCCGTGGCGACGATGCCCGTCGAGGGGAACACCCAGCCGGTCGGTCTCATGCACGGCGGCGCATACGTCGTCCTCGGCGAGACGATGGGCTCGATGTCCGCGAACTACCACGCGGGGCCCGGCCGCCTCGCCGTGGGCCTGGACATCAACGCGACCCACACGCGCTCTGCGCGCACCGGCGTCGTGACCGCGACCTGCACGGCTATCCACCTCGGGCGCACCACCACGGTCCACGAGATCGTCGTCGTCGACGAGTCGGGCCGCCGGTGCTCGACGGTGCGCATCACGAACCTCATCAAGGACCTTCCGGCCTGACACCCGGCCGGCGACACCGGCCGAGCGAGACCGCACCCCACGGTCGAGACCGCGCCCCGCGGCCGAGACCGCAGTCCCCACACGCAGTCTCGGCCCGCAGCTGCGGTTTCGGCCCGCAGCTGCAGTCTCGGCCCGCGACCGACGTCTGGGATGCGCGGACGGCGTCGAAACGAGAACGGCTCCGCCCCTTGGTGAGGGACGGAGCCGGATGTCTCGGTGAGGGTGCTTACGCCTTCTTCGGCGAGAGCTGCTCGATGATCGCCTTGGCGACGTCCTGCATCGTCAGGCGACGATCCATCGACGCCTTCTGGATCCAGCGGAACGCCTCGGGCTCGGACAGACCCATCTTCTCGTTGAGCAGGCCCTTGGCCCGGTCGACGAGCTTGCGGGTCTCGAAGCGCTCGACCATGTCGGCGACCTCGGCCTCGAGCGTGATGATCTGCTCGTAGCGCGCCAGGGCGATCTCGATCGCCGGCAACAGGTCGTTCGGGGTGAACGGCTTCACGACGTACGCGAGGGCGCCGGCCTCGCTCGCGCGCTCCACGAGCTCCTTCTGGCTGAACGCCGTCAGAAGCACCACGGGCGCGATGTGGTTCTTGCTCAGCCGCTCGGCCGCGCTGATGCCGTCCAGCTGGGGCATCTTCACGTCCATGATCACGAGGTCGGGGCGCAGCTCGGTCGCGAGCTGCACGGCGGTCTCGCCGTCACCCGCCTCGCCGACCACGTCGTATCCGTTGTCCCGGAGGATCTCGACGATGTCGAGGCGGATGAGGGACTCGTCCTCGGCGACGACCACGCGGCGCGGTGCCGCGGGTGCCTGTCCGGTCTGCTCTTCGGTCACCTGTACATCCTAGTTCTTCGTCGTGTGACGCCCGGGAGCCACGTCGGCTCGGGCGTTCGATTGTGCATGGGAGTGCCGGTGGTGGGACTCGAACCCACACGCCCTCACGGACAGCGCATTTTGAGTGCGCCGCGTCTGCCATTCCGCCACACCGGCCCCGATCGACACTACCGCGTCGGCACCGTCGTCCATCCGGTCGGCTCCCAGACGGCCGACCGCCCCGACGCGCCAGGCGCATCGGGGCGGTCGCGGTGCCGTGGCGTTACTGCTGGTAGACCGGCGCCGCACCGTGGACGGCGTCGCCGACCTTGTGCACGCGCAGGTCGTTGGTCGATCCGACGATCCCGGGAGGGGAACCGGAGATGACCACGACCTTGTCGCCGATCTGGGCGAGCCCGTTCTCGAGCAGGTACTCGTCGACCTGGTAGAACATCGCGTCGGTGTGCTCGACCATCTCGACGAGGTGCGAGCGGATGCCCCACGTCAGCGCCATCCGGTTCTGGATGGCCGGGTCGGGCGTGAACGCGATCATCGGGCGGTGCGAGCGCAGGCGCGACATGCGACGCGCCGAGTCACCCGACTGCGTGAAGATGCAGAGGAACTTGGCGTCGACGAAGTCGGCGACCTCGACGGCCGCGAGGGTGATCGCGCCGCCCTGCGTGCGCGGCTTCGTCTGCAGCGGCGGGATGCGCTCGAGACCGTGGTCCTCGGTCGACTCGACGATGCGCGCCATGGTCGCGACGGTGACGATCGGGAACTCGCCCACGCTCGTCTCGCCGGACAGCATGACCGCGTCGGCGCCGTCGAGCACCGCGTTCGCGACGTCGCTCGTCTCCGCACGCGTCGGCACGGGGTTGGTGATCATCGACTCGAGCATCTGCGTCGCGACGATGACGGGCTTCGCCATGCGGCGGGCCAGCTCGACCGCGCGCTTCTGCACGATCGGCACTGCCTCGAGCGGAAGCTCGACGCCGAGGTCGCCGCGGGCGACCATGATGCCGTCGAAGGCGTCGACGATGTCCTCGAGAGCCTCGACGGCCTGGGGCTTCTCGATCTTGGCGATGATCGGGACGCGACGTCCCTCCTCGGCCATGATCACGTGGGCGCGCTGCACGTCCTTCGCGTTCCGCACGAACGAGAGGGCGATCAGGTCGGCGCCCTTGCGCAGGGCCCAGCGCAGGTCGGCCTCGTCCTTCTCGCTGAGAGCGGGGACGTTCACGGCGGCGCTCGGGATGTTGATGCCCTTGTTGTTGGACACGTTGCCCGCGACGATCGTCTTCGTCGTGACGGTGCGCTCGTCGGCCTCGACGACCTGGAGACGCACCTTGCCGTCGTCGATCAGCAGGAAGTCACCCGGCTTCACGTCCTGCGGCAGCCCCTTGTAGGTGGTGCCGCAGATCTCCTTCGTCCCCTCGATCTCGTCGATCGTGATGGTGAAGATGTCGCCCTCGGCGAGGTAGTGCGGGCCGTCCTTGAACTTGCCGAGCCGGATCTTCGGGCCCTGCAGGTCGACGAGGACGGCGACGGGCTTGCCCAGGTCCTGGGACGCACCGCGCACGTTCTCGTAGTTCGCGTCGTGGACCGAGTAGTCACCGTGGCTCAGGTTCAGACGAGCGACGTCGACCCCCGCCTCGATGAGCTCTCGAACCTTCTCGCGTGTCGATGTCGCGGGCCCGAGGGTGGCGACGATCTTGGCACGTCTCAACTGCATACCTCCGCACAAGGATGGTCAGGGTTGGGGTTTTTCGGCAGGGCCACAGAACTTCCGATCCTTGTGGCGCGCCGACGGGGATTCGCTCGTCAGCCTACGCGGGCTGCAGACCGATCGCGACATCCGTGGGGCGCACCGGAGAGGGCAGGGACGTCTCCCCCATCAGGTAGGAATCGACCTCGGCGGCGACCGACCGGCCCTCCGCGATCGCCCAGACGATGAGCGACTGGCCGCGGCCGGCGTCGCCCGCGACGAACACGCCGGGGGTCGTCGCCTGGAAGGCGCCGTCCCGCTCGACGTTCCCGCGCGAGGTGAACTGCGCCTGCAGCTGCGACTCGAGCGCGTCGCGCTCGGGGCCGGTGAAGCCCATCGCGATCAGCACCAGGTCGGCCGGGATCTCTCGCTCGGTGCCGGGCTTGGGCACGCGGCGTCCGTCGACGAACTCGGTCTCGGCCACGACCAGCGCGCGCACCTCGCCCGCGCCGTTGCCGACGAACTCGACGGTGGAGGCGAGGTACTGACGCTCGCCGCCCTCCTCGTGGGCCGAGGAGACCTCGAACAGGGTCGGCGTCATCGGCCACGGCTGGTGCTCGGGACGCTCGCTGCCGGGCTGCTTGCCGATGGCGAGGTTGGTCACGCTCAGCGCGCCCTGACGGTGGGCGGTGCCGATGCAGTCGGCGCCGGTGTCGCCGCCGCCGATGACGACGACGTGCTTTCCCTCGGCCGTGATCTGGTTCGGCACGGTGTCGCCCGCGACGGCCTTGTTCGACTCGACGAGGTACTCCATGGCGAAATGGACGCCGGCGAGGTCGCGGCCGGGGATCGGCAGGTCGCGCGGAACCGTGGCGCCGGTGGCGACGACGACCGCGTCGTAACGGGCGCGCAGGTCGCTCCAGCTGATGTCCTTGCCGATCTCGACGCCGGCGCGGAAGCGGGTTCCCTCATCCTGCATCTGGCGAAGGCGCGCCTCGACGTGCTTCTTCTCCATCTTGAAGTCGGGGATGCCGTAGCGCAGCAGGCCGCCGATGCGGTCATCGCGCTCGTACACCGCGACTGTGTGACCAGCGCGCGTGAGCTGCTGGGCGGCGGCGAGGCCGGCGGGACCGGACCCGACGACCGCGACGGTCTTGCCGGTCAGGCGTGCCGGCGGCTTGGGCTCGACCCAGCCGTTGCCGAACGCCTCGTCGATGATCGAGACCTCGATCTGCTTGATCGTGACGGCCGGCTGGTTGATGCCGAGCACGCACGCGCTCTCGCACGGCGCCGGGCAGAGGCGACCGGTGAACTCCGGGAAGTTGTTCGTCGCGTGCAGCCGCTCGATCGCGGTGCGCCCCTCGCCGCGCCACGTCAGGTCGTTCCACTCGGGGATCAGGTTGCCGAGCGGGCAGCCCTGGTGGCAGAACGGGATGCCGCAGTCCATGCAGCGCCCTGCCTGACGGCGGAGCACGGCCGAATCACCCGGCTCGTACACCTCCTTCCAGTCGAGGATGCGGACGGGCACGGGTCGGCGAGCGGGGAGCTCCCGCTCGGTCACCTTCAGAAAGCCCTTGGGGTCAGCCACCGGTCACCTCCAGGATGCGGTTCCAGACGACGTCGCCGTCGGGGTCGAGCCCCTCGGCGACCGCCTCCTGGCGGGTCTGCAGAACGGCGGCGTAGTCGCGCGGCAGGACCCGCACGAAGTTCGCCACCTCGTTGTCGAAGTCGTCGAGCATGCGCTGCGCGAGCTCGGATCCGGTCTCCGCGACGTGCTGCTGGAGCAGGTCGCGCAGGATCTCGGCATCGCCCGAACCCAGCTCGGTGAGGGTCAGCTCGCCCGTCGCCAGCGCCTCGCGGTTCACGAGGTCGGTGTTCAGGCGGTACACGTACGCCGTGCCGCCCGACATGCCGGCGCCGAGGTTGCGCCCGGTGCGGCCGAGGATCACCGCGAGGCCACCGGTCATGTACTCGAGCGCGTGGTCGCCCACGCCCTCCACGACGGCGGTGGCGCCCGAGTTGCGGACGAAGAACCGCTCGCCCACCACGCCGCGCAGGAACATGGTGCCCTGGGTCGCGCCGTAGCCGATCACGTTGCCGGCGATGACGTTCTCGGACGCGTCGAAGGTCGCTCCCTTCGGCGGACGGATGACGATCTGGCCGCCCGAGAGACCCTTGCCGACGTAGTCGTTCGAGTCGCCCTCGAGGCGCAGCGTGATGCCGTTGGGCAGGAACGCACCGAACGACTGCCCGGCCGAGCCCGTGAGCGAGACGTCGATGGATCCGGCGGGCAGGCCGTGCTCGCCGTGCGCCTTCGTGACGTGGTGACCGAGAAGCGTTCCGGCGGCGCGCGCCGTGTTGCGCACGGGCAGCTCGATCTTGACCGTGCCGCCGTTCTCGATGACGTCCTTCGCGCGCTCGATGAGCGGCACGTCGAAGTGGTCGTCGAGCTCGTGGGCCTGGTCGCGCTGGTGGCGGCGCGGCTCGTCGTCGGCGAAGCGCGGGCCCTCCAGGATCGGCGTGAGGTCGAGGCCCTCGGCCTTCCAGTGGGACAGCGCCGTGTCGGTGTCGAGCAGCTCGGCGTGACCGATCGCCTCGTCGAGCGTGCGGAAGCCGAGCGCTGCGAGGTACTCGCGCACCTCCTGGGCGATGAACTCCATGAAGTTCACGACGTGCTCGGCCTTGCCGGTGAAGCGCGAGCGCAGCACGGGGTTCTGCGTCGCGACGCCCACGGGGCAGGTGTCAAGGTGGCAGACGCGCATCATGATGCAGCCGCTCACCACGAGCGGCGCCGTGGCGAAGCCGAACTCCTCGGCGCCGAGCAGGGCACCGATGATGACGTCGCGGCCGGTCTTGAGCTGGCCGTCGACCTGCACGACGACGCGGTCGCGCATGCCGTTCAGCATGAGTGTCTGCTGCGTCTCGGCGAGCCCCAGCTCCCACGGCGTGCCCGCGTGCTTGAGCGAGTTCATCGGGCTGGCACCCGTGCCGCCGTCATGGCCCGAGACCAGGATGACGTCGCTGAGCGCCTTCGCGACGCCGGCCGCGACCGCGCCGATGCCCGACTGGCTGACGAGCTTCGTGTGGATGCGGGCGGCGGGGTTGGCGCGCTTGAGGTCGAAGATCAGCTGCTTGAGATCCTCGATCGAGTAGATGTCGTGGTGCGGCGGCGGCGAGATCAGGCCCACGCCGGCGGTCGCGTGACGGGTGCGCGCGACCCACGGGTACACCTTGCCCGGCGGCAGCTGACCGCCCTCGCCCGGCTTGGCGCCCTGGGCGAGCTTGATCTGGATGTCGTCGGCCTCTGTGAGGTACAGGCTCGTGACGCCGAAGCGGCCCGACGCGACCTGCTTGATCGCGCTGCGGCGCTCGGGGTCGAGCAGCCGATCGACGTCCTCACCGCCCTCGCCGGTGTTCGACTTCGCGCCGAGACGGTTCATCGCGATCGCGAGCGTCTCGTGCGCCTCGCGCGAGATGGATCCGTAGCTCATCGCGCCGGTCGAGAACCGCTTCACGATGGACGAGACGGGCTCGACCTCGTCGAGCGGCACCGGCGGGCGCACATCCGTCCGCAGCTGGAACAGGCCGCGCAGGGTCTTGAGCTCGGCCGCCTGGTCGTCCACGAGCTTCGTGTACTCGCGGAAGATGTCGTACCGGCGCGTGCGCGTCGAGTGCTGCAGGCGGAACACCGTCTCCGGGTTGAACAGGTGCGGGGCGCCGTCGCGGCGCCACTGGTACTCGCCGCCCGTCCAGAGGCGCTCGTGCGCCCGCGGCGCGCGGTCCTCCGGATACGCGAACGCGTGGCGCGCGGCGTTCTCGGCCGCGATCACATCGAGCCCGACGCCGCCGAGCTTGCTCTCGGTGCCCGTGAAGTACGCGTCGATCAGCTCCTGCGACAGGCCGACCGCCTCGAACACCTGGGCGCCCGCGTACGACGACACGGTCGAGATGCCCATCTTCGACATGATCTTCAGCACGCCCTTGCCGAGCGCGTAGATCAGGTTCTTGACGGCCTTCTCGGGCGTGATGCCCTGGATCGTCCCGGAGCGGACGAGGTTCTCGACCGTCTCCATCGCGAGGTACGGGTTGACCGCGGATGCGCCGTAGCCGATGAGCGTCGCGACATGGTGCACCTCGCGGACGTCGCCCGCCTCGACCACCAGGCCGACCTTCATGCGCGTCTCGTTGCGGATGAGGTGGTGGTGGATCGCCGAGAGCATCAGGAGCGACGGGATCGGCGCGAGGTCCTGGTTCGAGTCGCGGTCGCTGAGCACGATGAACTCGACGCCGTCCTCGATCGCGTTGTCGACCTCGCGGCACATCTGCGCCAGGCGCTTCTCCAGGCCCTTGCGCCCCGCTGCGACGCGATACAGGCCGCGGACCGTGATCGAGGACCGACCAGGCAGAGCCGTGTGGATGTGCTGGATCTTCGCCAGCTCGTCGTTGTCGATCACCGGGAAGTCGAGACCGACCGTGCGGGCGTGATCCGGACCCCAGTCGAGGAGGTTCGCCTCGGGACCGAGGCCGAGCTTGAGGCTCGTGACGACCTCTTCGCGGATGGAGTCGAGCGGCGGGTTCGTGACCTGCGCGAACTGCTGCGTGAAGTAGTCGAACAGCAGGCGCGGGCGCTCGCTGAGCACGGCGATGGGAGTGTCCGAACCCATCGCGCCGAGCGGCTCGGCGCCGGTGCGGCCCATGGGCGTGAGCAGGATCCGCACCTCCTCCTCCGTGTAGCCGAAGGTGCGAAGGCGGCGGTTGATGGACGCGATGGGATGAACGATGTGCTCGCGCTCGGGAAGGTCCGCGAGGCGGACGGTTCCCTTGTCGAGCCACTCCTGCCACGGGTGCATGGCGGCCAGGTCGCGCTTGACCTCGTCGTCCTCGATGATGCGGCCCTGCGCCGTGTCGACCACGAACATGCGGCCCGGCAGCAGGCGGCCGCGGCGCTCGATGCGCTCGGGCTCGAAGTCCAGCACGCCGGTCTCGCTGCCGATCACGACAAGGCCGTCCTTGGTGACGGTCCAGCGACCGGGACGCAGGCCGTTGCGGTCGAGCATCCCGCCGACGACGGTGCCGTCCGTGAAGATCAGCGACGCCGGGCCGTCCCACGGCTCCATCTGCAGCGAGTGGTACTCGTAGAACGCGCGCACGTCCGGATCCATGTCCGGCTGCTTCTCGTACGCCTCCGGCACCATCATGAGCATCGCGTGCGGCAGGCTGCGGCCCGTCAGGGTGAGCAGCTCGAGGACCTCGTCGAACGACGCCGAGTCGCTCTGGCCGTCCTCGCAGATCGGCAGCAGGGGGCGGATGTCGCCGAGCAGGTCGGACGCGAGCTGCGACTGACGCGCGCGCATCCAGTTGCGGTTGCCGCCGACGGTGTTGATCTCGCCGTTGTGGGCGAGCATGCGCAGCGGCTGCGCGAGCGGCCACGACGGGAACGTGTTCGTCGAGTAGCGGCTGTGCACGACGGCGAGCTCGGTGACGAAGCGCTCGTCCTGGAGGTCGGGGTAGAACGGCTCGAGCTGGAGCGTCGTGACCATTCCCTTGTAGCCGAGGGTGCGGCTCGAGAGCGACACGAAGTACGCGTCGAGCTCGTGCTGCGCGCGCTTGCGCAGCCGGTAGATGCGGCGGTCGAGAGCGATCCCCGAGAGCGAGGAGCCGTCGGCGTCCGCGCACGAGACGAACAGCTGCTCGAAGGCGGGACGCGCGTCGTACGCGAGCTTGCCGAGGTTCTCGTCCTCCGTCGGCACGTCGCGCCAGCCGAGCACCGTGATGCCCTCGCTCACCGCGACGCTCTCGATCGAGGCCTTCATCGCCTCGCGCGCATCATCCTCGCGGGGAAGGAAGATCATCCCGGCGGCGTACTCCCCCACCGGCGGCAGGTCGAAGCCGACGACGGCACGCAGGAACGCATCCGGCATCTGAGTGAGGATGCCGGCGCCGTCACCCGTGCCGGCGTCGGAGCCGATCGCGCCGCGGTGCTCGAGGTTGCGCAGTGCGGTGAGTGCGAGGTCGACGATGTCGTGTCCGGGCTCGCCGCGCAGGGTCGCGACCATGGCGAGACCACACGCGTCCTTCTCGAACGCCGGGTTGTACATCCCCTGCTTCTCGGGGAAGCCCGAAAGCGAGGAGTGCGATCCGTAACGGGGGCGAGATGCCATGCCTACCGTCCTTGAGGTTGGTGCTCAGCCGGGACGACATCGGCCCTGTACTGCTGCAGAGAGGTACGTCGCCGCAAGCGGCCGCGAGAGGAACGCCCGCTCCGTAGGGAGCTGCGTGCTACTTCGCGGCGGCGGTGCTTGTGGCGGCGGCCTGGTGGTGGATGACCTCCGACGCAGGCGGTTCGCTGACGTCGACGAAGTCGGTGGGGTCTTCCGAGTGTAGCGCGTCGCCGTCGCCTCGCTCGCGTCCGGGCACGTACGGCGAGGGCTCGACACCGAGGTGACGGCGCTGCACGACCAGGATCACGATGCCGACGAGGACGCCGAGGATGGCCGCCCACACGTTGGTGCGCAGGCCGAAGTAGATCTCGCTCGGGTCGATCCGGATCGACTCCCACACGATGCGTCCGAGGCTGTACCAGATCAGGTACAGCGCGAACAGGCGGCCCCACTGCAGGCGCAGGCGGTTGCCGATCCAGAGCAGGAAGATGACGCCCAGGACGTTCCAGATCACCTCGTAGAGGAAGGTCGGGTGGAAGAGCGTGCCCTCGGGCAGGCCCTCGGGGATCGCCGTGTTCTCCGGGTCGATCTCGAGGCCCCAGGGAAGGTCGGTCGGCCAGCCGAACAGCTCCTGGTTGAACCAGTTGCCGAAGCGGCCGATCGCCTGGGCGAGCAGCAGGCCCGGGGCGAGGGCATCGGCGAACGTCCAGAACCGCACGCCGGTCCAGCGGCATCCGAGCCAGGCACCCACGGCGCCGCCGATGAGCGCGCCGAAGATCGCGATGCCGCCCTCCCAGATGCGGAAGACCGCCCAGATGTCCGTGCCCTCGCCGAAGTAGAAGCCGGGGTGCGTGAGGACGTGGAAGATGCGCGCGCCGATGATCGCGAGCGGCACGGCGAGCAGCGCGATGTCGATGACGACCCACGGCTCGGCGCCGCGCTTCGTGAGCCGGTGGTTCGTCATCAGCGTCGCGACGACGATGCCGGCGATGATGCACAGCGCGTAGAAGTGGATGCGCAGCGGGCCGAGGTCGATGTAGCTGATCGGCGGGCTGGGAATGCTCGTCACGACGGACGCGAGCGCGGAAGACAGCATGATGCCGAGTCTAGTTCGACGGACGCGGGGTACCGGACGCCAGCTCGCGCGTGACGGCCGCGAGCTGCTCGACGCCGCCGTCGCGCAGCGCGCGGACGAGGGCGGTGCCGACGATCGCGCCGTCCGCGTACGTCAGGACGTCCGAGATCTGCTGGGCCGTCGAGATGCCGATGCCCACGCAGGCGCGGGCGGCGCCGTGGGCGCGCAGGCGCTCGACGAGCGTGCGGGCCGCCGCGTCCAGCTGGGCGCGCTCGCCCGTGATGCCCATCGTCGAGACCGTGTAGACGAAGCCCGTGGTGTTGCGGACCACGAGGTCGAGGCGCTCGTCGCTCGAGGTCGGCGCGGCGAGGAAGACCCGCTCCAGGCCGGTCCGCTCGCTGGCGGCGATCCACTCGGGCGCCGCCTCGGGCGTCATGTCGGGCGTGATCAGGCCCGCGCCGCCGGCGGCGAGCAGGTCGTCGGCGTAGCGGTCGACGCCGTACTGCACGACGGGGTTCCAGTACGTCATCACCAGCACGGGCACGTCGGTGCGCGCGGTGATCTCGCGCAGCGCCGTGAACAGGTCGCGCGTGCGGAAGCCCGCCGCGAGAGCGGCCTGCGTTGCCTCCTGGATGAGCGGGCCGTCCATCACCGGGTCGCTGTAAGGCGGGCCGAGCTCGATGATGTCGACGCCGTTCTCGGCGAGGGCGACGGCCGCGTCGATGCTCGTCTGCAGGTCGGGGTAGCCGACGGGCAGGTAGCCGACGAACGCGCCGCGTCCCTCCGCGTGCGCCTTCGCGATCGCGTCCTCCACGACACTCACTTCGACTCGCTCCGCTCGCTCAGTACATCGCATGCCTGCGCCCCCTGCGTCCCGTGTTCCTGCGCGGCCTGCGCATCGTCGTACAGCTCGAAATAGCGCGCGGCGGTGTCCATGTCCTTGTCGCCCCGACCCGAGAGGCAGATGGCGATGATCGCGTTCGGGCCCAGCTCGCGGCCGATCCGGAGGGCGCCTGCGAGGGCGTGCGCCGATTCGATCGCGGGGATGATCCCCTCGGTGCGGCTGAGCAGGCGCAGCGCCTGCATCGCCTCGTCGTCCGTCGCGGGGATGTACTCCGCGCGGCCGATGTCGGCGAGCCAGGAGTGCTCGGGTCCGACGCCCGGATAGTCGAGGCCGGCCGAGATCGAGTGGGACTCGACCGTCTGGCCGTCCTCGTCCTGCAGCACGTAGGTCCGCGATCCGTGAAGCACGCCGGGGCGGCCGCGCTCGATCGACGCCGCATGACGCGGGGTGTCGACGCCGTCACCGGCGGCCTCGACGCCGTAGAGCTTCACTCCCTCGTCGTCGAGGAACGCGTCGAACATGCCGATCGCATTCGAGCCGCCGCCCACGCACGCGAAGACCGCATCCGGGAGGCGCCCGGCGCGCTCGATGAGCTGGGCGCGCGCCTCCTCGCCGATGATCTTCTGGAAGTCGCGCACCATCGCGGGGAACGGGTGCGGGCCCGCCGCGGTGCCGAAGATGTAGTTTGTGGTCTCGACGCTCGCGACCCAGTCTCGGTAGGCCTCGTTGATCGCGTCCTTGAGGGTGCGCGATCCGGTCGTCACCGGGATGACCTCGGCGCCGAGCAGGCGCATCCTGGCGACGTTCAGCGCCTGGCGCTCCATGTCGACCTCGCCCATGTAGATGGTGCACTCGAGGCCGAACAGCGCGGCGGCGGTGGCCGTGGCGACGCCGTGCTGACCGGCACCGGTCTCGGCGATCACGCGGGTCTTGCCGAGGCGCTTGGTGAGCAGCGCCTGACCGAGCACGTTGTTGATCTTGTGCGAGCCCGTGTGGTTGAGGTCCTCGCGCTTCAGGAAGACCCGCGCTCCCCCGGCGTGCTCGGCGAAGCGCGGCACCTCGGTCAGTGCCGACGGCCGGCCGGCGTAGTCGGCGAGCAGCCCGGCGAGTTCGTCGCGGAAGGCGGGATCGGCGATCGCCTCGGCGTGGGCGAGCGCGAGCTCGTCGATGGCCGCGACGAGCGACTCGGGCATGAACCGTCCGCCGAAGTCGCCGAAGAACGGGCCGTGCTGGTCGCGCAGGCTTGTGGTGTCGCTCACGATCCGGCCTCCAGGAATGCGTTGAGAGTGGCCACGGGGTCGCCCGTCACGAGCGCCTCGCCGATGAGCACCGCGTCGGCGCCCGCCGAGCGGTAATGGGAGACGTCGGCGGGCGTCAGCACCGCCGACTCGGCGACCTTGATGGCGCCCGCAGGGATCTTCTCGACGAGCCGGCCGAACAGATCGCGGTCGAGCTCGAACGTCGACAGGTCGCGCGCGTTCACCCCGATGAGGTCGGCGCCGAGATCCGCGGCGCGGGCGACCTCGTCGGCGCTGTGCGCCTCGACGAGGGGGGTCATCCCGAGCTCCCGGACGAGGCCGTAGAGCTCGGCGAGCACCGGCTGGTCCAGCGCCGCGACGATCAGCAGGACGAGATCGGCACCCGCTGCCCGTGCCTCGAGCACCTGGTACGGCGTGGCGATGAAGTCCTTGCGCAGCACCGGCACCGAGACCGCCTGCCGCACCGCGGTGAGGTCGGCGAGGCTTCCCTTGAACCGCCGCTGCTCGGTGAGCACGCTGATCGCCGAGGCGCCGCCCTGCTCGTACAGCCCTGCCTGGTGGGCGGGATCCGGGATGGCGGCGAGGTCGCCGCGCGACGGGCTGGCGCGCTTCACCTCCGCGATGATGCGAACGCGTGCGGCGGGTGCCAGCGCGGCGAGGGCGTCGCGGGCGGGCGGCTGAGCGAGAGCCGCGCTCTCGACCTCCGCCAGCGGGCGGGTGAGCCTGCGGTTCTCCGCGTCCTCCACCGCGCCGGCCGTGAGGTCGGCGAGCAGCATCAGTGGGCCTTCGTCGTGTACTTCGGTCCGTTGGCGCCGTAGCCGGCCTTGGTCATGATCCAGCCCACGAGAGGGCCGACCACGAGCAGACCGACGGCCACCCAGAAGAGCGCCCAGACGTCGATGAACAGAGCCACCGTGCCGAGCGAGATCGCGACCAGCATGATGATGACGGCCGTCCAGGCGGCGGGCGAGTGTCCGTGACCGGGGTCGTCGGTGTGGTTGCTCATCGCGTATGTGCTCCTTCGATGCGTGGGACCTCTGAAAGTCTATCGGGCGCGCGGGGTGCCATCCGATGCGGGCGGACGGCCGACGCCCAGGATGTCGTCCCTCGGCCGCTGTCAGCGGGTCGGGTCGTCGCCGCGGGACAGATCGTCCCAGGAGTCGACGGCATCCAGCGTCGTGTCCTCGGTGCGAGCGACCGGCTCGGCCGTTGCGGCATAGCGGCGCCCACCGCGGGTCCACTGGTGCGCGGTCGCCAGCACCGCCAGTCCCGCGAGTCCGAGCACCACGGCCGCGACGATCGTGACGAGGGGCCACGGCGTCGCCGCGACGTCGTACACGACGCCCGCCACCGCCTCCGTTCCCGCCAGGCCGGTGCGCTCGGTCACGGCGGGGGCGACGGCCGACAGCGGCGGCGCGACGAGCATGGGCGCCGACAGCGCGATCACGGCGCCCGCGACGACGACGGCGAGGGCGCCGAGGACGTAGCGGAGCACGCGTCCGACAAGGGTCAGCACGAGCCCGAGTGCGAGGGCGGTGAGCATCAGCGGCTGCAGCACGGGCACCGCGATGGATCCGGAGACCGGCAGCTCGCCGTCGGCGAGCCTCGCGACGGCCCACGTCTGGGTCGAGCCGATCAGCCCGATCGCGCCCGCCGCCAGGATGGCGACGACGGTGAGCGGACGGGCGCGCGTGCGCAGGCTCACGTCGCGGGGGTCCCGTCGAGGTCGGCCGCGACCGCGCCGAGGTCGCGGCCGTCGAAGCAGGTGCGGGTGCCCGTGTGGCAGGCCGGGCCGGTCTGCTCGACCTTCAGCAGCACCACATCGCCGTCGCAGTCGAGGTTCGCGGAGACGACGCGCTGGATGTTGCCCGAGGTGTCGCCCTTGCGCCAGTACTCCTGACGCGAGCGGGACCAGTACGTGACACGGCCGGTCGTGAGGGTGCGGCGCAGCGCCTCGGCGTCGAGCCAGGCGAGCATCAGCACCTCGCCGCTGTCCCACTGCTGCACGATCGCCGGCACGAGGCCGTCGGCGTTGAACGCGACGCGGGCGATCCGCTCGTCGAGGTCACGCTCGGCGCCTGTCGCTTCGCCTCGCTCCGCTCGCTCAGCAACCGGATCAGTCATCGCGCGTCGATCCCCTCCGCGCGCAGCGCGCGCTTCACATCGTCGATCGTCAGCTGGCCCGAGTGGAACACGCTGGCGGCGAGCACCGCATCGGCGCCCGCGGTCACCGCCGGCGGGAAGTGCTCGGGGGCACCCGCTCCTCCGGACGCGATCACGGGAACGCTCGAGAGCTCGCGCATCAGGCGGATCAGCTCGAGGTCGAAACCCTGCTTCGTGCCGTCGGCGTCGATCGAGTTGACCAGCAGCTCACCCGCGCCGCGGTCGATCGCCTCGCGGGCCCACGCGAGGGCATCCAGGTCGGTCTCGGTGCGGCCGCCGTGGGTCGTCACGACGAATCCCGAGGGCGTCCGAGACGACCGCTTCACGTCGAGCGACAGCACGAGCGCCTGCGCGCCGAAGCGGTCGGCGATCTCGCTGAGCAGGTCGGGGCGCGCGATGGCGGCGGAGTTCACTCCCACCTTGTCGGCCCCGACGCCCTGCAGGCGCGCAACGTCGTCGGTCGTGCGGACGCCACCGCCGACCGTCAACGGGATGAACACCTCCTCCGCCGTACGCCGGACGACGTCGTACATCGTCGCGCGCTCGTCGACCGTGGCGGTCACGTCGAGGAAGGTGAGCTCGTCGGCGCCCTGTTCGAAGTACTCGCGCGCGAGTTCGACGGGATCGCCCATCTCCCGCAGGTTCTCGAAGTTCACGCCCTTGACGACGCGACCGGCGGCGACGTCGAGGCACGGGATGACGCGCGTGACCACGCTCATCGTCAGAGCCTCGCGTTGTCGATCGCGGTGACGAGGATGGCGCGCGCGCCGAGCTCGTACAGATCGTCCATCACCCGGTTGACGCCCTTGCGGGGAACCATCACGCGCACTGCCACCCACTCGGGATCGCGCAGCGGCGAGACCGTGGGCGACTCGATTCCGGAGGCGATCTCGACCGCGCGGTCGACGAGCTTCGCGGGGAGGTCGTAGTCGACCATCACGTACTGGCGGGCGACCATCACGCCGCGCAGGCGGCGCAGCAGCGTGTCGACGCCGGCGCGCTCGTGCGGGCCCTGGATCAGCACCGCCTCGGACTCGAGGATGACCGGGCCGAAGATCTCGAGACCCGCCTGGCGCAGGGTCGTGCCGGTCTCGACGACGTCGGCGATGGCGTCGGCGACGCCGAGCTCGATCGCGGACTCCACGGCACCGTCAAGCGGGACGAGGTCGGCCGCCACCCCGTGGCTGTCGAGGAACGAGTCGACGAGGCCGGGGTACGACGTCGCGATGCGCGCGCCGTCGAGTGCCGCGACATCCGCGAACCGGCCGGGCACCGCCGCGAACCGGAACGTCGACCGTGCGAATCCGAGGGTCTCGATCTCCCGCGCGGGCATGCGGGCGTCGAGCAGGAGGTCGCGGCCGGTGATGCCCACGTCGAGCGCGCCGAGCGCGACGTACGTGGCGATGTCGCGCGGACGGAGGAAGAAGAACTCGACGTCGTTGGCCGAGTCGATGAGGTGGAGCTGCTTCGAGTCGCGACGACCGGCGTAGCCGGCCTCGGCGAGCATCTCGGCGGCGGTCTCGGACAGGGATCCCTTGTTCGGGACGGCGATGCGGAGCATGTCAGCTTTCAGGAAGGGGGTCGACAGGGCTGGAGGCGAGCTCACAGATGTCGGTAGACGTCGGCAGGCGTCAGGCCCTTCGCGATCATCATCACCTGCAGGTGGTAGAGCAGCTGCGAGATCTCCTCGGCGGCCTCGTCGTCCGACTGGTACTCGGCGGCCATCCAGACCTCGGCCGCCTCCTCCACGATCTTCTTGCCGATCGCGTGGACGCCGGCATCCAGCTGCGCGACGGTTCCCGAGCCCTCGGGGCGCGTCTGAGCCTTCTCGCTCAGCTCGGCGAACAGGGCATCGAAAGTCTTCACGCATCCACTTTAGAGGCTCGCTTCGCTCCCTCGTCGCACGCGCTCGGGCACCCGCTTCGCTCGCACGAGGGTACTGAACGCGGGACGGCAGGGGTCAGTGGGCGTGGGCGGCGGCGGCGAGGGAGCGGAGGCCCGCGATCGCGCCGTCGATGTCGTCGGCCCCGAACACGGCGGATCCGGCGACGAAGGTGTCGGCGCCCGCCTCCGCGGCCTGCGCGATGGTGCCCGCGGCGATGCCGCCGTCGACCTGCAGCCAGACGTCCGCCCCACGGCGGCGGGTCTCGTCGGCGAGACGGCGCAGCTTCGGCATCGTCTCCGGCATAAAGCCCTGCCCGCCGAAGCCGGGCTCCACCGTCATCACCAGGATCTGGTCGAACTCGTGGAGGTGCTCGAGGAGGCCGTCCACCTCGGTGCCGGGCTTGACCGCCACGCCCGCGCGGGCGCCGATCTCGCGCAGCCGCCGGGCCAGCGCGACCGGGTCGGCGGCGGCCTCGAGATGGAAGGTGACCGACGCGGCCCCGAGCTCGGCGTAGCCGGGAGCCCAGCGGTCCGGATCGTCGATCATCAGATGCACGTCGAGCGGCACGGGACTCGTCGCCTGGATCCGCTCGACCATCTGCGGCCCGAACGTGAGGTTCGGCACGAAGTGGTTGTCCATCACGTCCACGTGCACAAAATCGGCCGACGCGATCCGCGCGAGCTCGGCCTGCATGTTCACGAAATCGGCCGCGAGGATGCTCGGGTTGATGCGGGGGGCGTCAGGTAGCGACATCGGTCGGGTCCTCCGGATCGGATCAGCGGGTCTTGCGGAGCAGGGCGAGGAACATCGCGTCGGTGCCGTGGCGGTGCGGCCACAGCTGCGCGCTCCCCGCACCCGACGCCGGCGTGGGCAGGTCGATGGCGCCACGCGACACGCGCCGCAGCACGGCGCGGGCGTCGAGCTCCTCGACCGCGTCGCCCAGCTCCTCGCGCACCTGGGAGACGATCGCGGACGTCTCCGCGAGATGCGGCGAGCACGTCACGTATGCGACGGTGCCGCCCGGCCTCAGCGCGGCGAACGCCGCGCGCAGCAGCCCCGCCTGCACCACGGCGAGATCCGCGACGTCGCTCGGCTGCTTGCGCCAGCGCGCCTCCGGCCGCCGGCGCAGGGCGCCGAGACCGGTGCAGGGGGCGTCGACGAGGACGCGGTCGTACGTCCCCGCGCGCTCGGCAGCGAGCTCGCGCCCGTCGGCCTCCGAGACGTCGACCTGCAGGGGGATCGGGGCGATCGCCTTGCGCACGAGACCGGCGCGGGCGGGAACGAGCTCGTTCGCATCCAGGTGCGCGCCGTGAGCCAGTGCCTCGGCCGCGAGGAGCGCCGTCTTGCCACCCGGGCCCGCGCAGAGATCGAGCCACCGCTCCCCCGGCTCGACCGGGGCGAGCCGGGTCAGTGCCAGGGCGACGAGCTGCGACCCCTCGTCCTGCACGCGCACGGTGCCGCCCGAGGCGCGGACGAGCGGCTCGGGGTCGCCGGCGCGGAGACGGAAGCCGACCGGCGAGTAGGGCGTGCGGGTTCCGTCGGTCTCGGCGAGGCCGGGCAGCGCGGCCATGGTCACGCGCGGCGAGACGTTGTCGGCGTCGAGCAGGTCGTCGAGCTCGTCCGCACGCCCCTCGGCGGCAAGCGCGCGACGCAGGGCGCGGACGATCCAGACGGGGTGCGACGACTCGAGCCCGATGCGCTCGTCATCCGATCGCGCCGTGTCCGCGATGCGCGTGAGCCAGTCGCCCGGGTTCTCCCGCGCCACACGCCGGAGGACGGCGTTGGCGAAGCCGGCGGCGCTGGCGCCTGCCGTCTCGCGAGCGAGCTCGACGGACTCGTTCACCGCGGCGTGGGAGGCCACGCGGGTCGCCATCAGCTGATGGACGCCCAGACGCAGCGCGTCGAGCACGGGCGCGTCGACCGTTGCCGGGTCGCGGTCGGCCGCGAGAGCGATCACGGCGTCGTACGTGCCGAGGCGCCGAAGCGTGCCGTAGGTCAGCTCGGTGGCGAGGGCGGCGTCTCCGCCCGAGAGCCCCGCCCGCTCCAGCTCGCGCGGAAGCAGCAGGTTCGCGTAGGCGTCCGAATCCTGCACGGCGCGCAGCACGGCGAACGCCACGCGGCGCGCGGGCTGCACCTGGCGCCAGGCCTTGTCGCTCGGCCGCTGTGCGCGGCGATTCCGCGGCGCGGGGGACGACGTACGGTGCCCGTCGCCTCGCCGGGCGCCGCCTTCGCGATGCTCGACCATCAGGCCTCGCCTCCCAGCACGACGGTGCCGCGCGTGCCGCGGGCCCAGTCGCTCGCGGCCATCGCCGCCTTGCCGGCCGGCTGCACCCGATCGACCAGGATCGGATCGGTGCCCGTCCCGACGAGGATGCCGCCCGCGACCGGGGCGACCTCGCCGGGCGCCAGGTGGCCGGCGCCGTCGGCGCGGCGGGCGGCGAGGATCTTGAACCGGGCGCCGTCGAGCGTCGTGTGGGCCCCCGGCTCGGGGGTCACCCCGCGGAACCGGTCGAGGACGCGCTCCGCCGGCTCGCTCCACGCGAGAAGCCCGTCGTCGATCGTCAGCTTCGCCGCGTGCGTCGGCTCGCCGACCTGGGGGGTCGCGACCGCCGTGCCCGCGGCGATGCCGGCGACGACCTCGGTCAGCAGCCGGGCGCCGCTCTCGGCGAGGGCCTCCAGCACGTCGCCCGCGGTCGCGTCCTCCGGGACGTCGTAGCGCAGTTCGCCGAACACGTCGCCGGCATCGAGCTCGGGCACCAGCCGGAACACCGCGGCACCCGTCACGCGGTCGCCCTCGATCAGCGCGCGCTGCACCGGCGCCGCCCCGCGCCAGCGCGGCAGCAGCGAGAAGTGAAGGTTGATCCAGCCATGCGGCGGCTGCGACAGCAGCGGCTCTCGGACGAGGCCGCCGTAGGCGACGACGACCGCGAGCTCGGGCCGCAGCTGCGTGATCCGCTCGGTGGCCTCAGCATCCAGTCGCGCCGCCTTGATGACCGGAAGACCGAGCTCCGCGGCCGCTGCGGCCACCGGCGAGGGCGTCATCACGCGCTTGCGTCCCAGAGGCGCGTCGGGGCGGGTGACCACGGCGGCGATGTCGTGGCCGGCGGCGTGCAGCGCGCGCAGCGACGGGACCGCCACCGACGGCGTCCCCGCGAACACGATCCTCATGCGTTCAGCGGTCACTGCTCCCCCGTCTCGCGGCGCACCAGCCTGCGCCTCACCCGCTCCGCGGGGCTCATCCGGTGCCATTCACAACTCCGGCTCGACGATGTCGAGCCTGGCCGTGAGTATATTCCGCGGCGCCCGCGACTTCGCCGAGCCCCGGCGCGACGAGCGCGCGTTCACCGCCTCGGTGACGACCGACGCGCGCAGGCTCGCGGCGACGGCGGCGCCCCGGGAGTAGTCGAAGCGGATGAGCGCCCGCGCGCCTGGCCAGCCCTGGCGATCGAGCGGCACGGGCCCGAGGACCGCGTCGGTCGGCAGCTCGGGGACGTCGGCACGGAGGGTGGAGAGCGCGCGATCGACCGCCGCGACGTCTCCCTCGATGCGTGCGACGCGGGCCGTGGGCGGCATCCGCAGCGGCGCGCGGTCGGCGAGCTCGGCGCGGGCGTAGGCGGCCTGCGTCCAGGTCGCGAGCGCCCGCCCGACCGCGCCGCCCACCCCGACGAGGTGGACGGGAGCCCCCGGGGCCGCCAGTGCCGCCGCGTTCGACCACCACCGGAGGCACGCCTCGCCGATCCTCAGCTCCGGCGCCTGCAGCATCCGGTCGCCGTCGAGCAGCAGCACCGCCCGGTACCCGCCCTGGGCGATGGGTTCGGCGCCGCGCGTCGCGACGACAAGGGCCGGACGGTCGTCGACCTCGAGCACCGGATGGGCGCCGTCCGCCACGATGACGCGCGCACCGGGGAACGCGCGCCCCAGCTCATCCGCCGTCCGCTCGCTGCCGGATGAGGCGAGGCGCACGCGGGGCGAGGAGCACGCCGCGCACGTCCATGCGGTGGCCGAGCGGCCGCACCAGCCGCACACCGGGGTCGCGCCCCGGCCGGGAGCATGCAGCGGGCCGCCGCAGTGCCGGCAGCGCGCGGGAGCACGGCAGTCGGCGCACACCAGCGTCGGGGCGTACCCGGGGCGCGCGACCTGCACGAGCACCGGGCCGTGCTCGAGGCCCTCACGCGCCGCGCGGAACGCCGCCGACGGGATGCGGGCTCCGGGGCGCTCGCTCTCGTTCACCGCGCTCAGGATGACGTTCGGCGCGTAGCGCCGGGCGGCCGGCACGTCGCGCACCCAGCCGAGCGCCACCAGCCGCTCCACGTCGGCCGTGCGCGTGTGCCCGGCCAGCAGCAGGGCCGGGGAATCCCCCGAGTCGGGGTCGGCGAGCTCCTGGCGCACAAGAGCGGCGTCGCGGGCGTGCACGTAGGGTGCGAGCTGCTCCTCGTACAGGGGATCGCCGTCGTCCCACAGCGCGATGAGTCCGAGCCGCGCGACGGGCGAGTACACGGCCGAGCGGTTGCCGATGACCACGCACGGCGCATCGGCGAGCGTCCGGAGGAACCCCCGATAGCGCTCGGGCCCGGTCTGCTGGGCGTCGTGACGCACCACCGCGTCGGCGGGCAGCGTCTCGAGCAGCGCACCGTGCAGCGCGTCGAGGTCGCGGTGGTCGGGCACCACGAGCACCACCGAGCGCCCGGCGGCGAGCACCACCGTCGCCGCGGCCGAGATCAGCGCGGTCCACGCCGGACGGGCACCCTCGAGCCGGGGCGGCGCGTCCACGGCGAGGCGGCCGGACTCCTCGAGCCCCTCCGCGAGCCCGGGGTACGCCGCCAGCAGCGCGTGGGCGGCCTCCACCCGACCCTGAGGCACCACCGGAGCCGGCGGCGGGTCGCCCGCGAGCCACTGCTTCTCGACCCGTACCTGGCGCTTCGGGATCGCGAGCCGCAGGATGTCGACCGCCGACCCCGCCGCACGGTCGGCGACGCGCCGGGCGAGCGCGTAGAGCCGCGGCGGCAGCACCTCGGCCGCCGACACGACGGAGTCGAGCTCGGACAGCGGCCTGTCGCCGTCTGCCTCGTCGCCGATCTCGACCACGTACCCGTCGACGACGCGGCCGGCGGTGCGCAGCGGCGCCTTGATCCGGACGCCCGGAACGCACTCGCCGGCCAGCTCATCCGGGATCGCGTAGTCGAACAGCCGGTCGAGCTGGGGCAGCGGCGAGTCGATCAGCACGCGCGCGACGCGGCGCGACACGACGGCTCCCCTTGTCCGCTCGGGTCAGAGGCCGGCGGCGCGACGCAGGTCGTCGACGCGCGTCGTCTGCTCCCACGTGAAATCGGGCAGCTCCCGGCCGAAGTGACCGTACGCGGCGGTCTGCGCGTAGATCGGGCGCTTCAGGTCGAGCTGCTCGATGATCGCGGCCGGCCGCAGGTCGAACACCGACCGGATCGCGTCGACGATCACGTCGTCGGACACGGCGCCCGTGCCGAACGACTCGACGTACAGGCCGACGGGGTTCGCCTTGCCGATCGCGTACGCGACCTGCACCTCGAGGCGCTCGGCGAGGCCCGCCGCGACGGCGTTCTTGGCGACCCAGCGCATCGCGTAGGCGGCCGAGCGGTCGACCTTCGACGGGTCCTTGCCGCTGAACGCGCCGCCGCCGTGGCGCGCCGCGCCGCCGTAGGTGTCGATGATGATCTTGCGGCCGGTGAGCCCCGCGTCGCCCTTGGGGCCGCCGGTGACGAACGGGCCCGCGGGGTTGATGTAGAGCTTCACGCCCTCGAAGTCGAGCCCCGTCTGCTCGAGCACGGGGCGGATCACGCGCTCCTCGACCTCGGCGCGGATCTCGTCCTGCGTCATCTTCGGGTGGTGCTGCGTGGACACCACGACGGCGTCGACCGTCTTCGGCGTGAACCCCTCGTAGCCGAGCGTGACCTGCGTCTTGCCGTCGGGACGCAGGAAGGGCATCTCGCCGTTGCGGCGCACCTCGGTGAGCCGCTCGGCGAGGCGGTGGGAGGCCCACGCGGCCATCGGCATGAGCTGCGGTGTCTCGTTCGCCGCGAAGCCGAACATGATGCCCTGGTCGCCCGCGCCGAGCTCGTCGTAGTGATCCGACGAGCCCTCGCGCGTCTCGAGCGCCGTGTCGACGCCCGCCGCGATGTCGCTCGACTGCTCGCCCACCGACACGCTGACGCCGCAGGAGTCGCCGTCGAAGCCCATGTCGCTCGACGTGTAGCCGATGCGGTTGATCACGCCGCGCACGATCGCGGGGATCTCGACGTACGCCTCGGTGCGGATCTCGCCGGCGACGTGCACGAGGCCGGTCGTCACGAGCGTCTCCACCGCGACGCGGCTCTCGGCGTCCTGCGCCAGCAGCCCGTCGAGGATGCTGTCGGAGATCTGGTCGCAGATCTTGTCGGGGTGACCCTCGGTGACGGACTCCGACGTGAAGAGGCGAAGGCTCATGCTGCTCCTAGGCGAGGCGTTTCGGCGGGCGGTGTGCGACCGGTGACAGGGCTCAGACGAGAAGGTGGTCGCCACCCATGATGGGGGCGACCACCGACATCAGGTCAGGCGCGTGTCACTCGGCGTGACGCAGGCGCAGCTTGTCCTGGTGGATCTCGTGGAGCGCGATCGTCAGCGGCTTGTCCTCGACCGACGAGTCGACGAGCGGGCCGACGTTGTCGAACAGGTTCCCCTCGTGGAGATCCGTGTAGTAGTCGTTGATCTGGCGGGCGCGCTTCGCGCCGTAGATCACGAGCTGGTACTTCGAGTCGACCTTGTCGAGCAGCTCGTCGATGGGCGGGTCGATGATGCCCTTGTTCTCCGTGGTCATGCGGAACCTCCTGGCTGGGCGACGGCAGTCGCGTGGAAGACGATCGGCGTCGGCGGATCTGGATGCGGTCCGGAGCGGACCAGACGGATCAGCGCGCGGACGCCTGGGTCAAGTCTACGACCTGGCGCGCGGCGGTGGCGACGTCCTCGTTCACGACGTGGAAGTCGAACTCCCCCTGGGCCGCCAGCTCGACCCGCGCGGTGCGGAGGCGACGGGCGCGCTCCTCCGCGTCCTCGGTGCCGCGGCCGACGAGCCGCTGCACGAGCTCATCCCAGCTCGGCGGCAGCAGGAACACCAGCGAGGCGCGCGGATCGGCGGCGCGCACCTGCCGCGCGCCCTGCAGATCGATCTCGAGCAGGACGGTGCGCCCCTCGGCCAGCGCGGCCTCGATCGGTCCGCGCGGCGTGCCGTAGCGGTACTTGTTGTGCACGACGGCGTGCTCGAGCAGCTCGTCCTCGGCGAGCATGCGATCGAACTCCGCGTCGTCCACGAAGTAGTAGTGGACGCCGTCGATCTCGCCGGGGCGGGGAGGACGCGTCGTCGCCGACACCGAGACGAGGATCTCGGGGTGCTCCTCGCGGATCTTGGCCGACACTGTCCCCTTGCCGACGGCGGTCGGGCCGGCGAGCACGAGGAGGCGGCTGCGTCCCGGGCGCGGTCGCGGCTCGGGCATCCGCCGATCGAGCCACGCCTCGAGGGCCGAGCGCTGCCGCGTGCCGAGGCCGCCGAGGCGCTTGACCGGCGAGATGCCGAGCTCGGTCAGGATGCGGTCGCGCTTGCCCTCGCCGATCGCGGGCAGCGAGGTCAGGAAGTCGGGAACGCGGAGCGTGCCGGCCGGCGAGGCCGGGTCGGCCGCGGCGCGACGCAGCACCTCCTGCGGGGTCACGACACGGGTGGCGAGGTCGCGCTTCAGCGACGCACGCGCGCGCCGGGCGGCCACCGCGCGGCGGGAGGCCGCGGCCCTGTCGACCTCCGGGGGCCGTGACGCGGTGGCGCGAGGCGCGTCATCTGCGGTGTCAGACATGCAGGCTCCCCTCGGTGACGGGCGGGTAGGCGTCGGCGGCCGCGGCGATCGCATCCGCGATGCCGGCGGGGCCCGCGGACAGGAGGCTGCGGCTCTCGCTCGCGACGACCGCGGGGGCCATCGTGCCATACACGGCTCGCAGCTGATCGGGGCGGGCCCCCTGGTGGCCGAAGCCCGGGGCCAGGATGGGCGCCACGGGCGAGAAGGGCTCCAGCCCCGCGGCGGCCCAGTCGACCGTGGCGCCGATGACGAAGCCGAGGCTCCCCCACCGGCCCTGCCCCATGGCCTCGGCGTTGCGCCGGGAGACCTCGGCGACGATCTCGGCGGAGACCGTCCGGCCGTCACCCGTCGTCGCCCGCTGCAGCGCCGTCGCCTCGGGATTGCTCGTCGCCGCCAGCACGAACGCCCCCTTGCCGTGGGCGTGCGCGAGGTCGAAGGTGCCATCGAGGGACCCGACGCCGAGGTACGGGGTCACGGTCAGCGCATCCGCCTCGAGCGGGGCACCGGGCGTCAGCCACGCCGTCGCGTACGCGTCCATCGTCGATCCGATGTCGCCGCGTTTGGCGTCGGCGATCGCGAGCAGTCCCGCGCCGCGCGCCGCGGCGAGAACGTCCTCGAGGGCGGCGATGCCGGCCGACCCGTGACGCTCGAAGAACGACACCTGGGGCTTCACGAACCCGGCGCGCCCGGTGGCGGCCTCGACGACGCGGAGCCCGAACTCGCGCACCCCCGCGGCATCGGCGCTGAGCCCCCACGCCGCCAGGAGCGGCTCGTGGGGGTCGATGCCGACGCAGAGGTGCCCGCGCCGCGCGATGGCGGCGCGGGCGCGCTCTCCGAACGAGCCGGCGGATGCGGTCACACCGCCCCCAGGGCGAGGGCGGTGCGCTCCGCGCGCTCGGTCGCGTACTCCTGCAGGCTCTTCACCCGGAAGCCGTCGCGCATGGTGTCCATGGCGCTCACCGCGGCGCCCAGCGTGGCGATCGTGGTGAACAGGGCCTTGTCGCCGCCGACCGCCGCGGCGCGGATCTCGTAGCCGTCCGCGCGCGCCGACATGCCGCTCGGGGTGTTCACGATGATGTCCACGCGACCCTCGTTGATGAGGTCGACGATGTTCTCCTCGCCGGACTCCTGGGTCGCGCTGTACTTGCCCACGACCTCCGCCTTGATGCCGTTGCGCAGCAGGATCTCGGCAGTGCCCTCGGTCGCGAGGATCGAGAAGCCGAGCTGCTGCAGGCGGTGGGCCGGCAGGATCACGTCGCGCTTGTCGGCGTCGGCGACCGAGATGAACACGGTGCCGCTCAGCGGGATTCCGCCGTAGGCCGCCGACTGGCTCTTCGCGAACGCCGTCGGGAAGTCGCGGTCGATGCCCATGACCTCGCCGGTGGAGCGCATCTCCGGCCCGAGCACCGAGTCGACGATCTGTCCCTCCCGGGTGCGGAACCGCTTGAACGGCAGCACCGCCTCCTTGACGGAGACCGGCGAATCGAGCGGCACGCGCGATCCGTCGGTCTGCGGCAGCAGACCCTCGGAGCGAAGCGTGTCGATCGTCTCGCCCGCCGTGATGCGCGCGGCGGCCTTGGCGAGCGGGATGCCCAGCGCCTTCGACACGAACGGCACCGTGCGGCTCGCGCGGGGGTTCGCCTCGATGACGTAGAGCACGCCGGCGCTGATCGCGAACTGCACGTTCAGCAGGCCGCGGACGCCCACACCCTGCGCGATCGCGAGGGTCGCCTCGCGCACGCGGTCGATCTCGGTGCGGCCGAGCGACATGGGCGGCAGCGCGCAGCTCGAGTCGCCGGAGTGGATGCCGGCCTCCTCGAGGTGCTCCATGATGCCGCCGATGTACAGCTCGTGGCCGTCGTAGAGCGCGTCGACGTCGATCTCCACGGCGTCGTCGAGGAAGCGGTCGACGAGCAGCGGGGCATCCGCACCGATGATGGCGTGCTCCGCGATGCGTGCGAAGTAGTCGCGCAGGCTCGCGGTGTCGTACACGATCTCCATGCCGCGGCCGCCGAGCACGAAGCTGGGGCGCACGAGCACCGGGTAGCCGATCTCCTCGGCGATGCGGACCGCCTCGGCCTCGTCGGTCGCCGTGCCGTTGCGCGGGGCGAGCAGGCCGCCGCGCTCGAGGATCTCGCCGAAGAGCTTGCGGTCCTCGGCGAGGTCGATCGCCGCGGGGCTGGTGCCGAGGATCGTGTAGCCGGCCTGCTCGATGCCCTTCGCGAGCCCGAGCGGGGTCTGGCCGCCGAGCTGGCAGACGACGCCGTGGATCTCGCCCGAGAGCGACTCGACGTGCAGCACCTCGAGCACGTCCTCGAGCGTCAGCGGCTCGAAGTAGAGGCGGTCGGACGTGTCGTAGTCGGTCGACACGGTCTCGGGGTTGCAGTTGATCATGATCGTCTCGAACCCGGCCGCCGACAGCGCGAACGACGCGTGCACGCACGAGTAGTCGAACTCGACGCCCTGCCCGATGCGGTTCGGGCCGGATCCGATGATCACGACCTTCTTGCGGTCGGAGGGGGTCACCTCCGACTCGAAGTCGTAGCTCGAGTAGTGGTACGGCGTGAGCGCCGGGAACTCGCCCGCGCACGTGTCGACCGTCTTGAACACCGGGCGCAGCCCGAGCTCGTACCGGACGCCGCGCACATCCGCCTCGTCGACGCCGCGCAGCTGCGCGATCTGGACGTCCGAGAAGCCGTGCTCCTTCGCCAGGCGCAGCACGCGCTCATCCAGCTCCGCCGCACCCGCGACCACGTCGGCCACCTCGTTGATCAGCACGATCTGGTCGAGGAACCACGGGTCGATCGCGGTGGCGTCGAACGCCTCGGCGACCGTCGCGCCCTTGCGCAGCGCCTGCTGCACGAGCACGATGCGGCCGTCCGTGGGAGTGCGGGCCTCGAGGAGCAGCTCCTCGGCGGAGCGCGGCTCGTCGCCCCAGTGGAAGCTCGAACCGCGCTTCTCGACCGAGCGGAGGGCCTTCTGCAGCGCGGTCGTGTAGTTGCGGCCGATCGCCATCGCCTCGCCGACCGACTTCATGGTCGTCGTGAGGGTCGGGTCGGCGGCGGGGAACTTCTCGAACGCGAACCGGGGCACCTTCACGACCACGTAGTCGAGCGTGGGCTCGAACGACGCGGGGGTCACCTTCGTGATGTCGTTGGGCACCTCATCCAGGCGATAGCCGAGGGCGAGCTTGGCGGCGAGCTTCGCGATCGGGAAGCCCGTGGCCTTCGACGCGAGCGCCGACGAGCGCGACACTCGCGGGTTCATCTCGATCACGATGATCCGGCCGTTCTCCGGGTTGACCGCGAACTGGATGTTGCAGCCGCCCGTGTCGACGCCGACGGCGCGGATGATGTCGATGCCGATGTCGCGCAGCTTCTGGTACTCGCGGTCGGTCAGCGTCAGCGCCGGGGCGACGGTGATCGAGTCTCCCGTGTGGACGCCGACGGGGTCGACGTTCTCGATCGAGCAGACCACGACCGTGTTGTCGGCCGTGTCGCGCATGAGCTCGAGCTCATACTCCTTCCACCCGAGGATCGACTCCTCGAGCAGCACCTCGGTCGTGGTCGACTCGCGCAGGCCCTGGCCGGCGATGCGGCGCAGATCCTGCTCGTCGAACGCGAAGCCCGAGCCGAGGCCGCCCATTGTGAAGGACGGGCGCACGACGAGCGGGTAGCCGAGCTCCTCGGCGCCGGCGAGCACCTCGTCCATCGTGTGGGCGATCACGCTGCGGGCGACCTCCGCGCCGGCGTCGATGACCAGCTGCTTGAAGATCTGGCGGTCCTCGCCCTTGCGGATGGCATCCACCTTCGCGCCGATCAGCTCGACGCCGTACTTCTCGAGGATGCCGCGCTCGTGAAGCGCCATGGCGGCGTTCAGCGCGGTCTGGCCGCCGAGCGTCGGCAGGATCGCGTCCGGCTTCTCCTTCGCGATGATCGACTCGATGACCTCGGGGGTGATCGGCTCGACGTAGGTCGCGTCGGCGAACTCGGGGTCGGTCATGATCGTGGCCGGGTTCGAGTTCACCAGGATGACGCGCACGCCCTCCTCGCGGAGCACGCGGCACGCCTGGGTGCCGGAGTAGTCGAACTCCACGGCCTGACCGATGACGATCGGTCCGGAGCCGATGACGAGGACGGACTGGATGTCGTCGCGCTTAGGCATTCGCGTCCTTCTTGGTGAGGTGCTCCACGACCATGTCGCGGAAGCGGTCGAAGAGGTAGTTGGCGTCGTTGGGGCCGCCCGCGGCCTCGGGGTGGTACTGCACCGAGAACGCGGGGATGTCGAGGGCGCGCAGGCCCTCGACGACGTCGTCGTTCAGGCCCACGTGGCTGACCTCGACGCGGCCGTAGCCGGCGGGGCTGTCGAACTCGCCCTCGAGGGGCGCCTCGACCGCGAAGCCGTGGTTGTGGGCGGTGATCTCGACGCGCCCGGTGAGCTTGTCCTTCACCGGCTGGTTGATGCCGCGGTGGCCGAACGGGAGCTTGTACGTGCCGAGGCCGAGCGCGCGGCCGAGCAGCTGGTTGCCGAAGCAGATGCCGAAGAACGGAAGGCGCTCGTCGAGGATGCCGCGCAGCAGTTCGACGTGGCCCTCGGAGGCCGCGGGGTCTCCGGGTCCGTTCGAGTAGAAGGCGGCGACCGGCTCGATCGCGAGCAGCTGCTCCCGGGTGACGTTCTGCGGCAGGACGTGCACCTCGAACCCGCGGCGGGCGAGGTTGTTCACGGTCGCCTGCTTGATGCCGAGGTCGATCACCGCGAGGTTGCCGATCTTCTCGCCGACGGCCGGCGTGACCTCGGCGACCTCGACCGACACCTGGTCGGAGAGGTTCTGGCCGGCCATCTCCGGCGCCTCGGTGACGAGGCGCAGCTGCTCCTCCTCGGCGAGGGACTCGGCGTCGCCCGAGAAGATCCCGCCGCGCATGCTGCCGGCGGAGCGGATGTGGCGCGTGATGGCGCGGGTGTCGATCCCGCTGATCCCGACGATGCCGTCGCGCTCGAGGGCGTCGTCGAGGGTCTCCTCGGCACGCCAGCTCGACACCACGCGGCTGGGGTCGCGCACGATGTAGCCGGCGACCCAGACGCGGCGCGACTCGGGGTCTTCGGTGTTGACGCCGGTGTTGCCGATGTGCGGTGCGGTCTGCAGCACGATCTGGCCGGCGTACGACGGGTCGGTGAGGGTCTCCTGGTAGCCGGTCATGCCGGTCGTGAAGACCACCTCGCCGAGGGTGGTGCCGCGGGCGCCGTAGGCGTGCCCGGGGTAGCGCGTGCCGTCTTCGAGGACGAGCACCGCAGGCTGGCGGTCGAGGAGCGATGTCATCGCTGTGCTCCCATCTGGGTGGAGTCGGAGGGTGAGTCGGTCGGCGTCTGAAGACGCGCGATCTCGGCCACGAGGGCATCCGGATCGCCGTCCTGCAGACGGAGGTAGGTGTCGCAGACGGTGCCGTCGTCGGCGGTCCAGGCGACCAGGACGAGGCCGTCGTTCTCGACGACGCGGTCGATCGCCCAGGTGGCGCGTCCCGCGCCCTCGATGCGCGCGGCGCCGAGGAAGACGGGAGCCGATCCCGGCAGCTCGAGCGCGACGCCGGCGTCGGTCACGACCACGGTCGCCCGGGCACGGAACGCGAGGTGCCGCACGTTCAGGCGATCCAGCGGCGCCTCGTGGCGCGTCGTGGCGACGTACAGGCCGGTGAACGTGCCGCGGATCTCGCCGCGGCGTTCGCCGACCGGGGCCGCGATGCCGGCGTCGCGCCGGGATCGTCGTCGCCAGCCCCACGCCATCAGCGCGAGCACGACGACGGCGAGGCCGACGAGGATCAGTGCGGCGGCTTCCTGGGTCATTTCGACTCGCTCCGCTCGCTCAATGCATCGGATGCGATGACCCCCTGCGGCTCGACGAGCTCGCCGTTCGCGAGGGTGACGTAGCCGCGGTGGATCGTCCACATCACCTGGCCGGGAAGCTCGCGCCCGACGTACGGCGAGTTCACGCTGCGGCCGCGCAGGTCATCGGTGCCGAATGAGCCGCCGGTGCGGGGATCGTAGAGCGTGAGCTCGGCGGGCTGACCCACAGCGAGCGGCGTGCCGTGTCCTTCGAGCCGCCCGATCCGCGCCGGCGTCGCGGACATCACGCGCGCCACGTCCGCCCAGTCGAGCAGGCCGGTCTCGACCATCGCCTGGTGGACGACGCGCAGCGCGCTCTCGAGGCCGACCATTCCGTTGGCCGCCGCGGGCCACTCGCACGCCTTCGCCTCGGCGGGGTGGGGTGCGTGGTCGGTGGCGACGATGTCGATGGTGCCGTCGGCGAGGCCCTCACGGACCGCATGCACATCCTCGGCCGTCCGCAGCGGCGGGTTGACCTTGTAGCGGGCGTCGTAGCCGCGCACGAGCTCGTCGGTCAGCAGCAGGTGGTGGGGGGTGACCTCGGCGGTGACCGCGATCCCCCGCTTCTTCGCCCACCGGATGATGTCGACCGATCCGGCCGTCGAGAGGTGGCAGACGTGCAGTCGCGAGCCGACGTGCTCGGCGAGCAGCACGTCGCGCGCGATGATCGACTCCTCGGCGACGGCGGGCCATCCCGTGAGGCCGAGCTCGGCCGAGACGATCCCCTCGTTCATCTGCGCGCCCTCGGTGAGCCGGGGGTCCTGCGCGTGCTGCGCGACCACGCCGTCGAAGGCCTTCACGTACTCGAGCGCGCGGCGCATGATCAGCGGGTCCCACACGCAGAAGCCGTCGTCGCTGAAGACGCGGACCCGCGCCCGAGAATCGGCCATGGCGCCGAGCTCAGCGAGCCGCTCGCCCTTCTGGCCGACCGTGACCGCGCCGATGGGCTGCACCGTCGCGTAGCCGGCCGCCTCGCCGAGGGCGAGCTCCTGCTCGACCACTCCCGCGGTATCGGCGACCGGCGAGGTGTTGGGCATCGCGAACACCGCGGTGAACCCACCCGCGGCAGCCGCGCGCGTGCCGGTCAGGATGGTCTCGCTCGCCTCGTAGCCGGGCTCGCGCAGGTGGGTGTGGAGATCGACGAGGCCGGGCAGGGCGATCAGGCCGTCCGCGTCGATGCGCGTCGCACCCTCGCGGGACAGTCCGGTGCCGACCTCGGTGATCCGGCCGTTCTCGATCAGCAGGTCGGCTCGGTCGCCGCCCTCGATCGCTGCTCCGGTGATGAGGAGGACCTCGTTCGTGGGCTTCAGGCTCATCGCCCCTCCTCGTTTGCGCGCTTCGGGTTCGTCCGCTCGCCTGCCAGCAGCAGGTACAGCACCGCCATCCGCACCGATACGCCGGCCTTGACCTGCTCGAGCACGGTCGAGCGGGGCGAATCGGCGGCCTCGGCGGAGATCTCCAGACCCCTGTTCATGGGCCCGGGGTGCATGACGATGCTACCGGGAGGGAGGCTGATGAGGCGCCGAGGATCGAGCCCCCAGCGACGCGAATACTCCCGCTCAGAGGGGAAATACGCCGCGTTCATGCGCTCCAGCTGGATGCGCAGCATCATGACCGCGTCGGGAGCGTCGGCGATCGCCTCGTCGAGGTCATAGCGCACGGTCACCGGCCACGCCGACGTGTCCTGGGGAAGCAGCGTCGGCGGGGCGACGAGCGTCACCTCCGCGCCGAGGGTGTGAAGCAGCCAGACGTTCGAGCGTGCGACCCGGGAGTGGAGGATGTCGCCGACGATCGCCACCCGGAAGCCCGCGAGATCGCGTCCGCGGCTGTCGCCGCCGTAGCGGCGCTTGCGCATCGTGAAGGCGTCGAGCAGGGCCTGCGTGGGGTGCTCGTGCGTTCCGTCGCCGGCGTTCACGACGCCCGCGTCGATCCATCCGCTGGTCGCGAGGGTGCGGGGCGCCCCGGAGGCGCCGTGGCGGATGACCACCGCGTCGGCCCCCATCGCCTGCAGCGTCTGAGCGGTGTCCTGCAGGCTCTCGCCCTTGGAGACGCTCGAGCCCTTGGCGGCGAAGTTGATGACGTCGGCCGAGAGCCGCTTTGCCGCGGCCTCGAACGAGATGCGGGTGCGGGTCGAGTCCTCGAAGAACAGGTTGACGACCGTCTTGCCGCGCAGGGTCGGGAGCTTCTTGACCTCGCGCGACTGCGTGTCGGCCATGTCCTCGGCGATGTCGAGGATGCGGATGGCGTCCTCGCGGGCGAGCGTGCGCGTGTCGAGCAGGTGCCTCATCGCTCGTCCTCCCGTGCCTCGATCGTGACCTCGTCGGCCCCGCCGTCGATCTCGGCGAGGCGCACGTTCACGCGCTCGGAGCGCGAGGACGGCAGGTTCTTCCCGACGAAGTCGGGCCGGATCGGCAGCTCGCGGTGGCCGCGGTCGACGAGGATCGCGAGGCGCACGGCGGCGGGCCGGCCGATGTCGTTCAGCGCGTCGAGCGCGGCGCGGATGCTGCGCCCGGAGAACAGCACGTCGTCGACGAGCACAACGACCTTGCCGTCGATGCCGCCGGGCGGGATCTCGGTCGGCCGCGGCGTGCGCGTCGGGTGCTGGGAGAGGTCGTCGCGGTACATCGTGACGTCCAGGGCCCCGGTGGGCACGACGGTTCCGGCGAAGCGCTCGATCAGCGCAGCGAGCCGGCGGGCGAGGGTGACGCCGCGGGTCGGGATCCCGAGGAGGATAAGGTCGTCCGGGCCCTTGTTCGACTCGAGGATCTCATGGGCGATCCGAGTCAGGGCCCGCGTGATGTCGGCGTCATTCAGCACAGCGCGCGTGCTCATGGGCCTCTCCCTTCTCCGCCTCACGGGACGGTGTTAAAGGTGCAGGTGCGTCCAGCCTACCGGTGCCGGACTCCCCCAGCGCGCGCCGGTTGCTGAACGAGCCGAAGCGACGGGCCCGTGCGGGTCCATCTCGACTCGCAAGCTCGCTCGATAACCGGGCTGGGGCACGCAGAGGTGCGGCAAACGCACCGAACAAGCGGCGCGAAGGTGCACACGCCGCACGTTTGCCCCACCGGTTGCTGAGCGAGCGCCAGCGAGCCGAAGCGACCGACATGTGCGGGTCCGTCATCTCGACTCGCAAGCTCGCTCGATAACCGGGGTTAAGCCAAGGGCCGGCACCCCACCGGTTGCTGAGCGAGCGCCAGCGAGCCGAAGCGACCGACATGTGCGGGTCCGTCATCTCGACTCGCAAGCTCGCTCGATAACCGGGGTTAAGCCAAGGGCCGGCACCCCATCGGTTGCTGAAGAGCGCCAGCGAGCCGAAGCGACCGACTGGAAGCCGCCCGCCCGTGCGACCCGTCATCTCGACTCGCAAGCTCGCTCGATAACCGGGGTTAAGCCAAGGGCCGGCACCCCACCGGTTGCTGAGCGAGCGCCAGCGAGCCGAAGCGACCGACTCGAAGCCGCCCGCCCGTGCGACCCGTCATCTCGACTCGCTCCGCTCGCTCAATAACCGGGCTGGGGGAAAGAGCCTGTGCCCCTGTGCGAACGAAGTGAGCGTGGAGCGAAGCGACCCCGCAGCGCGAAGCGCTGCCGCAACGGAGCGTCAGCGACGGTGCCTCGCTCACGAGTGCCGGCGCGGAGCGTCGGCGCGAGCGTGCGAGACGCTTCTAATAAGACCCTTCAGCTGCGGGCGATGCGGGCGAGCACTCCGTGGACGAACGCGCCGGAGTCATCCGTGGAGAACTCCTTGGCGAGGTCGACCGCCTCATCGATCGCGACGGCGGTCGGCACGGCGTCGTTGAACAGGATCTCCCACGTCGCGATGCGCAGGAGCGCGCGGTCGACGGTGGGCATGCGGTCGAGCTTCCAGTCGCGGCTGTGGGTGGAGATCTGCTCGTCGATCTCCTCGGCGTGATCGATCACGCCGTCCACGATCTCGCGGGCGTAGAGCCAGGATGCCTGGCGTGCCGGCTCCGACGCGGCCCGCTTCGCCTCGGCCGCGAGGGCGACCGAGAGCTGGTCGCCGCGGACGTCGGCCGAGAACAGGATGTCGAGGGCGCGCTTGCGTGCCTTGGTGCGGGCGCTCACTTCTCGCGGCCGAGGTAGTCGCCCGTGCGGGTGTCGACCTTGACGCGCGTGCCGGTCTCGAGGAACAGCGGCACCTGGATCTCGGCGCCGGTCTCGACCGTGGCGGGCTTCGTGCCGGCGGACGAGCGGTCGCCCTGGAGGCCGGGCTCGGTGTAGGTGATCTCGAGGATCACCGAGGCGGGGAGGTCGACGTACAGCGGGGTGCCGTCGTGGAGGGCGATGGTGACCTCCTGGTTCTCCAGGAGGAACTTCGCGGAGTCGCCGACGGTGGCGGCGGGGACCGTGATCTGGTCGTAGTCCTTCTGGTCCATGAAGACGAAGTTCTCGCCGTCGTTGTAGAGGTACGAGTAGTCGCGGCGGTCGACGTTCTGGATGTCGACCTTGGCGCCGGCGTTGAACGTGCGGTCGACGACCTTGCCGGTGACGACGTTCTTGAGCTTGGTGCGGACGAACGCGCCGCCCTTGCCGGGCTTGACGTGCTGGAACTCCACGACGCTCCAGAGCTGCGAGTCGATGCTGAGAACGACGCCGTTCTTGATGTCTGCGGTGGATGCCATGGATCTTCCGTTCGTTCGATTGAGTCGCGCCGAGTCGCGCGCAAGTTCGGGGCCGTCACGGCCGAGGAACGATCCTACCGTGTCGGCTTGCGAGTCCCCCGAGCGGGCGCGCTCAGCTGCGGCGGGTGCTGATGATGCGGCCCTGCTCCTCGGCGCCGATCTCCTGGTAGGCGGCGAACAGCAGCGACTCGTCGGGCGCCTGGTGAACGGTCGGCTTGGCGATGTCGTCGAGCAGGATGAAGCGCAGCATGCCGCCGCGCGCCTTCTTGTCGCGCTGCATCGTCGCCAGCAGCGTCTGCCACGCGCCCGCGCGGTACGTGGTCGGCAGGCCGAGCAGCTCGAGCACCCGACGGTGCCGGTCGACCGCGGCGTCGGAGAGGCGGCCGGCGAGGCGCGACAGCTCGGCGGCGTACATCATGCCGACGGAGACCGCCGCGCCGTGACGCCAGCGGTAGCGCTCGGCGTGCTCGATCGCGTGCCCGAGCGTGTGCCCGTAGTTGAGGATCTCGCGCAGGCCCGCCTCGCGGAAGTCCTCCCCCACGACGTCGGCCTTCATCTGGATCGCCAGCTCGACGCAGCGGCGGAACTCGGGCGAGGCGACGTCGATGGCGCGATCCGGGTCCGCCTCCACGATGTCGAGGATCTCGGGGTACCGGATGAAGCCTGCCTTGACGATCTCGGCGAAGCCCGCGAGCACGTCGTTCTCCGACAGCGTCGCGAGCAGGTCGAGGTCGCAGATGACCGCGCGCGGTGCCCAGAACGCGCCGACGAGGTTCTTCCCCTCCGCGGTGTTCACGCCGGTCTTGCCGCCGACGGCCGCGTCGACCATTCCCGCCACGGTGGTGGGGACCTGCACGATCTCGACGCCACGCAGCCAGCTGGCGGCCACGAACCCGGCGAGGTCGGTCACCGCGCCGCCGCCGAAGCCCACGACGGCATCGGTGCGGGTGAAATCGGCCTGGCCCATGATCTGCCAGCAGAACGCGGCGACCTCGATGCGCTTGCCCGCCTCGGCGTCGGGGATCTCGGCCAGCAGCACCTCGCGTCCGCCGTCGGCCATGAGGGCCTCGCGGAGCTCGGCCGCCTGGGCGCCGAGCGTCGGCGGGTGGACGACGAGCACCTTGCGCGCCGCCGGGGGAAGCGCGGGCCCGACCTGCCCGATCGTGCCGTGACCGATGGTCACGTCGTAGCCCGGGGTGCCGTTCACGTGGATCACGGTGTCGCCCGGGGTGCGGTCGTCCGCCTGCGTGCTGGTCTCGCTCATCGCGTCGTCTCCTTGTCGCCGTCCGCGCCGGGAACCGGGGCGTTCGGGTCCTCTGCGCTCAGATCCTCTGCGCTCAGGGCGGTCTCATCCTGCGTCGTCTGCTGCTCCGAGGGAACACCCGGCGCGAAGGCCGGATCCTCGGCGCGCACCCACGCGGCGATCGCCGTCACGACGTCGCCGAGGGGGCCCCTCGAGGTGTCGAACACCGCATCCGCGACCTCGCGGTAGATCGGCTCGCGTGCGTCGCGGATCCGGATCCAGGCGTCCAGCGGATCCTCGTCCCCGCTCAGCAGCGGGCGCTTCTGCTGGGCGCGGATGCGGCCCGCGACCACGCGCTCCTCGACCGTGAGCAGCACGACGTGGTGATCCCGAAGGGCGGCGCGCGTGCCCGGGTGGAGCACGGCGCCGCCGCCGAGTGCGACCACCCCGCCGCGCGCCACGGCGGCGATCACGGCCTCGTGCTCCAGCGCACGGAAATGGGGCTCCCCGTGCGCCGCGAAGATGTCGGCGATCGGCCCGTGCTCTGTGACGACAGCGCTGTCGGTGTCGCGGAACCGCACCCCGAGCGTGCGCGCGAGGCGACGCCCGATGCTCGACTTGCCGGCGCCCATGGGGCCGACGAGCACGAGCGCACGCGGCGATGCGCCGGTCGACTCGGCGGCGGGGGCGCCTGCGTCAGAGTGCGAGGTCATGCGCGAGGTCGACCGGCTGCGCCGACGTCCGCAGGCTCTCCGCGATGCCGTCCACGTATGCGGTCAGGTTGCGGCGGGTCTCCTTCACGGAGTCGCCGCCGAACTTCTCCAGCACGACGTCGGCGAGCGTGATCGCGACCATCGCCTCGGCCACCACGCCGGCGGCGGGCACCGCGCAGACGTCGGAGCGCTGGTGATGGGCCGCGGCCGTCTCGCCGGTGGCGACGTCCACCGTCCGCAGTGCGTGGGGAACGGTCGCGATGGGCTTCATCCCCGCCCGCACGCGCAGCACGGTGCCGGTGGACATGCCGCCCTCGGTGCCGCCGGCGCGGTCGCTGCCGCGCGCGATGCCGTCGGACGTGACGAACAGCTCGTCGTGCGCGGCGGAACCGCGGCGGCGGGTGGTCTCGAAGCCGTCGCCGACCTCCACGCCCTTGATCGCCTGGATGCTCATCAGCGCCTGCGCGAGCTTTCCATCGAGGCGGCGATCCCAGTGCACGTGCGAGCCGAGCCCCGGCGGCAGGCCGTATGCGAGCACCTCGACGATGCCGCCGACGGTGTCGCCCTCCTTGCGAGTGTCGTCGACCTCGGCGACCATGCGCTCGGAGGTCTCGGCGTGGAAGCAACGCAGCGGATCGGCGTCGAGCGCGGCGACGTCATCCGGCGTCGGCACCGGCGCGTCATCCGGCACGCGCACGGGCCCGATCGACAGCGTGTGGCTGACGAGCCGGATTCCCAGCTCCGCCAGGAACGCGCGGGCGATCGCCCCCAGCGCGACGCGCGCGGCCGTCTCGCGCGCGCTCGCGCGCTCGAGGATCGGGCGCGCCTCGTCGAAGTCGTACTTCTGCATCCCGACCAGGTCGGCGTGTCCCGGGCGCGGGCGGGTGAGCGCCGCACCGCGGCCGCGGGACTTCTCGGTGAGCTCCATGGGGGCCGGGTTCATGACCTCGGTCCACTTGGGCCACTCGGTGTTGCCGATGCGCAGCGCGATGGGGCTGCCGAGGGTGAGGCCGTGACGCACGCCGCCCGAGATGGTGAGCTCATCCTGCTCGAACTTCATGCGCGACCCGCGGCCGTAGCCGAGCTTCCGACGCTGCAGGTCGGCCTGGATGTCCTCGGCAAGCAGGGGCACGCCGGAGGGAAGTCCCTCCATGACGGCGATGAGTTCGGGGCCGTGCGATTCGCCGGCCGTGAGCACGCGGAGCATGCGCCTAGTCTCCCATGAGCGCGGAGCGCATCGCGGCGCGCACGTCATCCTCGGACGCGAGCGGCTCGTCGACCGATCCGGTCGTGAACACCCGCACCTGCAGCACCGCCTGGTGAAGCAGCATTCCGAGCCCCGGGATCGCCGGTCCTTGCCAGCGGCTCGCCAGATGCGACGGCCACGGGTGGTAGGCGACGTCGAACAGCGGATGACCGCCCGCCGCGAGGGCGTCGGCATCCTCGTCCGGCAGGATCGTGCCGCCCGGCAGTGCGCAGACGGTGAGGTCGACCGGCGCGTGCGGGCCGCCGAAGGGCTCCACCGAGACGGGGACGCCCAGCGCCTCCCCGAGCTCCACGAGGGGCGCAGCGCGCTCGGGCCGGCGGGCGACGACACTCGCCGTGCTGGCGCCCATCTCGGCCGCCGCCACCAGCGCCGACGCGGACGTGGCGCCCGCGCCCACGATGCGGACCGAGCCCACCTCGGCGATCCCCTCGTCGGCAAGCGCCGCGACGATGCCGCCGACATCGGTGTTGAATCCCACCGGCGCGGACGCAGGTGCCCCGGTCGGCCTCGGCACGTCAGCCCCGGGCAGGAGCAGGGTGTTCACCGCTCCGGTGAGCTGGGCGCGGCGATCACGCCATCCGCTCGCCCTCCACGCGCGCTCCTTCAACGGCATCGTGACCGCGAGCCCGCGCCACGACGCGTCGAGGCCCGCGAGCACACCATCGAACTCTCCCTCCGCGACGCGGACGCGCTCGAAGCTCCACGTCCGCCCGAGCACCCGGTACGCCGCGTCGTGAAGCTGCGGCGAGCGGCTGTGCGCGATCGGGTCGCCCCAGACCGCGAGCCGGGTGGCTCCGGTCATCCGCCGCAGCCGCCGTGGTCGGGGTTGTCGGCACACCACGCGTGAAGCTGCGCCTCGTTCTGCTGCTGCTCGGCGTAGGTCTCCGCGAAGAGCGTCTCGCCCGTCTCGAGGTTCACGGTCACGAAGTACTGCCATCCGCCTTCCGTCGGCTGCTGAGCCGCCTGGATCGCCTCGTCGCCCGGGTTGGCGATCGGACCGACGGGCAGCCCGGGGTGCACGTACGTGTTCCACGGGTTGGGATCGTTCAGCTGCTCCTCCGAGCTGAAGACCGAGCCCTGCTCCGCTGCCTCCGGGTGCGCGGCCCGGTACCCGAACTGGGCCGTCGAGTCCATCTGGAGCAGGCCGTTGGTGTCTGAGATCTCCGGATCGAGGCGGTTGTAGATCACCTGCGCGACCATCCCGAAGTCCTCACGCGAGGCGCCCTCGCGCTGCACGATCGACGCGACCGTCAGGATGCGCTGCTCGTCGCCCGCCGCGACGCCGGCGTTCGCGAGCGACTCGCGCGTGCGATCCACCATCGTCTTGATGACATCCTCGGCGGTGACGCCCGGGTCGAACGTGTAGGTCGCCGGGAACAGCCATCCCTCGAGGCTGTCGGCCTCGACGCCGTAGGCCGAGGGGTCCTCGGCCGCCGCCTGCAGCTCCTCGAGCGGCATGTCGAGACCCGTGGACGCCGCCTCGAGGGTCGCCGAGACGGTCCAGCCCTCCTGCAGGGCGACCGTGTTCTCGAGCTTGTTCGCCGGGTCCGCCAGCGCGGCAAGCGCCGCCTCGGACGTCATCTTCTGCTGCAGCCGGTAGATCCCGGGGTAGAACGTCGGGATCGCATCGGCGTCCAGCAGGTGGTCGTAGAAGGAGTCGGGCTTGAGCGTCACGCCGGCCTCGTAGAGGGTCTGCGAGATCGCCTCGCCGCCGTCGCCCTCCTCGATCGTGATGATCGCCTCGCCGGTGGCCTCACCCGCCTCGTAGTCGCTCGGCCCGTCCCAGCCGAACCGCTCGGCGATCTGCGTGCCGTAGGTGTTCCACACGTACATGCCGCCGGCGACGATGCCGCCGAGGATCGCCAGCAGGATGACGAGCGTGACGAGGCAGCCGCGGCCCCCGCGGCGCTTCGGCTCGACCGTGTTCTCGGGAACGAAGAGGTCCTCGAGCGACGCCGGCTCCGGACCGCTGGGCGCCGGCGCCTGGCTCGCGAGCGCCGCCGTCTCGGCGAGCGTCGCCGGAGCCGAGCGCTCGGCCGGGGGCGTCGCCTCCGCGGCGGGGGTGACCGTGGTCGCCGGCGTGCGCTCGACGAAGATTCCGTCGTCCCAGGGCATCGCGCGCGCCGCCGACACCGGATCGCCGGCCGTCGGCACGCCGCTCGCGTCGCCCTCGGGCGTGGCGGATGCGGACGGAGCCTGCGGGGCCCGCGCCGACTCGCGCGCCTGGCGGCGCGTCATGGGCGAGGCCTCGGGTGGCGTGCTCTCGCGGGACGGATCGGTCATGAGCGGGGCTTACTCCTCGGGTATGCCGGCCGGGTTGCCGGCGGCCGCCCCGGTGCGTTTCTCGCTGTCGATGGCGTGCTGGAGCAGCACCACCGCGGCGACCTGATCGACAATGCTACGAGAACCCTTCTGGGTTCTGCCCGACTGACGCAGTGCCGAATGCGCCGACACGGTGCTGAGGCGCTCGTCGACAAGCCGCACGGCGGCATCCTGCGCGGCGGCGAGCTGCGCGGCGAACTCGCGCGCATCGGCCGTCGAGAGCGTGTCCTCGCCGCGCATGTTGAGCGGCAGGCCGACGATGATCTCCAGCGGCTCGTACTCCCCCACGAGCTCCACCAGCCGGGCGATCGAGCGCTCGTCGCGCGGCACCGTCTCGACGGGAACGGCGAGCATCCCGTCGGGATCGCAGCGCGCGACGCCGATGCGGGCCTTGCCCACATCCACGCCGAGGCGCACTCCCCGCCGGAATCCCGTCACGCGCCGCGCCCGATCACGCGGTCCGCAGCTGAGCGCGCACGGCGTCGAGCGCCGCCGGGATGCCCGCCGACTCGGAGCCCGCGCCCTGCGCCATGTCGTCGCGTCCGCCGCCTCGACCGCCGAGCGGCTCGAGGGCGACCTTCACGAGGGCGCCGGCCTTCGCTCCGGCCGAACGCGCCGCCTCGTTCGTGGCGACGATCGCGAGCACCTTGTCTCCCGCCTGTCCCGTGAGGGCGACGACCGCCGGATCCGAGCCGAGACGGTCGCGCACCGACAGCGCGAGGCTGCGCAGGTCGTCTGCCGACCCGACCTGGCCGACGGACTCGGCCACCAGGTTGACGGCTCCGGTGCGCTGCGAGGTCTGCGCGAGCGCCGGCACGCGGTCCGCGAGCGCGCGGGCCTCGAAGGCCGCGATCTTCTTCTCGGCGGCCTTGAGGTTCGCGGTGAGCTCGGCGATCCGGGCCGGGAGCTGATCCTTCGGCGCCTTCAGCGAGGCCGAGAGCTCGGCGACGAGCGCCCGCTCGGCCGTCAGCTCGCGGAACGCGTCGAGCCCGACGAGCGCCTCGACACGACGGTTCGACGCTCCCACCGACGACTCGCCGATCAGGCTCACGAGGCCGATCTCGGCGCTCGAGGACACGTGCGTCCCGCCGCAGAGCTCGCGCGACCAGGGGCCGCCGATGTCGACCATCCGCACCGTCCGGCCGTACTTCTCGCCGAACAGCGCCATCGCTCCCGCCGCCTTCGCCTCGTCGAGCGAGAGCACGCGCGTCGTCACCTCGAGGTTGTCGCGCACCGCGTTGTTGGCGATCTCCTCGATCTCCGATCGGGTCTCCGGGCTCAGTGCCTGTCCCCACGTGAAGTCGAAGCGGAGGTAACCGGCGCGGTTGAGCGATCCCGCCTGAGTCGCGCCGCTGCCGAGGGTGTCGCGCAGTGCCGCGTGCACGAGGTGCGTGGCGGAGTGCGCCTGCTGGGCCGAGCGGCGGTTGGCGGCGTCGACGATCGTGGTCGCCGGCTGATCGACGCCGACCTCGCCGCGCACGACCTCGACGGTGTGGCTGATGAGTCCGGCCACCGGGCGCTGCACGTCGAGCACCTCGAGCTCGTAGCCCGGGCCGACGATCGTTCCCTTGTCGGCCACCTGGCCGCCCGACTCGGCGTAGAGCGCCGTCTCCGCGAGGATGACCTCGGCGATCTGTCCCTCGGATGCCCGACCGGTGGCGAGGCCGTCGACGAGCACGCCGAGCACGCGGCTCTCGGTCTCGAGATCCGTGTAGCCGGTGAAGACCGTCTCGCCGAGCGCACGGAAATCGCGGTAGACGCTGACGTCGGCGATCGCGCGCTTGCGCGAGCGCGCATCCGCCTTCGCGCGCTGGCGCTGCTCCTGCATCAGCGCGTCGAATCCGGCGCGGTCGACGCCGATTCCCGCCTCCTCCGCGATCTCGAGCGTGAGGTCGATCGGGAAGCCGTAGGTGTCGTGAAGCAGGAACGCCTGGTCGCCGGCGAGGGTCGACCCGCCCCCCGCCTTCGTCTTCTGCACCGCGGTGTCGAGGATCGTGGATCCGGACGTCAGCGTGCGCAGGAACGTCTCCTCCTCCGCGTACGCGTAGGACGAGATCCGCTGCCAGTCGCTCTCGATGACCGGGTAGGCCTCCTTCATCGCGTCGCGCGAGGCCTCGAACAGCGCGGGGAACGTCGCCTCCTGGACGCCGAGCAGGCGCATCGCGCGCACGCTGCGGCGCATCAGGCGACGCAGGATGTAGCCGCGGCCCTCGTTCGAGGGGGTCACGCCGTCGGAGAGCAGCATCAGCGAGGACCGGATGTGGTCGGCGATGATGCGGAAGCGCACGTCGTCCTCGTGTGAGACGCCGTAGGGGCGACCGGAAAGCTCGGACGCGCGATCGAGGACGGGGCGGACCTGGTCGATCTCGTACATGTTCTCGACGCCCTGCTTGAGGAACGCGACGCGCTCGAGCCCCATGCCGGTGTCGATGTTCTTCGCGGGAAGATCGCCTACGATGTCGAACTCGGTCTTCGAGCGCACGTTCGTGATCTCGTTCTGCATGAAGACAAGGTTCCAGATCTCCAGGAACCGGTTGTCGTCGACGATCGGGCCGCCGTCCTTGCCGTACGCGGGCCCGCGATCGAAGTAGATCTCCGAGCAGGGTCCGGCGGGGCCGGGTTGGCCGGTCGTCCAGAAGTTGTCCTCGCGGCCGAGGCGCTGGATGCGCTCCGCCGGGAGCCCCGCGATCCGCTGCCACAGCTCGGCGGCCTCGTCGTCGGTCTCGTAGACGGTGACCCAGAGGTCCTTCGGGTCGAAGCCGAGCCCGCCGTCCTCCTCGGAGGTGGTCAGCAGCTCCCAGGCGAAGGAGATCGCGCCCTCCTTGAAGTAGTCGCCGAACGACCAGTTGCCGAGCATCTGGAAGAACGTGCCGTGGCGCGCCGTCTTGCCGACCTCGTCGATGTCGTTCGTCCGGATGCACTTCTGCAGGTCGGCGGCTCGCGAGTAGGGCGCCGGAACGACACCCGTCAGGTACGGGATGAACGGCACCATGCCGGCGATCGTGAACAGGATCGACGGGTCGTCGCTCACGAGCGAGGCGGACGGCACGATCGTGTGGTCGTTCTTCTCGAAGAAGTCGAGGTAGCGCTTCGCGATTTCCGCGGTCTTCATGGGGAGTGCTTCGTCCTTGACTGGTGGCGCCGCGCCCCGCCGGAGCGGACGCGACTGCATGCGGGGACGGCCGTCTCGGGCGACGGCCGGAGAGCGGAGGGGGTCAGGCTGCGGGGGCGTCGTCCGCCGAGGTGCGGCGCGCCTCCTCGAGGCGGTACGCCTCGCCGATGCGGTCGACGAACTCGTCGATGCGGGCGTCGATGTCGGCGAGCACCTCGGCGCCGCGCGGGTCCTTGTTGAGGACGTGGGCCGCGACGAAGCCCGTGGCGATGCCGAGCAGGAACCACAGCACGTTCTTCATGTCACCCATCCTCCAGCTTGGGCCGCGCGTCGCGACGTCGTTCCATCGTAGACCGAGCGGCGCCGCGAGCGCCGACCGGTGCCGTCGGGCAGCGCGCCGGGCGCCGCGCGAACGACGGAGGGCGCCGAGGCAGAAGCCTCGACGCCCTCCGGACGGATCGATGGATCAGCGAGCCGCGTAGTACTCGACGACCAGCTGCACGTCACACGTGACGGGCACCTCGGCGCGCTTCGGGCGACGCACGAGCTTCGCCTGGAGCTTGTCGAGCTCGACCTCGAGGTAGCCCGGAACGTTCGGGAGGACCTCGGCGTGACCGCCGGCGGCCGCGACCTGGAAGGGCTCGAGCGACTCGCTCTTGCCCTTGACCTCGATGGTCTGACCCGGCTTCACGCGGAACGACGGGCGGTCCACGATCTTGCCGTCGACGAGGATGTGGCGGTGAACCACGAACTGGCGCGCCTGCGCGGTCGTGCGGGCGAAGCCCGAACGCAGCACGAGGGCGTCAAGACGCATCTCGAGCAGCTCGACGAGGTTCTCACCCGTCAGGCCGTCGGTGCGGCGCGCCTCGTTGAAGGCGATGCGGAGCTGCTTCTCGCGGATGCCGTACTGCTCGCGCAGACGCTGCTTCTCGCGGAGACGGACGGCGTAGTCACTGTCGGCCTTGCGCTTCGTGCGGCCGTGCTGACCGGGGCCGTAGGGGCGCTTCTCGAGGTAGCGCGCGGCCTTCGGGGTCAGCGCGACGCCGAGGGCGCGCGACAGGCGGACCTTGCGGCGGTCCTGGGACTTGGTAACCATGGTTTCCTTTCACGAGGCCGCGGCTGTCGCGACGCTCGGACGTACAGTCCCCTCCCATCCGATTCGGGCGTACGTCTACCCACCCGAGGGATCAAGCAAAAGGGGATGTGCCCGGATTTCGAGCCGATCCAGCTTACCAGGTCCACCCGAGCGCGCCCGACCAGCGCCGGAGAGGCCGCGATCCCCCTGCTGGATCAGTAGCGGATCGCGTCGATCGGACGGACCCGGAGGGCGACCAGCGCGGGCACCAGGCCGGCAAGCGCGCCCACGCCTGCCGAGACCAGCAGGCCCGTGACGGCCGCCGACATCGGGAAGGCCGGCGGTTCCTGCAGCATCGCGAACATGTTGTCGGCGACGAGCGGCATCCGCAGCACGAGAATCGCGATCACGATCCCGACGCCGCCGGCGATGACGGTCGCGACGACGCTCTCGAGCATCACCGAGAAGAACACCCGCGTGCCGGTCGCCCCGAAGCTGCGCCGCACACCGATCTCGCGGATCCGGTGGCGCACGGTGACGAGCGTGATGTTCAGCAGGCTCAGCCCACCGAGCGCGAGGATGAGGCCCGAGATTCCGCCCAGCACCAGCAGCATGGGGCCGAACGGATCGAAGCCGCCCTGCTCCTGCTGATAGAGGTAGTCGGTGCGATCGGCCGAGACGTCGTACCCCTCCGGCAGCGATGCGGCGATCGAGGTCTCCATCGCGTCGATGAGCTCCTGGGCGCCGTCGACCGGGATCCACGCCTCGCGGCTCGTGTTCTGGGCGAGCGCATCGGCGCCGATCAGCGCGGCGACGTCGTCGTAGACGAGGAAGCCGTTGAACGAGTACTGATCCTGTGTGGTCGTCACGCCGACCACCACCGCCTCGGCGTCGGTCGGCGCCGAGGGCGTTCCGTCGGCGGACCAGGTGGTCAGCGTGACCGTGACCCTCGGATGCGTCTCCATCGCGGGCGAGCCGAGCGACTCCCACCAGTTCTCGCTGATCACGATCGCCGGCACCAGCCGTGCCGCATCTGCGTCCGTGAACCAGTGGCCCTGCAGGATCGGCACGCGATGCATCACTCCGTAATCCGGGTCGACCGCCTGCATGCCGGCCCACCCCTCGTACGGAAGCTGTGCCTCGAGCCACGCCTGACGCGCGACCCAGTCGATGCCGAAGCGCTCGGCCGTCGCGAAGACCGCGGCATCGAGCGCGTCGCCGTCCGCCGAAGCGACGATTCCCGATGCGTCCGGCTCCCCCTGCGCGGCGCCGATCATGACGAGAGCGGGGCGTCCGCCGCTGCGCTCCATCTGCTCCTCGAAGCCCTGCGAGAGCATCTGCCCCAGGGCGACGACGCCCGTGAACGCGGCGACCGACACGGCCACGACGATCAGGCTGAGCAGGACGCGGAGGCGGTGGACACGCAGCTCCTGCCACGCCTCCGCGAGCGAGCCGGCGGCGGAGGTCAGGGCGCTCATGCGCCGGCTCCGGTGGCCGCCCGCGCCGACGCGGCGGGCTCGAGCACCGGAACGGTCTCGTGCAGCACACCGTCGGCGAGGCGGAACGCGCGCTGCGCGCGCGCAGCGACGTGCGGGTCGTGCGTGATCGTGATGAGCGCGGCGCCCGCCTGCGTGGCGATGTCGTCCAGCAGATCCATGATCGTCGCGCCGGTGTCGACGTCGAGCGCCCCGGTCGGCTCGTCCGCCAGGATGAGCCGCGGTGACCGCACAAGAGCGCGCGCGATCGCCACACGCTGCTGCTCGCCGCCGGAGAGACGTTCCGGCGTCTGCTGCAGCCGGTCGCCGAGTCCGACGCGATCGAGCATCTCGGAGGCGAGCGCGCGACGGCGCCAGAAGCCGCGCCCGCCGTCGTACATCAGTGGCATCTCGACGTTCTCGAGTGCCGTGCGCCGCGGCAGCAGGTTGAACTGCTGGAACACGAACCCGACGTTGCGGCCGCGCGCGCGGTCGCGACGCCCGGCGCTCATCCGCTGCAGCGGCACGCCGTCGAACTCCAGCTCGCCGTCGGTGGGCGCGTCCAGCAGCCCGAGGATGTTGAGCAGGGTCGACTTGCCCGACCCCGAGCGGCCCATGATGCTCAGGTGGTCGCCGACGTGGACGTCGAGGTCGACGCCGCGCAGGATGTGCAGGGGCGCGGCGTCGGGCAACTCCACGGTGCGGGTGATGCCGCGCGCCCGCAGGATCGGGACGCTCACCCCTGCGCCTCGGCGGACGTCTGCTCCTCGGCCTGCGCGGCGGCGGGCACGAACTCGAAGATCGTCTCGCCCTCCTCGAGTCCCTCGCGCACCTCGATGCTCCTGCCGTCGTTCAGGCCGAGCACCACCTCGCGCTCCTCGGGCATGCCGTCGGGCCCCGGCACGAAGACGACGCCCGCCTCGGCCGTGCCGATCACGGCGGTCATCGGCACGACGAGCACGTCCTCGGCGATGCCGCCGGCGATCGTGATGGTCGCGCTGAGGCCCGGGAAGACCCGGACGTCCGCCGGCACCGGGCAGCGCACGGTCGTCGTGGGCGACGAGGGCGCCGCCGAGTCCTCGGCCGGCAGACCCGCGAGCGGGGTCTCGAGCACCAGGCCTGTGCAGGTGAAGGGCGCGGGACCGCCGGCGATCTGGATGGTCGCCTCCTTCGGCTCCGCCGTCAGGCGATACCGATCCTCGGGGGCGATGGATCCCTGGATCCGGAACGTGGCGGGGGCGACGGCGCCGACGGTGTCCCCCGGCGCGACCGCCTGGCCGCTCGCCAGTGAGAGGTCCGACAGCGTGCCGGTGCCGGGCGCGATGATCTCGCTCCACAGGTCGAAGGTGGAGCCGTCCTCCTGGGGGATCTGCTCGCGCACGCTCGCGATGATGGCGCCGGCCGCGACCTGCTGCCCCTTGCCGGCGAACACGTCGACGACCGTGCCCGCCTTGTACGCCGTGATCGCGACGGCGGGATCGCCCGCGACCGTCGCCTTCAGCTCCAGGTCGTTCCGGATCGTGCCGCGCTCGACCGCCAGCTGCGGCTCGAAAAGCGCGCCCGTCGGCTCGGCGCCGGCGCCCATCACGGGCGCCTCGCTCTGATCGGGGAAGAACGCCAGCTTGGCGAGGGCCGCCGCGGCGACGACGCCGATGACGAGCCAGAAGACGGGAAGGATCACACGCCGGAAGACGGCCATGCTGGTACCTCGGTTCGGGGGGAGACGGGACGGTACGCTCACCCTCCCGGGACACGGACCGGGGCGTCAAGGACGCCGCGGACATACCCGGGCAGACCCTGATCGAAATCAGGGGCCGGCGTCCACTCAGCCGCCGAGGATGCGGCGCAGCTTCTCGAGCCGCGCCCCGATCTCCCGCTCGGTGCCGTGAGGCTTCGGCTCGTAGTACCGGCGCCCGCGCAGCTCGTCCGGCAGGTACTGCTGGCTCACCACACCGAGCTCGTGATCGTGCGGGTACACGTAGCCCTTGCCGTGGCCGAGCCGCTTCGCGCCCGGGTAGTGCGCGTCCCGCAGGTGCTTGGGGACGGCGCCCATCCGGCCGGCCTTGATGTCGGCCATGGCGGCGTTGATCGCGTTGTACGCGGCGTTCGACTTCGCGGCGGTCGCGAGGTACGCGGTGGCCTCGGCGAGCGGGATCCGGCCCTCCGGCATGCCGATGAACGCGACGGCGTCCGCCGCGGCCACGGCGATCTGCAGCGCCTGGGGGTCGGCGAGGCCGATGTCCTCGGAGGCCGAGATCACCAGGCGGCGCGCGATGAACCGGGGGTCCTCCCCCGCCTCGATCATCCGGGCGAGATAGTGCATCGCCGCATCGACGTCCGAGCCCCTGATCGACTTGATGAACGCGCTGATCACGTCGTAGTGCTCGTCGCCCTGCCGGTCGTAGCGCAGCAGCGCCCGGTCGACGGCCTGGGCGACGTGCTCGGCCGTCACGGCGGGCGTCTCGGCTCCCTCGGGCGCCTCCGACACAGCCACGCCGGCGCTCGCCTCCAGGGCGGTCAGCGCCCGCCGCGCATCGCCCGAGGCGAGCCGGATGAGGGCGGATCGGGCCTCTGGTTCGAGCTCGACCTCGCCGGCGAGCCCGCGAGAGTCGGTGACGGCGCGGTCGACGAGCACGCCGAGATCCTCGTCCGTCAGCGGCTGCAGCGTGAGAAGCAGCGAGCGGGACAGCAGCGGCGAGATCACCGAGAAGCTCGGGTTCTCGGTGGTCGCCGCGATCAGGATGACCCAGCCGTTCTCGACGCCGGGGAGCAGCGCATCCTGCTGCGCCTTGGTGAACCGGTGGATCTCGTCGAGGAACAGGATCGTCGACTGGCCGTAGAGATCGCGCTGGTTCAGCGCCTCCTGCATGACCTCGCGCACGTCCTTGACTCCCGCGGTGATGGCCGAGAGCTCGACGAACCGGCGCCCCGAGGAACGGGCGATCGCCTGGGCGAGCGTGGTCTTGCCCGTTCCGGGCGGCCCCCACAGGATGACGGACACGGTGCCGGGCGCCTGCGCCTCGGGGTCGGCGAGCGCGACGATCGGCGAGCCAGGCCGCAGGAGGTGCGCCTGACCCGCCACCTCATCCAGCGACGTCGGACGCATCCGCACGGCCAGGGGCGTCAGGCCGCGCCCACCGCCCATCAGGGATCCGCTCGCTGGAGTCATCCCCTCAGACTATGAGGCGCCCCTGACAAACGGTTTGCGGCTCGCGTCTTCGCCCGTGTCGATTTCGACGCTCGCGCCGCCCATGCGTAGGCTCGATCCCGCTCTGCAGGAGGCGCCTCGCCGGCGCCGTCGTCGAGAGGATCCGTCAGACATGGCCGCAGGGGGCAAGGCATCCGCCAAGGAGCGCGCCGCGCGCGAGGCGCGGGAGCGCGCCCGCCTCTACGAGGCGCGGCTCGAGCACCACCGCGCGCAGTCCCGCCGCCGTCGTCGCGACAACATCGTCGCGACCGGCGTCGCCGCCGTCGTCATCGCCGGCGCGATCGGCGGCCAGGCGCTCTTCTACAGCGTGGGCCCGGGCGCCGCCGTCGCTCCCACCCCGACGCCGGGCGTGACGCAGACGCCCGCACCCGTGCCGACGGGAACTCCCGCGCCGAGCGACACTCCGGCGCCCAGCGGCACGCCCTCGGCGACCGAGACACCCGCGGGCTGACGCGCGGCGTCACCGCACCGGGGTCGCCCCTGAGCGGGCGTACTAGGCTAGGCGCGTCCTGTCCCCTCCCGCGGTCACCGCGCAAGGAGCCTCCCCGTGACGATCCCCGATCACACCCCTGCTGAAGAGACGACCCCGGACGGCGCCGACGCCGTCGAGGTCGACGAGACCGCGCCGGAGAACGCAGAGAGCACCGCGTCCGTCGTCGCCGACGAGGTCGCTGAGCCGGAGACGCCGGCCGAGGTGAACGTGCCCGCCGAGGACGCCGCCTCCGCCGCGGAGGAGCCGGCCGAGACCGAGGCGCCCGTGGCGGAGACCGAGGCGCCCACTCAGAGCGAGGTCCAGGCGGACGCTTCCGCCGAGGACGTCGTCCCGGACGCTGAGCAGGCCGCCGAGCCCGAGACGGTCGAGGCCGAGCCGGAGGCCGAGCAGCCCACCGAGCCCGAAGCCGCCGAGGCGGACACGCCGGCGGACGAGGACCAGGCCGCCGCCGCGCCGGCCGCCGCGAGCCCCAAGCCGAGCGCTCCCGCCAAGTCGGCCGCCCCCGCGGCGCCCGCCGACACCACCAAGTGGGGCCGGGTCGATGAGGCCGGCGTCGTCTCCGTCCGCGAGGGCGACGAGTGGCGCGTCGTCGGCGAGTACCCCGACGGCACGCCGGAGGAGGCGCTCGCCTACTACGAGCGCAAGTTCGACGACCTCGCCCTGCGCGTGCGCACCCTCGCCCAGCGCCGTCTCCGCGGCGGAGCATCGGCCGCCGACCTGCGCGGCCAGGCGAAGAAGCTCCGCGAGGAGGTCGTGGGCGCGGCGGTCGTCGGCGACATCGCCGGACTGACCGACCTGCTCGACGCGCTCACCGACTCGCTCGCGGAGGCGAGCGCCGAGGAGGCCGCCGCGCACCGCGCCGCGGTGGACGAGGCCGTCGCCCAGCGCACGGCGGTCGTCGAGCGGGTCGAGGCGCTCGCCGCGCGCGACCCGAAGTCGATCCAGTGGAAGCAGGCGACCACCGAGCTGAATGCCGCCTTCGAGGAGTGGCAGCAGCACCAGCAGTCGGCCCCGCGCCTGCCGAAGGCAACGGGCCAGGCCCTCTGGAAGCGCTTCCGTGACGCGCGCTCCACGGTCGAGCGCCACCGCCGCGCGTTCTTCGCCGAGCTCGACGAGACGCATAAGTCGGCGCGCGACCGCAAGACGAAGATCCTCGAGCGCGCCGAAGCCCTCGCCCCGAAGGGCGAGGACGGCATCCCCGCCTACCGCGCCCTCCTCGACGAGTGGAAGGCCGCCGGCCGTGCCGGCCGCAAGGTCGACGACGCGCTGTGGGCGCGCTTCAAGGCCGCGGGCGACGCGCTGTACTCGGCGCGCGCCGAGCGGGACGCCGCCGAGCAGGCGGAGTCCGCCCCGCGCATCGAGGCGCGCAAGGCGCTGCTCGAGGAGGCGAAGGTCGTGCCCGACACTGCCGACCTGACGAAGGCCCGCCAGCTGCTGACCGGCATCCAGCGCCGCTGGGACGAGGTCGGCCGCATCTTCCCGCGCGACGTCGAGCGCGGCCTCGACGACCAGCTCCGCAAGATCGAGCAGGATCTGCGCGCCCGCGAAGAGGTCGACTGGAAGCGCAACAACCCGGAGACCAAGGCCCGCGCGAACGACGCGACCCGCCAGCTCCAGGATGCGATCGACAAGCTCGAGAAGGAGCTCGCCGCCGCCCAGGACAAGGGCGACAAGAAGGCAGAGGCCGAGGCCCGCGAGGCACTCGAGGCCCGTCGCGCCTGGCTCAAGGCGATCGGCGGCTGACCCCAGCGCTCGCGCTGCTCCAGGGGCGCGCGGCACCGGTTATCCACACCGGGCCGCGCGCCCCTGGGGTTTCCGGGCACACTTCCCGCATGGCCCGCGTCCACTTCGCCCACGACATCCTGTCCCCCGCCGAGCTGTCCGCGGCGCTTCTCGACGGCGAGCTCGCCCGCGTCGGCGGCGCCTTCGCTCCCGCCGACGCGCTGGAATCGCCCGAGCTGCGCGCCGCGACACTCCGGCCGCTCCTCGGCGACGCGCTCGTCGCGATCGGCAGGAGCGCTGCATGGATCCACGGTGCGCTCGGCCTGCCTCCGGACGTGCATCACGTCCAGCGCGGACCACACGGCACCACCCGGCCCGTGCGGCGCGACGTACGGTTCCGCGACACGGCGATCGACAGCGCCGACACCGTCCTGCTCGGCGGCGTGCGGGTCTCGAGCCGGTCGCGCACCCTCGTCGAGCTCGCCCGCGAAGCCGACGACCCGGTCGCCGCCGGTGCGGCCCGGCGCATCGCCAGCCCGGCACTCATCCGCGAGGCGCTCGACTGGATCGCCGCGCACCGTCGACTTCCCGGCCGGCAGCCCGCCATGGCGTTCCTCGCCGGGCTCGCCTCCGAAGGCTCAGCTGAGCCGGATCAGGACGACGTGACGCGGTAGACGTCGTAGACGCCGTCGATGCGGCGCACCGCGTTCAGCACGCGGTCGAGGTGCACCGCGTCCCCCATCTCGAACACAAAACGGCTGAGCGCGAGGCGCTCCTTCGTCGTCGAGACCGTCGCCGACAGGATGTTCACGTGGTGCTCCGTCAGCACGCGGGTCACATCCGAGAGCAGACCGGAGCGGTCGAGCGCCTCCACCTGGATGTGCACGAGGAACACGCTCTTCGTCGTGGGCGCCCATGAGACGGCGATCATCCGCTCGGGGTCGTTCTTCAGCGACTTGACGTTCGTGCAGTCCGACCGGTGGACGGACACGCCGCTGCCGCGGGTGATGAAGCCGACGATCTCGTCGCCCGGCACCGGCGTGCAGCACTTCGCGAGCTTCACCAGGATGTCGTCGGCGCCGCGCACGAGCACGCCGGCGTCGCCGCCGCGGGGTCGGCGCTGACCGACCGTGGGCGGGAGCTCGACCTGCTCGGTTGTCGGCTCCTCGCTGCTCTGGATGAGGCCGCTGACCTTCTCGAGCACCGACTGCGTGGAGACGTGCCCCTCGCCGACCGCGGCGTAGAGGGCCGACACGTCCTCGTAGTGCATGATGTCGGCGACATCCTGCAGCGAGTCCTTGAGTCGCTGCAGCGGCAGGTGATGGCGGCGCATCGCGCGGGCGATGGCATCCTTCCCCTGCTCGATCGCCTCGTCGCGACGCTCCTTCGTGAACCAGCCGCGGATCTTGTTGCGGGCGCGGGTGCTCTTGACGAACGTCAGCCAGTCCTGGCTGGGGCTCGCATCCGGGTTCTTCGAGGTGAACACCTCGACCACGTCGCCGGAGTTCAGGGTCGACTCGAGCGGCACAAGGCGGCCGTTGACCTTCGCACCCATTGTGCGGTGGCCGATCTCGGTGTGCACGGCGTACGCGAAGTCGACGGGAGTCGCGCCGGCGGGAAGTCCGATGACCTTGCCCTTGGGCGTGAAGACGTAGACGTCCTTCGCACCGATCTCGAAGCGCAGCGAATCGAGGAACTCGCCCGGGTCCTTCGTCTCCGACTCCCAGTCGGAGATGCGGGCGAGCCACGCCATGTCGGTGTCGATCGACTTCGGGTCGGGGACGGTCTTGCCGCCCGCCATCCGCTCCTTGTACTTCCAGTGCGCCGCGACACCGAACTCGGCCTGCTGGTGCATCTCGTGCGTGCGGATCTGGATCTCGACCGTGCGACCGCCCGGGCCGATCACCGTGGTGTGGAGCGAGCGGTACAGGTTGAACTTCGGCGTCGCGATGTAGTCCTTGAACCGGCCGGGGAGCGGACGCCAGCGCGCATGGATCGAGCCGAGCACGGCGTAGCAGTCGCGCACCGTCGCGACGATCACGCGGATGCCGATGAGGTCGTAGATGTCGTCGAACTCACGGCCCCGCACGACCATCTTCTGATACACGGAGTACAGCTGCTTGGGGCGCCCGGCGACGGTGCCCCGGATGCGCAGCTCGTGCAGGTCCCGGCTGACGTCGTCGATGACGTTCTGCACGTACTGCTCGCGCTGGGGCGTCCGCTGCTTCACCAGGCTGTCGATCTCGTTGTAGATCTTCGGATGAAGCACCGCGAACGAGAGGTCCTCGAGCTCTGACTTGATCGTCTGGATACCCAGGCGATGCGCGAGCGGCGCGTAGATCTCGAGGGTCTCGGTTGCCTTCTTCTTCGCCTTCTCGGGCGGGACGAAACCCCAGGTGCGGGCGTTGTGGAGGCGGTCTGCAAGCTTGATGACCAGCACGCGGATGTCCTTGGACATCGCCACGATCATCTTGCGGACGGTCTCGGCCTGCGCGCTCTCGCCGTACTTGACCTTGTCGAGCTTGGTGACGCCGTCGACAAGCAGCGCGACCTCGTCGCCGAACGCCGCCTGCAGCTCGTCGAGCGGATAGCCGGTGTCCTCGACCGTGTCGTGAAGCAGCGCCGCCGCGATCGCCCGCGGACCGAGCCCGAGCTCGGCGAGGATCTGCGCGACGGCGAGCGGGTGGGTGATGTAGGGCTCACCGCTCTGGCGCTTCTGCCCGCGGTGCTTCTCGTCGGCGACCGCGTAGGCCTTCTCGATGATCGCCATGTCGCCGCGCGGGTGGTTCGCCCGCACGGTGGTGATCAGGCGCGTCAGGTCGGCGTGCCGCGCGGCCCGGGAGAAGATGCGCGGCACGAGGCGCCGCAGGCTCGGCGCCTGAGAGGTCACTGAATCAGCCATGTTCCGCCCCCTCCCGCGATCGCCGGTCCGCAATGCGGATTCGACAATCCTACGCCGGGGCGGGGCCGGCTCAGGCCGCGCCACGTGCGGCGAGCACCCTCTCGTCGGCCTGGCGGATCGCCGGCTCGCCCTCACGGAACAGCGAGTACAGCGGCGCGGCGACGAACAGCGTCGAGTAGGTCGCGACGATGATGCCGACGAAGATCGACAGCGAGATGTCCGACAGCGTCTCGGCGCCGAGCCAGAACGATCCGATGAACAGGATCGCCGCGACCGGCAGCGCCGCCACCACGGACGTGTTGATCGAGCGCACGAGCGTCTGGTTCACCGCGAGGTTGACCGACTCGCCGAACGTGCGCCCGGACCCCTCCGCATCCTGCTCGGTGTTCTCGCGGATCTTGTCGAACACGACGGTCGTGTCGTACAGCGAGTACGCGAGGATCGTGAGGAAGCCGATCACGGCCGCCGGAGAGATCTCGAAGCCGCACAGCGCGTAGATGCCGACCGTGACGATCAGCACGTCGATCAGACCGATGATCGCGGCGGCCGACATCTTCCACGTGCGGAAGTAGATCGCAAGGATGAGGAACGTCAGCGCGAGGAAGATCGCCAGGCCCCACAGCGACTGGCGGGTGACGTCCTGACCCCAGCTGGGGCCGATGAACGAGGCCGTGACCTCCTCGGGGGCGACGCCGTACGCGCCGGCAAGGGCCTCGGTGACCGCGTGAGTCTCGTCATCGCCGAGCTGCGACGTCTGCACGCGGATGTCGCGGTTGCTGATCGTCGTGACCTTGGTCGTCGCATCCGGCACGACCTCTTCGACGGCATCCGTCGCGAGGGTCTGGTCGGTCGACGCGGGCGCCGAGACGAGGAACTGCGAGCCGCCGGTGAACTCGACCGAGAACGTGAACCCGCCGCGCACGAACGGGGCGAGCGCGGAGAGCACGACGAGCACGATCGCGACGATGAACCAGGTGCGGCGGCGACCGACGAACGGGAAGGAGCTCTTGCCCGTGTAGAGGTCGTTGCCGACCTCGGTCATGGAGCGCATCAGTCGTTCCCCTCCTCGGCGCGCGTGGCGCCCTTGCTCGAAGACCCGGACGGGGCGGCGGCCTGCTCAGCTGCCTTGCGCTCGGCGATCGTCTGGCGACGCTCGGCCTCGGCGCGGGAGCGCGAGGCGCGACCGCGTGCGGCAACGGGCGCGCGGAAGCTCGCCCGGCCGCGGTAGACCGCGCCGAGGGCCGTCGGGTCAAGGCCCGACAGTCGGTGCCCGTCGCCGAAGAACGGCGTGCGCACGAGAAGCTGCATGACCGGGTGCGTGAACATCACGAAGATCAGGACGTCGAGCACGGTGGTCAGACCCAGAGTGAACGCGAAGCCCTTCACGGTGGCGTCGGCCAGGATGTAGAGCACCACGGCCGCGAGGACGTTGATCGACTTCGAGATGTAGATGGTCCGCTTGGCGCGGGCCCAGCCGTCCTCGACCGCGACGGTCATCGCCTTGCCGTCCCGCAGCTCGTCCCGGATGCGTTCGAAGTAGACGATGAACGAGTCGGCGGTGAAGCCGATCGTGACGATCAGGCCCGCCACGCCGGCGAGCGACAGGCGGTAGCCGAGACGCCACGACAGCAGGCAGAGCAGGATGTACGTGAGCACGCCCATCACGACGAGCGACGCGATGATCACGAAGCCCAGTGCGCGGTAGCTGATGAGCACGACGAACAGGCCGACGAGCACAAGACCGATCAGGCCCGCGATCAGGCCGCTCTGCAGCTGCTGCGTGCCGAGCGTGGCCGAGATGGTGTCGGAGCTGACGACCTCGAAGCTCAGCGGCAGCGCGCCGAACTTCAGCTGGTCGGCGAGTGCCTTCGACGTGTCCTGATCGAAGCTTCCCGAGATGCTGGGACGGCCGTCGGAGATCACCGCGTTCATCGACGGGGCCGAGATCACGCTGCCGTCGAGGACGAAGGCGAACTGCGCGCGCGGATCGTTCGGCGACTGCTGCCGGATGGTGTTCAGCCGCTCGCTGATGCCGGCGAACGTCTCAGTGCCCTGCTGGTCGAACTCGAGGTTGACGCTCCAGACGCCGGTCTGCGGGTCGACCCCATTCGTGGCGTCGACGATGGACGACCCGTCCATCTCGACCGGACCGAGGATGTACTTCTGCGCACCGGTGACGTCGCACGTGATGAGCGGCTGGTCGGCGGGGGCCGACGACGGGTCGTTCGCCTCGTCGGCGCAGTTGTACGAGTTGAACTGCGCCCACAGCAGGTCGCTGACCCATGCGGGGTCGGAGCCGTTTGACGGCTCCGTTGTCGGCTGCGCATTCAGGGACGGACCCGGCGTCGGGTACGGCGTCTCCTCGCCGTCCTCTCCGACGAACGTGTTCGTGGGGCCGCCCGTGTAGATCACGGCACGAAGGGCCATCTGCGCGCTCGCCTGGATGCGCTCGCGCGTCTCCTCATCCGCGTTTCCGGGGATCTGCACGACGATGTTCTGCGATCCCTGGGTCGAGATCTCCGACTCGCCGACGCCGGAGGCGTCGACGCGCTGTCGGATGATCGCGACCGCCTGGGAGAGCTGCTCGGCCGAGGGAGCGGCCTCCTCGGTCTGGGCCTCGAGCACGATCTGCGTGCCGCCCTGAAGGTCGAGCGCGAGCTCGGGCACCCAGGTGCCGCCCTTGAAGACGTGCACGCCGAGCGCGTTGGCGCCGAAGAGGATCGCGGTGATGACCAGGAGGCCGGTCAGGACGCGCCAGGCACGGCGCGCAGGAGTGGATGTCGCCACGGGCGGTCAGCTTTCTGCAGCGGGAGGGGGACGAGCCGGAGGGGGCTCAGTCCTTCTTGTCGGTGCCCTGGTCGCGCTTGTCGTCGCCGAGGTCGAGGTCGGGAAGCTCGTAGGCGGGGAAGGCCGACTCGCTGGACGCCGGGGTCGCGGTGGTCTCCGCCGGCTCGGCGGGCTCCGTCCGCGCGTCGGTCTCGGTCTGGGTCTCCACGGCAGTCTCGTCGTCGGCGACATCCTCGGCGTCGGTCTCCGGCTCATCCGCGACCACGGCCGTCTCAGGCGCGAGGTCGACGGCCTGCGTGTGCAGCTCGACGACGACACCGGGGGCGATCTCGACCTCGGCGGGCTTCGACAGGTCGTCCTTGTCGTACGCGACCAGCGTGCCGAACAGACCGGAGCGGGTCATGACGCGAGCGCCGGGCACCATCTTCTCCGCCTTGAGAGCCTGCTCCTCGCGCAGCTTCTGCTGGCGGCGCCGCGAGCTGAAGAACATCCAGATGAGCAGCACGGCCAGGACGACGAGGAGCAGGAGATTCGGATCCATGGGGCGGGAGAGCCTTTCAGCTGGGCGCACGCGCCGTCATCGGCGCGAGAGAGGGGGGATTCGGCGGGAGCCGCCAGACCTCCAGCGATTATAGGTCATCAAGATTCAGCGCCCCGTCCGGATGAGCGACGCCGACGTGCGCGTAGGCCTCCGGCGTGGCGATGCGGCCGCGCGGCGTGCGCCCCATGAAGCCGATGCGCACGAGGTACGGCTCGACGACGCTCTCGACCGTGTCGGGCTCCTCGCCGACGGTCACCGCCAGCGTCGAGAGGCCCACCGGTCCCCCGCGGAAGCGCCGCACCAGCGCATCCAGCACGGCGCGGTCGAGGCGGTCGAGGCCGATCGCGTCGACGTCGTAGAGGTCGAGCGCGGCCTGGACGTCCGCCAGCGCGGGCTGGGTGCCGCCGGAGTGGACGAGTGCGTAGTCCCGGACGCGACGCAGCAGCCGGTTCGCGATGCGCGGCGTGCCGCGGGAGCGCCGCGCGATCTCGACGCGCTGCGCCTCGCCGAGCCGCACGCCGAGCACCGACGCGGATCGCTCGACCACGCGCTCGAGCTCATCCGGTTCGTAGTACTCGAGGTGAGCCGTGAAACCGAACCGGTCGCGCAGCGGGTTGGGGAGCATCCCCGAGCGCGTCGTCGCACCCACGAGCGTGAACGGGGCGAGATCGAGCGGGATGCTCGTCGCGCCGGCCCCCTTGCCGACCATGATGTCGATCCGGAAGTCCTCCATCGCGAGATAGAGCATCTCCTCGGCGGAGCGCGCCATCCGGTGGATCTCGTCGATGAAGAGCACCTCACCCGGCGTCAGGCTCGACAGCAGGGCCGCGAGGTCTCCCGCGTGCTGGATCGCCGGGCCGCTGGAGAGCCGCAGCGGCCGTTCGCTCTCCTGCGCCACGATCATGGCCAGGGTCGTCTTCCCGAGCCCGGGAGGGCCGGCGAGCAGGATGTGGTCGGCGGGCCGCTGCTGGATGCGGGCGGCATCGAGCAGCAGCTGCAGCTGACCGCGCACCTTGTGCTGCCCCACGAACTCGGCCAGCGTGCCGGGGCGCAGCGCTCCCTCGACCGCGAGCTCGACCTCGTCGAGAGGCTCGGGCGCGGTCACGTCGTCGTCAGCCACGCGCGGCCCCCGCATGCTGGGCAGGTCCGAGCAGCGCGAGCGTCAGCCGCAGCAGCGCCTGCACCGACGCGCGGTCGGCGTCGGAGGCCCCCTCGGCGGCCTGCGCGACGGCGTCGCTCGCCACGCGCTCGGGCCAGCCGAGGCCGGCGACCGCCTGCACCACGCGGTCGGTGACGTCCGTCGCCGCGGCCGACGGTGCCGCGCTCGGCACGGGCGGGGCGAGCTTCCCCTGCAGCTGCACGACGATGAGCTTGGCGGTCTTGGGCCCGATGCCCGACACCCGGCGGAACGGCTTGTCGTCGTCCTCGGCCACGGCCGCCGCGATCTGGTCGACGGTGAGCGCCGAGAGCACGCCGAGTGCGGATTTGGGCCCGACCCCGGAGACCGTGAGCATCGTGCCGAACACCTCGAGCTCATCGCGCGTGGCGAAGCCGAACAGCGACAGCGCGTCCTCCCGCACGATGAGGGTCGTGTGAAGGAAGAGAGTCTCCCCGACGCGCGCGGTGCGGGCGACGTCCGGCGGCACGGCGACGGAGAACCCGACTCCCCCGACCTCCACGATGACGCTGTCGGTGCCGGCATGCAGGACAGTGCCGCGCAGGGAGGAGATCATGCGACAAGCCTACGGGCGGGTTCGCACCTATGTTCGAGCGACACGCGCCCGGCGGGTGCGCTTCTCGGCATCGGCCCATGCGCGCTGCGCGGGCGTGAGCGAGGTGTCGGCGCCGTGCGCCTGCGCGGAGGCTCCCCCGCCCCAGGCGTGGCACAGCGCGAGCGCGAGCGCATCGGCGGCGTCCGCGGGCTGGGGAAGGGCGTCGAGCCGCAGCACGCGCTGGATCATCGTCTGCACCTGGCGCTTGTCCGCCGAGCCGTAGCCCGTCACGGCGGCCTTCACCTCGCTCGGCGTATGCGTCGCCGCGGGGATGCCGCGCTCCGCCGCGAGCATCAGCGCGACGCCGCTCGCCTGCGCCGTGCCGGTGACCGAGTGGAGGTTGTGCTGCGCGAACACGCGCTCGACCGCCACCACGTCCGGGGAGTGCGCGTCGAGCACCTCGCGGATCCCGCGGGCGATCGTCGCCAGCCGCTCGGCGATCGGCATCTCGGGGGCCGAGCGCACAACCCCGACGTGCACGAGCGTCGCGGTGCGGTTCCGGGCCACGTCGACGACGCCGACGCCGCACCGGGTCAGGCCGGGATCGATCCCGAGCACGCGCAGACTGCTCATCCGCCCAGCGTAGGCGCGGCCGGCCGCTCGCCCGCCGCGCACCGCCGCACATCCGCCCGTCCGCAGACTCGCCCGCCCGGGCGCAGGCTCACCCGTCCCACCGCGCCACACGCGTCACATCCGGCCCGTCCGCGGGCGTTCGAAGAACCGGATCCGCGTGACCGAGGGACGGGATGGACCTCACCCGTCACACGCGCCACATCAGTCCGGTTTTCGGTCATCCCTCGACGACGCGCCAGTTCGTCGGCCTGCATCGCTCGCTGCTTGTTTACCCCGTACAGGCTCAGGTGCCCCGGCGCAGGCTCATCCGCCGCAGCGGAGCACACGCGTCACAACCAACCTGCGGTCGGGCGCGGGTCACGCGCGCAATCGCGCCGCGTCGCGGCGATACATCCGCGCGTGGCCGGCGAGGTCGTCGCGGCCCGTCTCCGCGGCGCGGGCCTCCGTGAACGCCGCGAGCTCCTCGAGGCGCACAGCGGCCATCGCCCGGACCTCCGCCGTGGACCAGTCGCCGCCGTAGGACGCGACGAGCTCGGCGATCCGCTCATCCGGCGATCCGAAACGCTCCGGATCGAACGCGGGCGCGTCCTCGGCGAGCGGCGCGATCCGATACGCGAGGTACGCGACATCCCACAGGCGCGGGCCGGGAGAGGCGAAGTCGAAGTCGATCGCGGCGAGCCCGGCGCCGGAGATCAGCAGGTTGTAGGGCGCGAAGTCGTTGCGGCAGATCACCTCAACGGGCTCGTGCCTCGACGCACGCCACACAATCGGCTCGGCAGCGAGCGGGGCGCCCGCGTCATGGATGCGACGCAGCAGGCGGGCCGCATCCCGGAGGGTCGCGCGCGACCAGAGCACGTCGGGGGCGGCGTCGGCGAGCACCTCGCCGGGGAGGAAGCTCAGGATCTCCCGCCCCTGCTCGTCGATGCCGTGAACGCGTGGCGTCCCGGGCACCTCGGCCTCGGCGCAGTGCTCGAGCAGGCGGTGGACGGCCGGAGTCCAGGGCCCCGTCTCCCGACGCACGGTGTCGCCGATGCGCACGACGGGGGTCACGTTCCCGCCCGCCAGGATCACCTCGTCGTCGCCGCCCACCGACCCACCGTAGCGACCGTGGACAGGCCACCGAGCCGCCGCGCAGGCTCATCCGTCCCACAGATGCGAAGGCGTCACACCGAGCCTGTCCACGGACGCCCGCGACGACGCAGAACCGCCCCACCCGGCGGACCGGATGGGGCGGTGACGGATCAGGTGGATGCTTACTCGTCGTCCTGCTCGAGCTCTGCCTGCACCTCGGGGGTGAGGTCCATGTTCGTGAAGACGTTCTGCACGTCGTCGCTGTCCTCGAGCGCGTCGATCAGGCGGAAGACCTTGCGGGCCGTCTCGGCGTCGACGGGGACCTTGACGTTCGCGACGAACTCGGCGTCCGCCGACTCGTACTCGATTCCCGCCTCCTGGAGCGCCGTGCGCACCGCGACCATGTCGCTGGCCTCGGTGATGACCTCGAAGCCCTGCGGGTGCGGCTCGACCTCGAGCGCGCCGGCCTCCAGGGCGGCGAGCATCACGTCGTCCTCGCTGGCGCCCTCATTCGAGGCGACGATGACGCCCTTGCGCTCGAAGTTGAACGACACGCTGCCCGGGTCGGCCATGTTGCCGCCGTTGCGCGTGACGGCTGTGCGCACCTCGGCGGCGGCGCGGTTCTTGTTGTCGGTCAGACACTCGATCAGCATCGCGACGCCGCCCGGTGCGTAGCACTCGTACATGATCGTCGTGTAGTCGACGGCCTCGCCGCCGATGCCGGCGCCGCGCTTGATGGCGCGGTCGATGTTGTCCTTCGGGACCGAGGTCTTCTTGGCCTTGAGCACCGCGTCGAACAGCGTCGGGTTGCCCGACTCATCGGGGCCGCCCAGGCGCGCCGCGACCTCGATGTTCTTGATCAGCTTCGCCCACGACTTCGCGCGGCGGGCATCGATGACCGCCTTCTTGTGCTTGGTCGTCGCCCACTTTGAATGACCTGACATGACTCTCCCGCTCTCGTCCTCCGGTCGCGCCTCGCGGCGTCGAGACCTCCTGACAGTCTAAGAGAACGCCCGGCGCGCCGACGGCACGCCCCTCAGGCGCGGATGTGGACGGGCGTGCCGAGGGGCAGCTCACTCAGCACCGCCGTCGCCTCCGCCGAGACGCGCAGGCAGCCGTTGGAGATCGCGCCGCTGCGGTACGCGTGGTAGTGGAACGCCGTGACGGCGACGGGCTGGCCGCCGAACCCCCGCAGCGTCGGCGACTGCACCGACAGGTAGACGAGCGGGTTTCCCTCCGTGTAGGCGAACTCCTCCACGACGTCGACGAACATCACGAACGAGCGTCCCAGCGGCGTCGGGGTCGCCTCGGTCCCCCACGCGAAGTCGTCCGCGACGATCGTCTCCTGCTCGCCGGATCCGTCATCCGTCACGATCCGGACGGTGGTCTCCGACAGATCCACCTCGACCCGGTGCGGGTTGCGCGTGAGATCGACGTCCGCGGTGCGCAGCCAGCCGGTCACCTGCGCGGGGTCGCCGTCCCCCGGCAGCGCCTGACGCCCGGTGAGCAGCACACGGACCCAGTGGTCGTGCTCCTCGATCACGGGCACGACTGAGCCACCGTAGGGCTGCTCCCGCGGAAGCTGCGCCACCGGTTCTCCGCCCTCACGGTCGAACACCGGGGCCGCGACCTCCCTCGGCTGGGCGACGAGGCCTGTGGTCGGGGCGTCGGGATCGTCGTCGAGCGGCAGCCGCGGATTGATCGCAAACACGTCGGCGACCGGCAGCGCGCCGAGGTCGTAGGCCGCCGTGTCGGCCGGCTCACCGCGCAGGGTCGGCGTCGGCGTCGGAGTGGGGGTCGGTGACGGTTGGGCCGACGGCGACTCGACCGAGCGCGCGGTCGATGGGGCGCCCTGCCCCGCCTGGGAGCCCACGGCCACCGCGACCGCCCCGCCGACGACGAGCACGACGACGCCCCACAACGCGATGCGACGGACCCCACTCCCCATGCGTCCATTCCACCACTCCGAGGTGCGAGGATCGAGGGATGAAGATCCTCTCGATCCAGTCGGCGGTGGCGTATGGGCACGTCGGCAACTCCGCCGCGGTGTTCCCGCTGCAGCGCATCGGCGTCGAGGTGCTGCCGGTCTACACTGTCAACTTCTCCAATCACACGGGCTACGGGGCGTGGCGCGGCCCGCTCATCGCCCCGGAGGACGTGCGAGAGGTCATCACCGGCATCGAGGAGCGCGGCGCGTTCCCCGGAATCGACGCGATCCTCTCCGGCTACCAGGGAAGCGAGGGCATCGCGGACGTCATCGTCGATGCGGTGGCACGGGTGAAGGCCGCCAACCCGGATGCGATCTACGCGTGCGATCCCGTCATGGGCAACGCCACGTCCGGATGCTTCGTCGCCCCCGCGATCCCGGTGCTGCTGCGCGACAAGGTCGTTCCCGTCGCCGACCTCATCACGCCCAACCAGTTCGAGCTCGGCTACCTGACCGGAACCGAGCCCGGCGACCTCGCCTCCACGCTCGAGTCGGTCGATCGTGCACGGGACATGGGCCCCCGCACCGTGCTGGTGACGAGCGTCGAGCGACCGGATCGCGAGGAGGGCACCCTCGAGATGCTCGCGGCCGACGACCAGGGCGCCTGGATCGTGACCACGCCCCAGCTGCCGTTCAAGGCGAACGGATCGGGCGACGTCACCGCCGCCCTGTTCACGGCGCACTACCGCGCGACGGGCTCGGCCGCCGAGGCGCTCGCCCGCACCGCGTCGAGCGTGTTCGGCCTGCTCGAGCAGACGCTCGCCTCGGGCGAGCGCGAACTTCAGCTGGTCGAGGCGCAGGAGCACTACGCCAACCCGCGCCGGGAGTTCGAGCCGCGCCAGGTGCGCTGACCGCGCCCGGACGCGAAGGTCAGTTCGCGGGGTACAGCTCCAGGTAGGCGGCCTCCCACTGCGGGGCGTCGGCCTCGCAGATGAAGGACGTCCCGAAGACGGCGATCTCGAGCATGCTCTGACGGATCAGATCCGCCTGATCGGGCGCCTGATCGATCTGTCCCTGGATGAGCGGCGACGTCGCGACGTGCGTCGAGACCGTGTCGGTGGTCACCGTGTGGAAGTTCAGGATCGAGGTCTCGCAGGCATCGAGCGCCAGCGCGAGCGTCACCGCCTCCTCCTCCTCGGTCCAGGTGAGGCCGTTCGACTCGATCCACTCCCGCTGCTCGGCGACGAACGCGATCTGCTCCGGCGTGCGGGCCTTTGCCAGGGATCCGTCGAGCGGCTGCTGCTGGTCGGCGATGAACTGATCCCGCTCGGCGAGGGCGGCCGCGTAGTCGCCGTCCGCGGCGCTCGTCGAGGGCACGGGCTCGACCGAGGGATCCGGCTCTTCAGATACGGCGGGCGCGCTCTCCGAGGTCGCGGAAGGAAGCGGCGCGGGCGTGGCAGCGCTGTCCGACGCCTGATAGGCGCTCCACGCGAGGGCTGCGAGGATGCCGAGCATCACCCACACGACGGTGCCGAGCGCACCCACCACGATGCCGATCGTGGGGATCACCCGGCTCAGTCCGCGGCGGCCTGCGCGTACCAGCGCCACGATGCTGAGGATGAGCCCCACCGGCGCGACGAGCACGGCGAGGATGAGCCCCACGGTGGCGACGGTCTCTGATCCGCGCGGCGCGGCCGGGTTCGCCGGCGGCACCGGGCCTGCCTGCGGCGCCCATGGTCCCCGGGGCGCGGGGCCCGCGGGCGTCGCCATCGCGGCGTCCGGGTCCGTCCCATCGGCAACGGCCGGCTGCGGCGCGTCGGAGGTCGCTCCCGGCGCCGGCGCGACCTGTTCGGTCCAGGCGGTGCCGTCCCACCAGCGGAGGTCGCCGGATCCGTCCGGGTACCATCCGGGAGGCGTTCCTCCGCGCGAGTCTGAATCGGTCATGCGTCCCCCTTCGCAGCCGACCGCGCCGACGCCCGGTCTGCCGCCAGAGTAGCGGGAGGGAGCCGGCGCGGCGCGGGAACTCCGTTGCCCGCGGCGCCGTGTCGATCCGGGTCAGGCGACGGCCGCGACCCTCGCCAGGAACCGCTCATGGAACCGGATGTCGCCGGTCACCTCCGGGTGGAACGCGGTGCCGAGCAGCGCTCCCTGCTCCACGGCCACCACACGTCCGTCGTCGAGGGCCGCCAGCGGCCGCGCCGCTGGTCCGAGCTCCTCGACAAGCGGAGCCCGGATGAAGGCCGCATGCACCGGGGGCCCGCCGAGCTCGGCCACATCCAGGTCGGTCTCGAACGACTCCACCTGACCGCCGAAGGCGTTGCGGCGGACGGTGACGTCGAGCCCGCCGAAGGTCTGCTGCCCGGCGATGCCGTCGGAGATCCGATCGGCGAGCAGGATCAGCCCCGCGCACGTGCCGTAGACCGGCATGCCGTCGGCGATCGCCTGGCGGATCGGCCCCTGGAGCTCGAACGCGCGCGCGAGCTTGTCGATCACGCTCGACTCGCCCCCGGGCAGCACAAGACCGTCGACCTCGGCCAGTTCGGCAGCCCGTCGCACGAGCGTCACCCGCGCGCCGAGCGCGTCGAGCACGCGGGCGTGCTCGCGCACGTCTCCCTGCAGGGCGAGCACGCCGACGCGCGGCGCCCCCGGGGTCACCAGCCGCGCTCGGCGAGACGGTGCGGCGCGGGCACGTCGGCGACGTTGATGCCGACCATGGCCTCGCCGAGCCCGCGCGAGACCTCCGCGATGACCTTCGGGTCGTCGTGGAACGTCGTCGCCTTGACGATCGCGGCGGCACGCCCGGCGGGGTCGCCCGACTTGAAGATGCCGGAACCGACGAACACGCCGTCGGCGCCGAGCTGCATCATCATCGCGGCGTCGGCAGGGGTTGCGACGCCGCCGGCGGTGAACAGCACGACGGGGAGCTTTCCGGTCTCGGCGATCTCCGCGACGAGGTCGTACGGCGCCTGCAGCTCCTTGGCGGCGACGTAGAGCTCGTCCTTCGTCATCGAGCGCAGGGAGTTGATCTCGGACGTGATCTTCCGGATGTGCTTCGTCGCCTCCGAGACGTCGCCCGTGCCCGCCTCGCCCTTGGACCGGATCATGGCGGCGCCCTCGTTGATGCGGCGGAGCGCCTCGCCGAGGTTCGTCGCCCCGCAGACGAACGGCACCGTGAAGCGGTGCTTGTCGATGTGGTTCACGTAGTCGGCGGGCGAGAGCACCTCGGACTCGTCGATGTAGTCGACGCCGAGCTCCTGCAGCACCTGCGCCTCGACGAAGTGGCCGATGCGGGCCTTGGCCATGACGGGGATCGAGACGGACGCGATGATGTCGTCGATGAGGTCGGGGTCGCTCATCCGGGCGACGCCGCCCTGTGCGCGGATGTCCGCGGGCACGCGCTCGAGGGCCATGACGGCGACAGCTCCGGCGTCCTCGGCGATGCGCGCCTGATCGGCCGTGACCACGTCCATGATCACGCCGCCCTTCAGCATCTCGGCGAGGCCGCGCTTGACGCGTCCGGTGCCGGTGGCGGGTGTGGGGGCGTCGACGCGCGTCGTCTGCTCGACAAGGCTCATGGGGGTCTCCTCTCGGCGGCGCACCGGCGGGGACGAGGCACGCCTTTGATCTAGGTCAAACCGTAGCACGTGGTGGGACATACACTCGTCGAGATGACGGACGCGACGCAGCAGATCGAGGGACGCACCGCGATGGAGATCGCCGACAGCGTGCGCACGCTCCTCGAGCGCGGTGCGCTGCGCCCCGGCGACGCCCTTCCCCCGGTGCGCGCGCTCGCCGAGCGGCTCGGTGTGAACCGCAACACCGCTGTTGCCGCGTACGGCCTGCTGAGCCGCGCCGGGACCGTCGTCGCGGGAGGGCGCGCGGGCACCAGGATCGCCGATCTCTCCCCCGTGGCACAGGAGGGCTACGCGCGCGACAGCGTGCTGCGCGACATCGGCGCGGGGAACCCCGACCCCGCCCTGATCCCCGATCCCTCCCGTGCCCTGCGCGCGCTCGCCGGCCGTCCCGTGCTCTACGGCGAGCCGGTGATCGACCCGGGGCTCGAGGCCTGGGCGGGCGGCTGGTTCGCGCCAGACGTCGCCCCCGCCGAGCTGCGCCTGACCATCACGAGCGGCGCGGTCGATGCGGTCGAGCGCCTGCTCGCACAGGCGCTCACGCGAGACGACGCCGTCGCACTCGAAGACCCGTGCTGGCTGGCGAGCATCCACACCGTCCGCCTATCCGGGTACCGCGCGGTGCCGGTGCCCGTCGATGCCGAGGGGATGACGCCGGACGGCCTCCGCGCGGCTCTCGCGCAGGGCGTCCGCGCCGTGGTGTGCACCCCGCGGTCGCAGAACCCGACCGGTGCCGATGTCAGCGCCCGTCGCGCGGAAGAGCTGCGGGAGATCCTCGCCGACCATCCGTACGTGCTGGTGATCGAGGACGACCACTACTCGCTGCTCTCGCAGCGGCCCTTCCACTCGATCGTGGGGCCCGCGCATCGTCGGTGGGCGCTTGTCCGCTCGGTGTCGAAGTTCCTCGGCCCCGACATGAGCCTCGCGGTGACCGCGACGGATCCCGAGACGGCGGAGCGCCTCGCGCTGCGCCTGAGCCCCGGCACAACGTGGGTCAGTCACCTGCTGCAGCGTCTCGCTCACGCCCTGCTCACCGACCGGGACTCGCGCGACACGATCGCGCGTGCCGGCGCGCACTACGCGGCGCGGAACGAGGCGTTCGTCGCGCGGCTCGCGGCGCACGGCATCCGGATGACGGCCGGCGACGGCCTGAGCCTGTGGGTGCCCGTCAAGGCGCCCGCGCGCGACGTCGCCGAGCAGCTGATGCGCCGCGGCTGGCTGCCGCGCACCGGTGACGAGTTCCGCCTCGCGGGCGACGAGCCCTCGCGCCACCTGCGGCTGACGGTGCACGATCTGACGGGCGCGGAAGCAGAGGCCCTGGCGTCCGATCTCGCGGCATCGATCGCCGCCGCCTCCTCCTAGGTGTATGAGGCCAGGACGTTGTTGACGGCAGTGGGAGCGGCCGAGGCTGGCGGTTGACCATCGTGCGCGCCGTGGGGCCGGTGATAGTTGTAGTGAAGGTTCCAGAGTACGAGTCCGTCCGCGCGCTGTTGCTCTGAGTGCCCGGTGCGGGCGTAGAGGAACTCTTCGGCGAGAATCCGGTTGTAGCGCTCCACTTTCCCGTTGTGGCGCGGCGTGTAGGGCGTGATCCGCTGATGCCGCACCGGAAGCACGGCCTCGGCGAAGACTTTCGACCGGTAGCACGCGCCGTTGTCGGTGACGATCCGCTCGATCGACGTGATTCCGTGGGCTGCGAACCAGCGTTTCGCGCGTTCTAGGAACTCGGCGGCGGTGAGGCCTTTCTCGTCGTCGAGGGCTTCGGTGTAAGCGAGGCGGGTGTGCCCGTCGATCGCGGAGTGCAGGTAGACGTACCCGCGCCGGGTGCCGCGCTTCTTCGTCCGTTCGACCGCGCGTGCCTTGGGGCTGTCACGCCCGTGGACGCGCCAACCGCCGCCGTCGGGGATGCGGCCGACCTTCTTCACATCGACGTGTACCATGTGGCCGGGGCGTTCGGCGATGATCCGCTGTGGCTCGCGGTTCGACTCACCGTTCGGGTCGATGAATCTGCGTCGGTTGAGGCCGAGTTGCAGCAGGATGCGCGAGACCGTGCGCCGGCTGACGGCCACTCCGTCGGATGCGAGTTCGAACTCGATCCTCGCGGCCGACCACTTGTGTTTGCAACGCATGCGTTCGATACGGGCGACCAGCATCCGATCCGTGGCGGTGGGCTGACGGAGTGGCGTTGAGGAACGATCCCTCAGCCCGATGTCACCGAACCGCTTGTGACGGTTCACCCATTTTGACGCTGTCGCGCGGGAGATGCCCATCTCGGCCGCAACGTGCGCAATCGGGCGTGTGCGGCAGCGGTCCACGAGCCGCCGCCGGCCCTCTGGCGTCAGCGGCGCGTTCTTGTGCGTCATGGAATGGTTCTTCTGCCCTCGGTCGTCGTCTACGCCGAGAGTGATGCTGCAGGGGCGAGCGCGAGTTTGCCGACTGTCGTGCGCGCTTCGAGATCCTGGAGTACTCGCGGGCCGTCTGCCAGTTCGTGCACCGTCGGAGCGCCGGGCCCGAGGACCCCGCTCGCGATGAGGCCGAACATCTCGCCCATCACCTGGCCGAAGATCTGCGGTGCGGACTGGATCAGGATGCCGATATTGAGCCCGATGAGGTGGATCTGGTGCTTGTAGACGAGGTCCCAGTTGGTGATAGAGGCCTCACCGCCTGCGAGGCCGAACACGACGACACGGCCCGTGATCCGCTTGGCGGCAGCGAGGCTCGCCTCGAGGGTCGCCCCGCCAGCTGACTCCAATACGAGGTCGACGCCCGTACCGTCGGTGAGCCGGAGCACCTCGGCGGCGAGATCGCCGCTGCCCGAGTCGAGGAGGTGGTCCGCGCCCAGATCGTTGACCACCTCGTGCTTCTCAGGGGAGGCCGCAGCGATCACTGTCGCCCCGTAATGCTTGGCAAGCTTCACGGCCACCTGGCCGGTCCCTCCCGCGGCCGCGTGAATGAGCACCGTCTGGTCGGCCTCGATCTGTCCCAGAGGCTTCAGCGCGGCCAGCGCTGTCGGCCAGGACACAACCATTCCCAGAGCCTGCTCGTCGGTCCAGCCCGGCGGCACCGGTGCGATCCCTGCCGCCATCAGCACGGCATACTCCGCGAAGGCCCCTCCCATGATCGTGACGCCAATGACGTGCGAGCCGAGCTCGACGCCGGATACGCCTTCGCCGAGCGCAACGACCTCGCCTGCCGCCTCGATGCCGGCCAGGTACGGAGGCCGGGGTCCGCCTGCGAACACGCCAAGGGATTGCGAGATGTCGACGAAGTTCACGCCAGCTGCAACGACCCGGATCAATATCTCGCCCGGGCCGGGAGCTGGAACAGACACATCCGACACCAGATGAAGATCCTTCGGGCCGCCGAGGGACCGCTGCTGCAGGGCGCGCATCGTTGCAGGAATGCTCATGACCATCCGATCAGGTTTGTTTAGTGATTGACAAACAAAACCTTGTCACGAAGCTCGAGGCCGGTCAAGCTAATCTTGATCGAACGACAAACAAAGTATGGAGGCGCACGGATGGCCAGTCGCGGGCGGCCGCTCACGTTCGACCCCGACACCGCTCTGCAGCGGGCGCTCGAGGTGTTCTGGGAGCGCGGCTACGAGGGCACCTCGATCAGCGAGCTGACTCGGGCGATGGGGATCGCCTCGGCGAGCATCTACGCCTACTTCGGAAGCAAGGAAAGCCTCTTCCGACAGGTCATGGGCCACTATGGGGCGACAGCCGGCGCACCGCCCCGGAACGCGCTCAAGGAGCACGAGACGGCGCGCGAGGCGATCCATGCCATGTTGCGGGCGACCGTCGACCAGATCACCCGACCTGACGCGCCCCACTACTGCATGCTCATCCTCGCCGCACCCACTGGCGCGGTTGAGAACGAACCCATCCGGGAGTTCCTAGCCGATATCCGTCGCTCGCAGTTCACGGCGATCCGCGACCGACTGCAACGCGGGGTGGACGAAGGCGAGCTCGACGTCAGTGAAACCGACATCGACGCCGTCGCACGCTACTACACCACCGTCGTGCAGGGTCTCTCGGTCCAAGCTCGCGATGGTGCAACCCGCGCCGAACTGGAAAGCATCGTCACGGGCGCGATGGCGGGCTGGTCCGCACTCACCACGGCCGCGTAGACCACGCCGCCGGTACTCGCGCGCGTCGGCCATTCCAGTCGAGGCGCCCATCGTTCGATCTACTGCCAGGCATACCCAGCCCCAGCGTCAACAACCTGTTGGCCAGCAACACCTAGGGCGTGTCTGACAAATAGTTCGGCGGCGCGCTGAGAGTCTGAGGTCGTGACGCGGTTTCA
>NZ_BAAANG010000020.1:0-7788 GCF_039529675.1 Microbacterium paludicola
TCACCAGATCCCTGCTCGAGACCGGCGGGTTCAGACCAGCGCTACACGCTCAAATGCGATGAGCCGCGTTGATCCGTTCGAAGGCGAGCGTCCGCGCTGGATCCGCGTCGTCGCGTACCGCTACCGCTTCGCCACCCGCGCCGAGCGCCGCGAGCACAGCGTCGTCTGGATGCGCGACCACCACCGCGTCATCCTGGACCCGGTGACTCTCTCGGACCGGCCCGACCCCTCCTCCGGTCGTTGAGCGATACTTCGACTCGCTTCGCTCGCTCAGCACGGGTCTCCGCGAGTCGATACGGCGCAATGTCCCCGCGGGCGCAACCCGCCGGGCTCAGTCCTCCTCGACCCGATCCCGCAACCCCACCCGATCCGGGATCTCGAACGGCAGCCCCGGCAGCCAGCTCGCCGGTTCGGGCCAGGGGCGCGACGCGGGGAGGGCGCGCAGCAGCTGCCGGATCGCGCGGTCGCGGGGAGAGTCGGGAGCCCGCGAGGGCAGGATGCGGCGCGGCGCGCGGTGTCCGAGGGCGCCGCACCACCAGTGGCGCCAGGTGTCGGATGCCTCTTCGGGCTCCAGCACGATGTAGTAGTCGGGCATCAGCGCGGTGCCGCCGGCGAAGTGCTCGAGCGCCTGCTGCACCTCGAGCTCGAGTGTGCCGAGGGTCGAGCGCTCCTCGAACAGTTCGACCCAGGCGGCCGCGACGTGTTCGAGGGGGTCGGCGTCGTGGACGATCCACGGGCGCGTGGCGGCCGCGATGCGGCGGGTGGCGAGTGCGGGCTCGGTGTCGCGCAGCGACAGGGTCTCGATCCCGTCTACGCCGTCGAGGCTGTCAAGCACCTCATCGGAGGCGGATCCGACGACGGCGACGATGGTTCCGGTCCGTGACATCGAAAGCGAAGGCTCCATGCCTCACTCTAAGAGCGGATGGGCCGTGTGAGGGAAGACCCTTGCGGCGATCCGCGAGGCGCGTCAGTCGCCGGAGCGGGCGTTGTAGACCGTGACGCCGCCGGATGCGGCGGCCTCGCCGTAGGCGCCCAGCACGGCCGCGCACTCGTCGCGCAGGAAGCCGCTCGTGACGGCGATGCCGCGTGCCTCGAACTGCGCGTCCCAGTCGGAGACCATGGGGCCCTCGTCGAAGCCTGTGAGTCGCTCGATCTCGGCGCCGTCGCAGCCGACCACAAGGGATCGGACGCCCGACCACAGGGTCGCTCCGTAGCACTGCACGCACGGGCGCCCGTTGACGACGAGTTCATGCGGGGGCAGGCCGGCGCCGCCGAGATCCCACGCGCCGAGGCGCGCCTGGGCGAGGCCGAGCGCCGTGACCTCCGCGTGTCCCGAGGAGATGCCGGTGCCGAGCACGACGTTGACACCGACCGACACGATCCGCCCGGTATCGCGCTCGGCGACGAGGGCGGCGAACGGGCCGCCGTTGCCCTCCCGCCAGTTACGGTCGGCGAGCCTGTTGACGAGCGCCATCCGCTCGCCCAGGTCGGGGATCGCGTCGGGCACGTCTGCCAGTTCGTCGCGGATCCAGTCCGGCAGCGAGATCGAGAAGCTCGTCGCGAGGGGCGGGAAGTCCATGGTCAGTCCTCCCGGCGGCTGAAGATCGCGCGCAGCACGAAGAAGACGACGACCGCGACCACCGCGACCGCACCGAGCTTGGCCATCCAGAACATCAGCCGGAACAGGGCCTCGATCAGCCACCACGCGATGACCACGGCGACGACGACGCCGAGGATGGTCCAGATCGAGCCGGTCTTCATGCGACCGAGCCTATCGCCGCGGTGTTGCGGGCTTGTTGCGCCCTCGGTCGTGCGCCCCCCGGTCGCTGACCGCCACTCCCTCGTTCGTTGAGCGAGGGAGCGAAGCGACCGAGCGCCGCACTGAGCGAGCGAAGCGAGTCGAAGTGTCGAAACTTCGCAAGCTCCGCCCGGGCTCAGCCCACCGGCCCCTTCGGCTTCTTCTTCCGCGCGCTCGACAGCAGTCTCCACACGCCGATGCCGGCGCCGACGAGGAAGGTCGCGTCGTCGGCGAGTCCGAAGGGCAACAGGACGTCGGGGATGATGTCGACCGGCGAGACGCCGTAGAGGAGGGCCGCTGCCCCGAGGAGCACCGCTCCGGCGAGTTTCCGCTTGTCCATGGGTCGAGGGTACGCCGAACGCCCGGGATCCCGAGGGTTCAGACGGTCGTGGTGAGTTCTGGTCGCACGCCGTCCTGGATGACGCGGCTCCAGCCCTGCGGCGTCTGCTCGACGCGCAGCTGTGCCGGGATCTGCTCCTTCATCGCCTCGACGTGACTGATGACGCCGACGGTGCGACCGCCCTGGCGCAGTTCGTCGAGGGTGCGCATGGCGGTGTCGAGGGTCTCGGCGTCGAGCGAGCCGAAGCCCTCGTCGATGAACAGCGTGTCGAGCCGGATGCCGCCGGCCCGGCTGGTGACGACCTCGGCGAGTCCGAGGGCCAGGGCGAGGGAGGCAAGGAACGTCTCGCCGCCGGACAGTGAGTGCGCGGGGCGAGCGCGGCCGGTGAACTGGTCCATCACCTCGAGCCCGAGGCCCGAGGCCGCACCGCGGGCGGCGAGCGCGTCGGTGTGCTGCAGGCGGTAGCGGCCGGCCGACATCTCGCCGAGGCGCAGGTTCGCGGCGGCGACGATCTCCTCGAGCTCGGCGGCGAGGACGAAGGTCTCGAGCTTCATCCGCTTGCTGTTGTTCGCGCGGCCGGCGACGGTGTCGGCGAGGCGCTTGATCTGCTCGGCCTCGGCGGCGAGCTCGGCGATCTGCGCGTGGGCGGCCTCGATGCGCTCGGCGGCGGCCTCGAGCGTGCGAGCGCGCTCGCCCGCGGTGCTGTGCTCGCGGACCGCATCGGCCCACGCCGCCTTGGCGGCCGCGACGGCTTCGGCGCTCTCGTCCGTGTCGATGGGTTCCTCGGGAAGCACCTCGAGCTCGAGTTCGAGCAGCGTGGAGCGGGTGGCGGCGAGCGCGGTGTCGTGCTCCTGGATGCGAGTGTCGAGGGATGCCCGCTCGACGGCACCGCGGAGGGCGGCGATCGCCTCGGCGGCGTCACCGAATCCCGCGTCCTCGACGGCGAGCTCGAGTGCTTCGGCGGCGTCGATGGCTGCCTTCTCGGCGCGGGCGGCCTCGCGCTGTGCCTCGGCGTAGGCGGTGGCAAGGGCGACGAGCTGCTGCTCGGCGCGGATGCGGTCACCCACGGAGTCGGCCGAACCGCGGGCCTCGGCCACCGCGGCGCGGTCCTTGTCGAGTTGAGCTGCTGCCGCCGTGGCGCGTGCCTCGAGGTCGCTGCGCTCGGCGATGAGCGCGGCGCGCTGGGCGTCGTGGCGCTGCTCCTCGGTGTCGAGCGCGGTGCGCTCGGCGGCGAGGCGCTCCTTCTCCGCGGTGGCGGTCTCCGCCGCCTCGAGCTCCTCGCGCTTCGCGTCGAGGTCGGCGGTGAGCTCGTCACCGCTGCGGCCGCCCGAATCCTTCAGACGGTCCGCGTGGGCACGGTCGGCCTCCGCGTACGCGGTGTTAGCCGCCTCGTACGCGGCGACGGCTTCGCGGCGCGCAGCGTCGGCGCGGTCGACGTCGTCGGCCGAAACCGCGTCCTCCCCGAGGACGGCTCGGGCGGGGTGAGAGGTCGAGCCGCAGACAGCACAGGCCTCGCCGTCGACGAGCGCGGCGGCGAGTTCGCCCGCCATCCCGGCGAAGCGTCGGGCCTGGAGGTCGGCGTGGTGCGCCTCGGCCTCCTCCTTGTGCTTCTTCGCCTTCTGGAGCGCGTCGAACGCGGCACGCTGCGCGTCGGCAAGGCGCGTGAGCGACCGCGCAGCGGCGAGCTGGTCGGCAAGCTGGGCGACGTTCTGTGTGAGCGATTCGCGCGTTGCCGCGGCGTGGGTTGCCCGGTCGATCGCCTGCTCGATCCGCTTCCGCTCCGCCGGCAGGGCCTCGGCGCGCTCATCCAGTTCGGCGGCGCGGCGTGCCGCGTCCTCTGCCTGCGTGCGGAGCGTCTCGATCGCTCGGGCGTCGGCTTCGAGTCGCGCCTCGATGTCGCTCAGGGGGCGCCATCCGCCGATGCGCTGCTGCGTCTCGGCGACGAACTCGTCGAGGGCCGGCGCGTCGGCGTCATCCTGGTCGGCGTCCTCCCACGCGCGGCGGGCGTCATCCAGAGCATCGTTCGCGGAGTTCAGTGCGAGCAGCGCCTTGCCTGCGCTGTCCTTTGCGGCCCGCACGGGCTCTGCCCGCTGGGCCGCGTCGCGCTCGGCGCGGAGCGCGGCGATGTCCGCGGCCCGCTCCTCCAGGGCGGCGAGCGTGATCCGGGCCGTGTCGCGGCGCTGCTGCTTGTCGCGCTGGGTCGTGCGCTCGGTGTGGACCGCCTCGGCGGCGGCGAGCGCCTTCGTCGCCTGCTGCTGGACGGCGTCGGCTTCCTCCGCGAGGTGACGCGAGCGCAGGGCGGCCCGGCCGATCCATCCGATCCGCTCGTCCAGCGAGGGCGTGCCCTCGAGCGGGTCGATCAGCCCGCGGGCGGCTTCGCCTGCCTGGTCGAGCTGGGCGCCGAGCGACTGGCTCTGGTGCGCGACGCGTGCTTCGGCTTCCTTGCGGCGCGCATCGAGGGCCTTCTCGTACTCCTCGAAGCGCTTGGTGCCGAAGAGCGTGCGGAGCAGGGCCTGGCGCTCGTCGTTCTTGGCGAGAAGGAAGCGGGCGAAGCGTCCCTGGGCGAGAAGGATCACCTGCAGGAACTGCTGCTGGGTGAGCCCGATGACCTCGTCGACGAGGGTGGCGACGTCCACGGGGCGCGCGGCGCGGCCGACCCATTCGTCGCCGACCCGCTCGTACATGCGGGCTTCGGCCTTCTGCGGGGTGAGTCCTTCGCCGCGCTTCTTGGGTCGGGAGAACTCGGGGCTGCGCTCGATGCGCCAGGTGCGCCCGCCGGTGGTGAACTCGAGGGCGACCTCGGTGGGGTCCTCGGGTCCGGCGTGGTCGCTGCGCAGCCGCTTCTCGCCGTCTTCGTAGCGCGGCGCGGAGCCGTAGAGCGCGAAGCAGATGGCGTCGAGGATGCTCGACTTCCCGGCGCCGGTGCGGCCGGAGATGAGGAAGATGCCGTCGCCGGCGTATGCGTCGAGGTCGACGGTCTGGCGCGCGCGGAACGGCCCGAATCCCTCGATCTCGATGCGGTGGATCCTCATGCCGACACCTCGACGGCCTCGTTCTCGGTGGCGCGGCGCTCGGCGACGACGTCGCCGATGATCCGGCTCTCGCCGTCGGTCGGGCCTTCGCCCTCGCGCACGAGCGTGAGGAAGGTGTCGATGAGCTCGACGTCGCCGACGGTCTTCTTGACGCGGGCCCGGTAGCTGAGGCCGTCGTCGCCCGCGCGGCCCTGCGGGTCGGGCTGGATGGTCGCGCAGTGCGGGAAGCGCTGCTGCAGGCGGCGCATCGGGTCGGACTGCGGGGTCGCGTCGGTGAGCACCGCGCAGACCCAGGCATCGACGTGCTCGTCGTAATCGGCCAGCGTGAGCAGCTCGTCGAGCGTGCCGCGCAGGGTGACGAGCTTGCGCGGCACCGGCAGCTCGAGCCACTGGACGCTCGTGAGCCCGTCGGCGTCGAGGTCGACGAGCCAGGATCCGCGGGGCTTGTCCGCCTCGCTGAAGCTGTAGTGAAGGGGCGCTCCGCTGTACCGGATGTGCTCGGCGAGGCGGTTGCGGCCGTGGATGTGCCCGAGGGCGACGTAGTCGGGCCCGTCGAAAGCCGACACGGGAACGACGTCGAGCGATCCCTGCCGGATCTCACGCTCCACGCCCGCGCTCGGCTCGACCCCGGCGGCGAAGCAGTGCGACACAACGACCGAGCGTCCACCCCGCTCGGCGCGATCCGCCCCGATGAGCCCCATCGCGTGGTCGATCGCCTGCTCCTGCGTGCGCAGGTCGTTGGCCCACACGCTGCGGACGAGGATCGGCTCGAGGTACGGGATGCCGTAGAAGTGCACCGGCCCGTGCTCGTCGGCGAGGGTCACGGGAGTGCCGACGGACGCAGCGTCGGTGATGACGTGGATCCCGTCGCGCAGCAGCGGCGCCATGAACCCGAGGCGGGCGGCGTTGTCGTGGTTGCCGCTGGTCAGCACGATCTGCGCGCCCGTGCCGCTGATCTCGTGCAGCACGTCGGTCAGCAGCGTGTAGCAGGCGGCGGCGGGCGTCGCGGAGTCGAACACATCGCCCGCGATGACCACGACATCCACCTCGTGCTCGCGCACCTGCTCGGTCAGCGCACCGAGCACACCGCGCAGCGCCTCGAGCGTTGAGTGCCCGTGGAAGGACCGCCCGATGTGCCAGTCAGAGGTGTGCAGGATCCGCATGCCTCCACGGTAAGGACGGGGTCCGACATTGCCCGGGAGGACAGGCGGGGTGGGGCTCGATGCTCAGGTCGCGCCTAGGCTGGCCGCGAACGGAGGGCAATGGTCAAGGAGATCCACGTCGTCGCTGCGGTGATCGCGCGCGATGACCTTGTGCTCTGTGCACGCCGTGGGCCTCAGCAGTCCCTGCCCGGCATGTGGGAGTTCCCTGGCGGGAAGGTAGAAGCCGGCGAGTCTCCCGCGGCCGCGCTCGCGCGAGAAATCCGCGAGGAGCTCGGGTGCGAGATTCGCGTCGGAGAGCTGATCAATACCCACGTCCACGTTTATCCATTCGCGCGAATCTCTCTCGATTCGTACTGGTGCACGCTCACCTCCGGCGATCCCGAGCCGGCCGAACATGCGGAGCTTGAATGGATTCCTCCGAACCGGATTCATGATCTTGAGTGGGCGCCGGCCGATGTTCCAGCGGTCGAGCTCGTCCGGCGCGCCATCAAGTGAGGTAATTCCTCGACGTTGTCGGCGGTGGCGCCTAGGTTTAGCCCGTGCCCTCGGTCTCTCTCGCGCAGCTCGCGCTCCGGACGAATCTCAGCAAGTCCGAGATTCTCACCCGCCTCGGCTCTCTGGGTATGTCTGCCGGTCTCGGCAGCGATGCGTCCTTCTCGGAATCGGATGCCGCCGAGATCGTTGCTGCGCTGCGGCCATTCGGGGCGGGCCGGGAGCTTCGCTGGTTCCTCTCCCCAGGCGATCGGGTGCTCCGCGCCGACTTGCATCTCGCGTATGGCGGATCTCGGCAGGACGGCATTGTCACGTTCACACAGTTCCCCGACATCATCGCGTTCACCGATCCGAAGAGCGGTGCCCGCCACGGCTACGACGCCCTCGAAGGTCTCCTTCCGGACGGAAGTTACTCGTACACCGGTGCGGGGTCTGTCGGCCCCCAGGTTTTTAAGAGAGGGAATCGCGCACTAGCTGAGGCGGCAGGGACCGGGAGGCGCGTGCGTCTATTCAGACAGGAAAGTCCGTGCGCGACGTACGTCGGCGAGTACACGACCGGATCTCCCGCCTTCCGCATCGAGGAGATCCCAGATAGCACCGGCGCGATTCGCCCTGGGATCATCTTCAACCTCGTTCCGATCAATGCCGACCCGCGCACCGTTGCCACGGACGGCATCCTCGAACGGGCCGCAACGGCAATCGAATGGACTCCGCTCAATTACTCCGACGTTGAGGGCACCGCGGACGTCGTCCTGCCGAGCGGGCGTCGAATCAGCAGAGACGAGTTCAAGCTCCAAACCCAGTTCGGCAGGTGGATCGCCGACCAGGGTCACGCGGTCCGCCGACTTCTCCTTCCGGTCGACGGCGTGACCATCGAACCTGACCTGTTCGTCGAGTCGAAACAGTGAGGATGTTTAGTGGGTTCCTCGGGGCGCGTTCTGACCTGAGTCGAAACTGACGCCG
>NZ_BAAANG010000021.1:0-39146 GCF_039529675.1 Microbacterium paludicola
TCACCAGATCCCTGCTCGAGACCGGCGGGTTCAGACCAGCGCTACACGCTCAAATGCGATGAGCCGTTCAAGCTTGCGAACGTGGAGGACAAGTTCAAGGGTCTGACATACTCCGGGCTCACAGACGAGCAGCGGCGCGCGCTCGACGACACATTCATCCAGGCCGTGATCATCCGCTCGCCCGCTTCCGTCGACGAGTACGAGAGCGTTTATCAGATCTTCGAGCGGCTGAACTCGGGCGGTACGAACCTGCAGCCTCACGAGATTCGTGTGGCGCTGTACGGCGGGACTACCGTGGACGCCATCCGCGAGCTAAACAACGGCAGCGATTGGCGCGCGCTGTATGGTGCTAAGAACGCGAGACTCAAAGACCAGGAGCTAATTCTCCGCGTACTCGCTCTCAGCGAATCCTCGGACGAGTACTCGGCGCCGCTGAAGAGCTTCCTCAACGACTTCCTCGGCAACCATCGCAAGGGAGAGGGGATCGATCTCGTTGCGTTGAAGCAACGGTTCAGGTCGAGCGCCCAGGTCCTCAATAAGGCGCTCGGACGGCGCGCCTTCCGTCTTGGCACTCAGGTGAATGCGGCAATCCTCGACTCGGTGTTCGTTGGCGTCATGGCGAGACTTGGAGGATCAGACTGGGAGGCTATCGAAACGAGCTCCTGGCTCGAAGCGTATGAGTCGTTGATCGCTGACGAGGAGTACCTCCAAGCGGTCACCAAGGCGACCGCGAACGAAGAGTCGGTCTCGACACGACTCCGGCTGGCGCGAGAGAAGTTCGCCGGGCTATGAGCGGTGGGCGATACGTCGATCATCGCTCCGAGGTTCTGAAGCGGCTCGCGGAAATCGACGAAGTCGTGAGGCGCGCTAACGACCAAAGCGATCTCATCGACCAGGCGTACCTGATGCAGCTCGCGGTGATCAAGCTGAGCGGACACGTCGAGTACTGCGTTGGGCGCATGATCGCGGGCTATCTCGAGGAGCACTCGAGCCATCGTGTGCTGGCTTTCTCAAAGCGGCAGGCCGAACGGATCACGAACCTGAATCCCGCGAAGCTAGAGCAGCTGGTCGGCGGGTTCGATCCAGACTGGCAGAGGGCTCTCACAGACTTCCTCAACACCGACGAAAACCGTCAATCACTCGGCAACCTCATCGGTGCACGCCACAAGCTGGCCCATGGTGGGGCGACTCGCGCCACGGCGCCGATCCTCGCGGAGTATCGCAAAGTCGCGAATGCAACGGTCAACCTACTCTTCGACCTGTTCCTACCGGTGAACTCCTAGTATCGACGGCTGCGCCGCTGGTGGATCTCGGCTGCCTTCGACGCGACGACCTGCCAGCGGTCGGGGTCGGAGTTCCAGGTCATAGTGTGATCTGACGCAAACGTCTCGAGCTGGACGAGGTCTGGGCGGAGCTTCGCGAGGCGACGCGCAACCGCGTGCGGAACCGACGAGTCCTCCAACCCGTGAAGGATGACCAGTGGAATGGCGAGTTCCTCGGCTCGGGCCACCCCGCTGAAGCTCCGCGGCGGAACAGCGACCTCGATCCCGACCAGCCGAGCGAGGAGTCGGTTCTGCAGCCAAGGGCGTGCGAACACGCCGAACCAGAACGGCAGCCCGGCGCGGCGACAGTTCGCGGCGACCGTCGCCGCCCAGTCGAGCACAGGTGAGTCAAGAATCAGTCTCTCGATGACGCCGTCGAACTCCGGGTCCGCGGCCAGTTGGAGCGCGATTGCGGCACCCATAGACCATCCGAACAGCACGACGCGACGAGCGCCGTGGGAGAGCGCGAACCTAACGGCAGCCCGGACGTCATCGGTTTCCGTCGCGCCGAGTGTCGACCGGCCAGAGCCCACGCGGGGCCCTTCACCGTCGTTGCGGTATGAGACGACCAGTGACGTCAGCCCAACATCGGCGGCGACCAGGACGCCGCGCAACGTGCCGGCGCGCGGGCTTCCCAGCCCGTGGATGTGGATCGCCCAGTGATCGCTCGGACCGTCGGACGGGTGGATGAGCCACGCGGGGGCCGAACCCGCGGGCGTCTCCACGACGACATCCAGAGCATCCAGCCCAGCGTCGGCGGGATCGCGATAGAAGATGCCGCTCCAGGACGCCCGCACACCCGGGCGCAGCTCGGTGTCCGGCGTCATCCCAACCACAGCACGAGTCACCGTCGTGGACCATTCGTCAACGATGGCACCAAGCCGCACCCAGCCCCCGTCCTCGAGCCAGAGGTTGTAGAGACCGGGCGCCTGAGTGCGCGGGGTGCGGTTGAGCGCCACCGCAACCTGTCCGCCGTGTCGAATCACGTCGTGCACCATGAGGTCATACACGCGCCCGCCGGGCGGTGCCGTCAGACGTCGCGCGATCACGAAGCCCACCCCGGCTGCGGCAGCCGAGGCGGCCCCAAGGCCCGCGGCGATGATCGCTAGCGCCCTCAACGCACCTCCTTCGGAAAATCAGCGCGCGGTGAACCCCCCGCGTCCCCCGCCATCAGGTGCGCCTCCGCGCTCTCCACCACCACTCGCTCAGCGTCGCTCAACGTGAAGGTGACGCGCGGATCGATGACGGCATCCCGAACTTCGACGATCTGACGATGCAGCCGCGTCTCGTCGTCTTCACGATGGAACGACGGCTCAAGCTGGCTCAAGCCCGGTCGCACGTCGATCGCTCGGTCCCAGGTCGGCGTGACCTGGGCGAGGAACGCACGAGTCTTCTCGCCGCGGGATCTGGCACGCGCCCAGCGCAACGCGGGCTGAGCACCGAGCCCGAGGCAGAGGAACAGGAACGTCGCCAGGAAGAGCGGATCGTAGGCGGCGCTGAGCCGGTCCATGAGCGTCAGGTTCCCGATGATGTGCGCGAGATCCATGGCGATGACCAAAAGGGACAGAGTGAGGCCGGCGAGGCTCCCCACCAGCACCGAGACCGCTGGCAGGCGCTCCGCGCCGCGACTTCGCCCGATCTGACGAGACGCGGCAGCCGCCATGGCGATCAGCACGACGCCGTCGTAGGTGAACTGGATGATCGAGTACGTCGCGGCGGCCGGCTGCGCCCCGAGGTCCAGCATGAACGTCGTCGTTGTCTCACCCCGGTCGATGAACGCGAAGGCTGCGACGGCGCCGACGACTGCGCCCGCCAGCACTGGAAGGCCGAGTGCAATCTGGGCGACCCGCGACTGGTACTGCATCGCCTTCGCCACTCCGCGCCCAAGGAAGAAGACGCCCACCATCAATGTGAGGTCGGCAAGCAAAGTGACGATGTTCGTGCCACCGAGCACCGCGTCGGCCCACCGGTAGGTGGTGTCGACGTTGAACGTCATTGCAACCGCGATCGTCACCGCGGAGTACATGATGCTGCGATCCGCTCGGCCCCGCCGCAGGATGAGCAGGCTCGCAACGAGCAGCCACATCAGGGCGGAGGCCGCGATCGGGATCACCCGAAGATCTCCAGATAGCGAGAGTGGTGGAGAGCCGAACCACGGATCGCACCAGCGAGATGATCCGCGAGCGACTCCGCCACGATCTCGTCGTCCGTCACGAGGCCCTGGCGGCGGAGCAGACGCTGGCGAGCGGATTCAGGAATGTCGGGCAGCAGGAAGTCGGGCGTGGTCGCCTCTTCGCGTTCGTCGTGCTCAAGCATCATGTGCGCGAGCTCGTGGAGCACGAACTGCTGCCGATGCAACGCCGACTCACTTCGCGCGTGAAGGACGAGATCCTCCGTGTCCGTCATCAACCACAACGCGCAGATGCCGTCCTGGTCGCTCAGGTTCGTGAGTTCGACGATCCGAATCGGGCGCTGTCTGCGTCGCTGCAACGCGCCGACGAGATCGTCGAAGGAAAAATTCTCGCCGAGCGCGAGTTCCGCCATGGCCGTCGACACGGTCGCTTCGATGTTCACGGTTCCATTTCCCTCCGTACCCATCCGACCCGTCGCGGCACACGCATGCGGCGGGCCAGCCGCTATCTGTTCGCCACTTCCTTGTCGAGGAATCGGCTGATCGCCTCAAGCGCCTCCGGGGAGATGTCGCCGAGAGTTCGCGCCGCATACGACTTCACCTTCGCTGCCCGCATCGATCGGACCAGATCGAGCTGCGCCCTGACCTTTGCCGGCATCGGCGCGTCGCCCCCCTCGGCAATGAACGAAGCGTCGACGTCGAAGAACTCAGCAAGCACTTCGAAGAGCGGGCGGTCTTGCACGTACCGGTGCCCATTGACCATGTACGTCCACCGAGACCGGGACAGGTTGACGCCCCGATCGCGCGCGAACGCGGCGATCTGGGAGTAGGTCGGCTCCGACCCCGTCTCGGCAATGGCGACGTCGAGCAGCAGTCGCAACCGCCTCGCCAGGTCCTCCGCCGCTGCTTTGCTTTCGTCCTCTGTCATGTTCCCCTGACCATCCTCCGCCTTCGGGTAAGGCTCGGTCACAACCGTTGAGCACGCCCAACGTCCCCTACGTGAATGCTCACGCTACGTGTTGGGCATGCTCAACTCAACCGTTGCGCGGACCCGGCTCGAGTGCAAGGCTGAGTCGCGCCCGCGTTTGAGCATGCTCAACGCGAGCGATGGATGGACGACATCGCCGAGAGGGGTCGACATGCCAGACGACCGCATGCCAGCCCAACGCGGCCAAGATCACGCGAACCGGCTAGAACTCGCCCAGCACCTGCTCCAGTCGCATCACCATCTCGGTGACCTGGGCGTCATCCACGATGTACCGCACGCGCTGTCCGCGCGTCGCGACGTCACGCGGCGGATCCGCGATGATCAAGCCCGCGTCGAGCAGCCTCTCGAGCCCGTTGTAAACGGTCAGTGCTGGAATCTCGAGCGCGTCGGCGATCTCGCCCCTGGTCTGGCCAGGGTTCTTCCGCAGGTGACCAATGATGGTCGCCTGCATCATGTTCCCGAGAGCCTTGATCGGATCCTCCGCGTAATCACTGTTCGCGGGGCGGGTGTAACGGGGCACCGCCCCAGTCTGACGCAGGCGAGATTCACTCGTCCATCGAACGGAAGCGAAAAGTGCTTCCCCTTTGCAAGTGTAGTGTTATATGCTTCCCTCATGTCAAGGCCAGGAGGACCCGAGGGAAGCGGTGGAGGCAACTGATGTCACACCCCCGAACTCCCGCGCGCCGAGGCCTCGTCTGGGCCATCGTCGGCGGCATCATCGTCCTCGCAGCCGTCGGAGCGATCATCCTTTCGGCCGTCACAGCACAGGCGCCAACCGCCGACCCCTCTCCGAGCGGCGGCTCTGGCGAGACGTCCGCCCCGCCCGCGACGGCGCCTCCCACCGGCGATTACGTCGACCAGAGCGTGTCCGAGAAGGGCTGGGCACCCGAGCCGATCACGACCGACCCTGAGACCTACGTACGCGCGGCACTGGCGGCGGCGGCCACACTCGACACCCGGCTGAGCACCCGACCCGAGTGGCTGGCCTACCTCGACACATGGTTCACGCCCGATACCCGCTACACATCCGAGGAGGACCGCGAAGAAGATATGCGCGCCTCGCAGCTCGAACTGCGCCAGGGCGTCGTGCTCCCCGAGGACGAGTGGAACTCGCTCGCGAACGAGGAAGGGCGGGTGACAGCCGAGGTGCCGGGCGAGATCACCTACGACGACGTTCCGGAAGACGCATCCGGTGACATGCGCATCGGCACCGCCGACGTGGTGCTGACCTTCACCCGGTCCGACGGTTCCGGGAGCGAGACCTCGTACGACGAGACCGTGCGCGTGAGCGTCCAGGTACTGTGCGGCGCGGGCTCGATCCCGACGCGCGAGAGCGCGCAGCAGCCCGGCGACTGCAAGGTCGTCCGCTACTTCTCGGGATCATTGGAGCCCTGACATGGGCGCCCCGGTCGCTGCCGCTGCAGCCCTCGCGAACACGAGGACCGGGCGCAAGATCGTGACAGGGGCGATTCTCCTTCTCGCGCTTTTCGCAGCACTGCTGGCCACACCGCTCATCGCCGTTCCGTTCGCGGTCGCGGGACAGTCGGTTGCCACGACTGTCGAGCGTCGGCCGGCACTCATCACCAACAGCGAGTGGGCATACCCGCTCGCCGGCGGCTACTTCAAAGGACGAGGCTTCGGTTTCAACCCGGTAATCGGATGCAGCTACTGCTCGATGGACCACCAGGGTTACGACATGGCCCAGGGCTGCGGAGCGACGGTGTACGCGGCTGGCCCCGGCGAAGTGATCACCGCCGGTTCGTATCAGGGGTACGGGAACGCCGTCCGCATCGACCACGGCGGCGGGCTCGTGACGCTCTACGGCCACATGCAGTGGGGTTCCCTTCGCGCGTCAGTTGGCGCGACCGTCGCGGCCGGCGCCCCGATCGGGGCGGAAGGCAACACCGGACGCTCGTTCGGCTGCCACCTGCATTTCGAGGTGCAGCGAGACGGCGCCGCCATCGATCCGCAACCGTTCATGGCCGCACTCGGCCTTCAGCTCAAGTGATCAATCGAGGGAGCAAGTCATGCGAGTCACACTCTCCGCCCCGGCCGACGTCGACGTCCCCGACATCCAGCCCGATTTCTCGGCGCCCTTCTTCCAGGGCTTCCAGGTCGTCGCGTCCTACATCCTTGCCGGGGCGATGATCGTCGTCCTCATCATGCTGATCATCGCGGGCGCCGCGCTCGCGTTCCGTGGCCTCGCATCCGACCGCGTGCGCACGTGGGCGGGCGAGAACATCCTGTGGATCTTCATCGCCGCCGCCGTGCTGGGCGCTGCAAGCGGCCTGTTCCAGTGGTTCGTCAACTTCGACTTCGGGTTCTGATGTCTCGGCTGCGTGCTGTGCTTATCGGGGCGGCGGTGGGAGCCGGCCTCGCCTTCGCCGCGCTCGCGCCAGCCAACGCAGCCGTGGCATCCGTCGAGGCGGCGCCCACGGCAGCCAACGCGGCCCCGGTGACGGGCGAGCCGTGGTCGTCTCCCGCCTTCCCCGTCGACTGCTACCGCGTCGACGCGCAGATCTCCTGCACGCCGCAGAGCACCGCCGACATCAAGCCTCAGCAGTGCTTCATCAACGTGTTCGTCGGCGGCGCCAAGGCAACCGTGTGCACGACCGACGAGCGGCACGTGTCGGCGATCAAAACGAGCGGGGGCAAGCCTCTGCTCGTCGAGTACGGATGCTCGATTGGTGACGTGGTGTGCGTCACGTTCGAGAACGCGGGGCGCGGGATGGCCCTTTCCGCCACCGCGATGATGTTCACGGTCGCGCAGAACATGCGTTTCGACACATCGTCGGTCCTGTGGACGGCATCGACCGGCGAGTGGTCGTTCTGGCAGTGGGCCGTGCTCGCAGTCTTGTTCGGCGCGATGGTGTGGGCGATCGCGGCTGCCGTCATCTCCGGCGACCGAGCCGAACTCGTCGGCGCGGTCATCCGGAGCTTCATAGCGGTGCCCGCCACCGCGCTCACGCTCTGGGCGACCGGTCACGTGCTGAACGCCATCGACGACCTCACCTGGTACGTCATGAACCGCGACGGCCCCTATGGGTTGTTCGCGACGCTGCAGTCCGTGATGTGGGCCGGCGGGCAGGCAAACTACTTCTTCGCCTTCGTCATCCACGGCTTGCTGATGATCGGGATGCTGCTCCTCATGCTCGTGTTCGCGTTCCGCAACATCGTGCTCGCGGCCTTGATCGCGGTGGGTCCAATCGCATGGATGCTGTACCCGGCGCGCGCCGTCGGGCCGCAGTGGGTGGTGCGCTATGTGTCGGCCGTCGTCGTGCTTCTGCTCACTGGCCCGCTCACGATTGGCTTCGTCACGCTCATCATCAACGGCCTCGCAAACGTACGGACGATCTGGGACCCGCAGTCGTGGCCACTTCTGATCGGTCTCGTGCTCGTGGCTTTCGCGCCGTTCGCTGTGTTCGGTCTGTTCAGCTTCATCGGGGCCGTTGCGGCGGACTCGGTCGGCTCTCGGATCGGATCGGGCGCAGGACGCGCCGCGTCGAACGCCGCACGATCGGTAGCCCGGGTGCCGAGCCGCATCGCCGCGATACCCGCAGGCGCCGGGGCTGGCGCTGGGCGCCACGGCCCCCCGAAGGGCGCTCCGCCGGCGGGACGTGGCCCATCCTCTGAAACGCCCCAGCGATCGCCTGCCGGTCAGAACGGCGAGACAACCTCCCCGAAGCCGACAGGTGCCCCCGGGGCAACGCCGACTACATCACCGCAAACGACTGCGCCAGCGGCGGCGGCGCCGCGCACTCACACCGGGAGGACACCGCGATGATGGCGACTCAGAACCTCGACCGTCCTATCCGGCTGCCGCGGCGATCCCGGCAAGGCGTCGTGATGGGGATGGATGCGTGGCAGCTGACGTGCCTCACGGTCGCCGCCGTCACGTTGCTCGTCGGCGTCAACCGCTTCGGTCCTCCCGGCCTGCTCTTCGCCGCGCCGGTGTACCTGCCGATCGGCGTGTTCGCATTCATCACGCTCCACGGCGATTCCGCTCCGCGGCAGGCGGGTCTCTGGCTCATGAAGCAGGTGCGACACATGGTCGGTGCGACGCGGCACGTCTACCGGCCTGAGCGTGCGCAGTTCGCTGGAACACTGAACCTCCCCGGTATCCGCGCCTCGATCCAGCTCTGGGATGTCGACGGGGTCGCGTGCGTGTATAACCCGCATGACCGGGCCGTCTCGGTGACCGCCGAGGTCGAGGTGCAGGGGTTCCTCATGAAGGACGTCGCGGAGCGATACGACCTGGCCCAGCAGTGGTCTCCGGTGCTGGCCTCGTTCACGCAGCGCCCTGGGATCAAACGGGCCGTGCTGCAGGAGCGCACGATTCCGACGACGATCCGAGCCGCACGCGACCACTACGAGTCCGTCAGTCGCCGCCGCGGGGTGGACGCCGCGTCCCCCGTCGCTCGTAATTACGACGACGTGATGAACAGGTCGGAGTCGTTCGCCGTATCGCACCGCAACTACCTGACGTTCACGCTCGACCTCGTCGCCCTCGGCCCGCAGCTCAAGGCGCTCGGCGGGGGCGAGGATGCGGTCAAGGCGCTGGCGCACCTCGAAGCCCGGAACCTGGCCGATGCGTTGAGCGCCGCGCGCATCCACGTGCGGCGGTGGCTGGCGGCGCGGGACGTCGCGGCTCTCGCCCGCGTCGGGTTCGACCCCGAGTTCGCCGCCAACGTCCAGAACCGCGATGAGCGAAGCGCGGGCGTCGACCCGATCGCGATCGGTCCGATGTACCTGGAAGAACCGCGCGGGGCGAACGGCATCGTCTATTCCGACTCGGGCGTGCACACCACCATGTGGATCCACGAGTGGCCGCGATCGGATGCGGCCATCGGGTTCGTCGAGCCGATCGTGTTCGCACGCATGCCCTCGACCGGCGAGGCGATCACGCACATCCTGTCGATCGTCCTCACGCCGGTCTCCGTCAGGAAGGCGATGCGCCGCATCGAGGACGACAAGAAGGTCTGGCGCGGGAACGAGAAGCTTCGCGCGAAGCGGGGCGTCGACGGATCGGCCGCCGACGCCGCGGACTGGGAGGCCCTTGAACGGCAGGAGGAGGAGATCGTCGCGGGTCACGGCGAGTTCCGGTACGGCGCGTACCTCACCGTGACGGCACGTGATGAGCAGCAGCTCGACCAGGCAATCGCGGGCATGCGCAACGCTCTCGCGCGCGCCGGCATGGAACCGCAGACACTGTACTGCCAGCAGGCAGAGGCACTGATGGTCAACGCCCTGCCACTCGGGCTGGGGATGAAGTGATGGTCCGCTACGTCGCAGTCTTCGAACCGGACGGTCTCTCGAAGCGTGAGCGGCGCGAGCTACGGCGCGAGGTCGCCCGCACAACGAGCCACGCCGAGCAGCCAAAGCCCAGTCGGCGCGAGCGAGCGTTGCCGGAGCCCGCGGTCCGGGGCGCCTTCGGCCCGGGCCTCGTGCAGGGCGGCTACTGGAATCTCTCGCGCCCCCGCATCCCGGCTCATCAGGCGACATCGCGTCAGATCTCGGGGATCTACCCGTTCGTCGCGGATGCCGGCCTCGGCCACCGAGGACCAATTCTCGGTGTCGACCTCAACGCGGATGCGCTCTGGCACTTCTCGCCGTGGGAGGCATATGCCGACGCGACCGACCGCGGAACATTCTCGACCAACCTGCTGGTGCTCGGCGCGTACCGCGCCGGGAAGTCCGCCACGGTCAAGACGCTCGTAGCTCGGTCCCTCGCGTTCGGTCATCAGGCGGTGGTCCCTTCCGATCCGAAGGGCGAGTGGGTCGCCGTCGCCGGGGCGGTGCCGGGCGGGGTCGTCATCCGCATCGGCGGTGGGAGCGCCGCGCGACTCAACCCGCTCGACCGCGGGCCGCGGCGCGCGGATGCCGACGACGAGCAACATGAGAAGATGGTGCGCCAACGCCGCATCACGACGCTCGTGTCCCTCATCGAGATGGCACTCGGTTCCACGAGGCTCACTGCGGTCGAGCACGCCGCGATCCATGATGCGCTGGAGCGCAGCATCCGCTCGACCGGCGACCATCCCACGCTGCGAGCGGTGTACGAGCACCTCGGCGCCATCATCGAGGACGCCGGCACCGACTTCCGTCTCTCGGACGGCGCCGTTCAGCCGCGTTTCGTGTTGCGCCGCTTCGTCGAGGGCGACCTGTCGGGGCTGTTCGAGGACGAGTCGACCGTCGCGTTCGACGCCGACGCGCCCATCGTCGTCGTCGACACGAGCGAGCTGTTCGCGCGCAGTGAGCTGGTCGCGCAGCTGACGCAGGTGTGCACGACGGCATGGATTCAGGCGGTCGTCTCCGACCGCTCCGCCAAGCGAACCCGGTACCTGATCCGCGAGGAGGGCTGGCGCGACATGACGTCGCTGTCCGCCCTCCAGATGTTCCAGCAGTGGCTCAAGCTCTCGCGCTACTACGGCATCAGCAACGTCATCATCCTGCACAAGATGGGCGACCTGGACGCGGTGGGCGACACCGGCTCGAAGGAGCGCAACCTCGCCTACTCGATCGTCGGGGACATCGAGAACAAGTTCATCTTCCGCGTGAACCACCAGGAGACGGCAGCGCTCCGCGAACGCCTCAACATTCCCGCAACGCATGCGGAAGACGCTCGACGCTTGCGCATGGGCGTGTTCCTCGCCTACGTCGGCCAGTACGCGTACGCGGTCGACTGCTTCGCAACCTCGACGGCCTGGGAGTTCGAGTTGTTCGCGACCGACTCTGCCGTGCATCCCGACAACGAGGCGGATGGGATGGTGGGCACCCTCGACCTCGGGGCGCTCGACCACGTCTGGCCAGAGCCGCCCCTCTCCGACATCGGCATCGACGGCTGGCTGTCGCCGGCTGGGAAGGAGGCCAGCGATGAGCGTTGACACCGCCCGTCGCGTATACGCGACGGTCACAGGACCCACCGCGATCTTCACAACCCTCGAGGGAGTGGACGAGCCGTTCTCCGCCACCGCGGGCGAGGACATCCGCCAGGTGATCGTGCAGCGAGCTGCCGCCGAAGCGAGGCACGCAGCCTCCGCCGTCGAGCTCGTCACGTTCGGTGATCACGGCGAACATCGCATCCTCGTCGACTCGGACGGCGGGATCCGCCGGGTCAAGTCCGCCGAGCTGGTCATCGACGTCCGCGGAGTCATCGAAGCCTCAGAGGGAAAGGAGGTGGGCACTCAGGCTCAGGAGCAGGAGGCGCTCGGACCGTCTGAGGCCCCTGCCCCTGAGCCGCTCGCTTCGCCCGCGACTCGGCGATCCTTCATCGAGGAGGCCGACGCATCGGCGCTCGGTCGGGGCGGTCGGGCGCTGCTCGCGAGGATGGGGCTCGGCCCATCGCGCGCCCAGGCTGAGCGGCTCGCCGCCGAGCGCCTCGTGTCGCAGCATTGGGCGGGATGCCGCAGCGCCGCCGTCGTGAATGGCAAGGGCGGCGTCGGCAAGACGATGACAACGGCGATGCTCGCCGCCGTTTTCGCACGACATGGCGGCGGAAACGTGCTGGCGTGGGACAACAACGACACGCGCGGGACCCTGGGGTGGCGTACCGAGCAAGGCCTCTACGACACGACGGTCCGCGACCTGCTGCCCGCCGCCTCGCAGCTTCTCGCTCCGACCGCAGAGATCTCGGGCATCGCCCGGTTCGTGCATCATCAGCGGGTCGACCGCTACGACGTCCTCCGGTCGAATCCCGAACTGCTCGCCACGCACCAGCGAATCGCACGGACGGAGTTCGACACCCTCATGTCGGTCGCGGCCCGCTATTACCGACTCGTGTTCTTCGACTCTGGCAACGACGAGTCGGCCGAGCGATGGCTGCGGATGGTCGACTCGTCATATCAGCTCGTGGTTCCGACACTCGCCGCCCCCGAGCCGGCGGAGTCCGCTGCGCTGCTGCTCGACGCACTTCGCGAGCGGGACGAGCGGTCCCGGGATCTCGCGGACAGCGCGATCGTGGTGGTAACCGAGTCAGAGCCGAGTAGGCCTGCCGCAGCAGAGAGCATCGCGGACGGGTTTCGTGGCACCGTGCGCGAGGTTCTGCGGATCCCGTTCGACCCTGCCCTGAAGTCCGGTCCCCTCCGATTCGACGTCCTCCGGCGGACGACGCAAGACGCTTGGCTGCGCGTCGCAGCCGCCGTCGCGAGCGGGTTCTGAGGAGACATGGGCGTGAACGGAATACTCGGCAAGGTCGTCGCGGTGGCGATTGCTGTCGCCGTCGTCCTGAGCGTCGTGTTCGCCGCGCTCACGGAAGCGATCGTCCGCGCCGCATGTGGGGTGTCGCCGGAGCCGGCATCGTTATTCTCAGGGCTCTGGCTCGCGATCACCGGCAATCCCGACGGGTATCGACCGATCGCCGGATGCGAGCTTCCTGTCCTAACGATCCGGCTCCTCGACCTCGCCGTCCTCTTGCTCGTCGTGGGCTTGGCCATATGGGCGTGGGTCGCGTACCGCCGCTATCGGCAGTCGGACCGGTCCTTCATCAGCGACCTGCGTAGCCGCCCCGGGTTTGCCGAGGCATTCGAGATCCGCCGGCACCTCTCTGCGAAGGCCGTGCTGAAGCGGGCCATGCAGCTCCGGCCCGACATCAGCCGACCCCGCGCCACGGATGTGGGCTGGCGGGTCGGAAGCTCCCGCGGGATGGACGTCTTCGTGTCCATCGAGGACTCTGTCGCACTCGAAGGCCCGCCGCGCTCGGGCAAGGGATACCGCGTGCTGATCTCGGCGATCCTCGACTGGTCGGGGCCGCTGATCACGACGTCGACGACGAACGACAACCTCACCGCGACGCTCCGGATGCGCGAGCGTCGCGGGCGGGTGCACGTGTTCGACCCGCAGGGGCTCTCCGGCACGCGCCATCCGCTTCGGGTGTCTCCGATCGCGGGATGCGAGGACCCGCTGGTCGCGATGCAGCGCGGCGCCGCAATCATCACCGGCACCGCGCTCGGCGCCTCGAACACCAATGGGGAGTGGGCGCAGGCATCCGGAGTTGTCCTCGGGCGCCTTCTGCACGCAGCGGCCGTCGGCAACTGCTCGATCGAAGACCTCTACAACTGGGGCACGAGTCCGATCCTCGCGCGCAGATCGGCTGTCTCGATCCTCCGATCGGACGGCGCCCCCGGCTGGGGCGACAACCTCGAAGCGACACTCGCTTCCGACGACAAGCTCGTCTCGTCGATCTGGTTCGGCGTGCAGGGCGCCGTCGCACCGCTGGCCGTCCCGAAGATCCGCGACGCGCTCATGCCGCGGCCCGGTGACCCGATCTTCGATCCGCGCGCGTTCCTCGATGGCGCGAACACGCTTTACCTGATCGGGTCGGCCTCGGGAGCGTCTGCAATGGGCGGATTCCTCGGCGCGCTGCTCGACGACATCGTGGAGGTCGCGCGCGTTCGGGCGTTGGCATCGCCGGGGTCTCGGCTGCAGCATCCGCTTGGCCTGATCCTGGACGAGATCGTGAACATGTTCCGGTGGGGTAACCTCCCGCGGATCATGGCGGACGGCGGTGGCCGCGGGATCTGCACGTTCGTCGTGCTGCAGGCGCTGTCCCAGGCCGAGACGTCATGGTCGCGTGCGGAGGCGGACACGATCTGGGCGGCCGCGACGGCGAAGGTCCTCCTCGGCGGCGCCTCGCATGTGAACCACCTTCGCGATGTTGAGGCCCTGCTCGGAACCCGACAGACGCGACGCACGCAGCGCTCGTGGTCGACGCGGGAGGCAGGGCACTCGACGAGCGAACACCACGAACGACTCGCGCTCATGTCGGTCGACGAGATTCGACGGATGCCGCAGAACGTCGGCCTGCTGGCTTACCGCAACCGGCGCGGCGTGCTGCTCGACCTCAGCGGGTGGGACGAGCGGCGCGACGCGCGCGACATCCAGGCCGGGAAGCGTTCGACCGAGGCCGAGCAGCAGGGAGTCTTCACGGAGGCGAGCAACCCCGCCCCTAGCGCCGCACCGGCACCGGCGCCCGAGCCGGAATCGGAACCGGAGGCGGTGAGCGAACCGTGAGCAATCGCCGGAAGACCGGAGTCGGCAACTCGTACCGCGCGGACTTCCTCCGCTCCCCCGCGTGGTTCGCGCGAAGGGCCCGCTGGTTCCGGAGGCAGGAGCGAATGCGTCGGCCGCTGGGATGCGCGGGGTGCGGGCGCTCCGCGACCGCGGAACAGCTCGAGCTCCATCATCTCGACTACGCCGGCGTTCGCTTCGCGCGCGGCACGTGGCGGGCGTTCGAGCGCCACGACGATCTCGTGCCGCTGCATCCGTACTGCCACGACCTTCTCCACCGACTCATCGATCGGGACCGCGTGCTCGCCCATCACCGAGCCCGCCGCGTCGCGTCGGTGATCGCGCTGGACCGGCTCAGGATCAAGCTGCACAACCAGGAGGCGGCCTCGTGAACGAGTTCGAGCCCGGGGACATCGAGAGCCTTATCGCGGCTGAGCTCGCAGGGCTTCCGCGCCTCGGACGCGGCACGGATCCTCTCGGCTCACACCCGGTCGACTGGCGGCACCTGCCGCCGGAGCAGGTCGGTGTCGAGTGGACGGCACTACGCGAGTGGGTCGAATGGTTCACGGTCCGATACACCGTGCCAGTCAGTGTCGTACCGGACTGCTGGTGGAAGCACGGGGCGCTCGTCGAGGAACTCTCCGCCCTCCACGTCGCGCACCTTGCCGCGTTCGACGACAGCGACAGCGGCTTCGGCCCGATCGGGTGGCATGAGCGCCTCGCGCTCGCGCGCCCTCGCCTTCAGAACGCCGGGGCCGGATGTGCGAGCGGCCACTTCGAACTCAAGCCCCGCTCGTGGGATGCCGCGACCGACGAAGCGGAATGGGACGCGTGGATCACCGAGACCCACGCCGGCCGAGACACCGTCGTGTCTCACGAAGGAAAGGAAGAAGGATGACGACCAAGATCCCGGTCACCATCGAGGGCAACCTCACCGCTGACCCGGAGCATGGCGCTGGCGAGTCGGGCAACGAGTACGCCCGGTTTACCGTCGCCGTCAACGACCGCCGCCTCAACGAGACGACGAACCGATGGGAGGACGCAGGCACCGTGTTCCACCGCGTCGTCGTGTTCAACCAGCAGTCCCGGCACGTCGCCAACTCGCTCCGCAAGGGCGACGCGGTGATCGTCGCGGGCGACCTCCGCTTCGGCACCTACGCCGACAAGGAGACTGGCCAGGCTCGGGAAACCCGCGACATCATCGCCGACAACGTCGGAGCGTCGCTCAAGTTCGCGAGCGTCGCGGTCGACCGCGTCCCAAAAGCCACGAGCCCCGCGGCTGACGCCTCGGGGCCTGTGGCGGCACCGGTCTCGTACACCGGCGCCGGAGTTGCTCGCTGAGCCGAACGGACTCGAGCGGGACGAGAGTCAGCGTACTCTCGTCCCGCTCTGAACCCGCCACTGGTTATCGCTCTCAAGAAGGTCTTGTCACTAGAACTCATCGCAGATGAGCGTCATCATCGTCACATGACGATGATCGATGTCGAGCCGCCTCGGTTGGACGAAGAGGCAACCGCGGTTTATGCGCACCTGTTCCAAGCGCTCGGGGAGCCCGCCCGGCTGGCGGTCCTGCAGCACCTCGCGCGAGGCGAGCACCGCGTGCGCGATCTGGTCGATCACATTGGGCTGGCGCAGTCGACCGTCAGCAAGCACCTGAGCTTCCTGTTGGAATGCCGCCTCGTCGACGTACGCCCGGACGGCCGATCGTCCTGGTACTCGCTTTCAGAGCCAGCGGCGATCTCACATCTGATCGCTGCGGCCGAAGACTTGCTCGAAACGACGGGAACCAAAGCGGAGCTGTGCGCGCACCTGCGCCGCCGGAACCCGGCTGATGCGGAAGGTGATCTCTGATGGGCGCGGGACACGACCACGGACCGACCGCAGCGGAGAGCGCGGGACGCCCGGGCGACCACCGCCGGAAGCTCTGGACGGCGTTCGGCATCACCGCGTTCATCGTGGTCGCACAGGCCGTCGGGTCGATCGTCACAGGCAGCCTGGCGTTGCTCACGGACACCGCCCATGCGCTGACCGACGCGTCCGGCTTGCTGGTGGCCCTCGTCGCGGCGACCTTGATGTTGCGGCCCGCGACATCAACGCGCACCTGGGGGTTCCGACGCATCGAGGTGATGGCGGCGCTCGGCCAGGCCACCCTCTTGCTGGGTGTCGGGCTTTACACCGCGATCGAAGGCGTCAAGCGCCTATTCGAGCCCCCGGAGGTCCCGGCCACTGAGCTGCTTGTGTTCGGCATCGTCGGGCTTACAGCGAACATTGTCGCGATCCTCATCCTCTCGTCGAGCCGCGGGGCGAACTTCAACATGCGCGCCGCGTTCCTGGAGGTCCTCAATGACGCGCTCGGATCCCTCGGAGTGATCGTCGCGGCGATCGTGATCGTCACCACCGGCTTCCAACGGGCCGACGCCCTCGCCGGCCTGTTCATCGCGGCGCTGATCGTGCCACGTGCATTGACCTTGATGCGCGAGACGGCCGGCGTGCTGATGGAGTTCACCCCCAAAGGCCTCGACCTGGAAAAGGTGCGTGAGCATATCCTCGAGCTTGATCACGTCAAAGATGTCCATGACGTGCATGCCTCGACGGTCGCGACCGGACTGCCGACGCTCACAGCGCACGTTGTCGTCGAAGACACTTGCTTCACCGACGGGCACGCCGCCGAGGTGCTCCGGGAGGTAAAGGCGTGCGTTGCGGAGCACTTCGAGGTGTCGGTGCCCCACTCGACATTCCAGATCGAGACCGAACACATCAGCGACTATGAAGCCGACACGATCAAGCACGCGTGAGCACCGCATCGAGCGGGCTGGACGCCATCGGTTCCCGGGTGATCCAAAGACCGCCGTTCTATAGTGAGCGGGATGTCTCGGCCCGCCCCGCCCCGCCTCAGTGCGGTTCTGTGTGAGCGGCTCACGATAACGAGAATCATCACGAGCGTCGTGCTGGTTTTGCTGCTGTTGCTCGGTGCGTGGGGTGCGACCCATCTCGACCCCGAGACTGCGCCAGACAATGCGGCGACGGAAGTCGCGGCTGAGGCATCCGTCATTGCGGTGGAAGATGCGGCGGTTGTGGCGGATGCGAGCGGCGCCGCTGGTTTCGGCATCGCCGCTTGCCTACTCGGGGCGTTCTGCGGCCTGCTACTCGTCTTGTCCTTCCTTCGGTTGCGCGGCAGGCACCTGCCCGGCGTGTTGGCAGTCGGATCCCGACGCGTCTGGAGACGCCCGATGAGGCCTGCCATGGCGCGTCAACGTACGACGTTGACACTTTCTGAGCTGTCCGTCTCTCGGACCTGACTCACGGCACCGCCTGAGGGGCGGTGATCCGGCGCGCCCTGCCGAGGGGCACGTCGGTGCTGACGTGTCGTGAGTTCTGGATGCTTGGGAGCCCTGTTGTGAAAGCCTCTCAGAAGGCTGGTCTGATCGCTGCCGCCGTATTGGTGGCGTGCCTCGCCGTCGCGTTGGTCTGGTCCTTCGTCGCTGTGATCCTCCTGATCGTATGAGCGGGACGAGCGTGAAGATCGGCTTGTCGCACCGCCGTGCGATCATCGTCGGCGCCGGTCAAGCCGGCCTTGCTGTCGCCGCCGCCCTCATTTCACGTGGCCTCAGCCCGCAACGCGATTTCGTCGTCGTCGATCAATCTCCAGGCGTGCGCAGCTGGGAAACCAGATGGACGTCCCTGACGCTGCTCAGCGACGTCCGCCACAGCACGCTGCCAGCGCTGTCGTTCCCCAGTGAGCCGCAGTCCCGGCCGCGGGCACGCGAGGTCGCGGCCTACCTGGGCGCGGTCGAGAAGCACCTCGGCATCGCGCCCGTGTGGGGTGTGCGCGCAACCGGCGTCCGCCGCCTGGGCTCGAGCGCGACCCTCCTGCTGGAGACCAGCGCCGGGAGCGTGCAGACCCGCAACGTCGTATGCGCCACCGGCGCGAACAGCCGACCACGTCTGCCCGCCTGGGCAGGAGACATCGCACCCCCCGGGCGCTTGATGCACAGCAGCGCCTACAGATCCGCGGCGGATGTGCCGCCCGGCGACGTGTTGATCGTCGGCGGAGGGAACGCGGGCGCGCAGATCGCTCGGGAGCTGAGCGCGACGCACCGCGTCACCCTCGCCGTGCGCAACCCGCGCCGTTACCGGCACGTCGCCACCTTCCCGCGGGCCGCCGGGCCCCGGAAGAGGCTCGGCAGTATTCGACCCGAGCCGTTGTTCGGCGACAGTTATGCGCAACTTCAGCGCGACGGCATCGACGTCGTTCCCGCCGTCGTCGGGGCGAGCGATGCTGACGTGACGCTCGCTGACGGGCGTCACCTTGCACCGGCGTCGGTGATTCTCGCCACCGGATTCCTCCCGGGGGACGACTGGCTGCCCGCTGAGGTCCGCGACGCTCCGCTCGGCCGGACGCGGACGAGCGTGCCCGGCCTGTTCGTCGCAGGCATGCCGGGCTACGGGCATCCAGGCTCCGAGAACCTGGACGGCGTCTGGCGAGACGCCGCGACGATCGCCCGACACATCACCAACCGCCCGTGAAGGAATACGACATGACAAACACACCCGAACCAGCCCGCTCGGAGGCGCGTCGGCCTCCGAGGCCACGGCGAATCATCAGGGCAGCGATCGCGGTCGCCGTCGCGACTATCGGCCTGACGCTAGGCCCGTCGACGTCGGCGCTCGCCGCCGGGGACCTCACCTCGTCTTACCCCGCAGCCGATTCCGTCACAGCCACGGCGCCGGACGAGATGACCCTGACTTTCGACCAGGAGCTGCGCCCCGGTAGCGACGTGGTGCTCATCGAGGTGATCTCCCCGTCTGGAGAGAATGTCGTCGTGGACGAGGTCAGCTTCAACGGCGCCAGTGCCACACAGCATCTGGCAGCGAACGCGGGACCCGGTCAGTACCGCGTCCGCTGGCAGCTCACGTCCGACGGCGGCGAGTTGACTGAAGGTGAGTACGCGTTCACTATCGATCCTGCGCTGAACACGACTGCACCGTCCCCGGATCCGACATCGGACGCGGCACCATCGCCACACCCCGACGAAGCTCCATCCGATTATGAAGCCGGCACGGCCCCGCAAGCAAACGGGATCTTCCTGCCGTTCATCGGCGTCATGTTTCCGATCGCGATCATCGCCCCCGTCGCCGGGATGGTCCTGATGATGCGACGGGACCGGAAGCGCCGAGACATGCGGGGCTCCGATGAGGCATGAGCACCTCCTGCGGCTCGCGATGGCGTGCTCGGTCGCAGCGGCCGTGCTGGTGATCGATCAGGTGAGCAAAGCGCTCGCCATCGCGGAGCTGACTGGTCTCGGGCGGATTCCGCTGCTCGGAGACCTGTTGGGGCTGCAACTCGCATACAACCCCGGCGCAGCGCTGTCGCTCGGCGCGAACCGGACCTGGCTGATCACGCTCGTCGGCGTCATATTCATTGTCGCCGCCTGCGCCGCCCTCTGGCGCTCACGGAGCATGGCACGCGTGGTCGGGCTGGCGCTCATCCTGGGCGGCGCCCTCGGCAACCTGGTCGATCGGCTGTTCGCTCCGCCTTCATTCGGGCAGGGGCACGTCACCGATTTCCTGGCCTACGGCGAGCTGTTCATCGGCAATCTCGCCGATGTCGCGCTCGGCATCGGCGTCGCGATCTTTGTGCTCGCCAACCTCCGCGAACGCAGGCGCGAAAGCGCGGCACCGGAGCGCGTGCCAGCCGCATCCGACATACCCGTGTCTCAGAACGGAGAATCATGAACCAACGCCCCCGGACGCCCTCGCAGTATCAGCGCAACGCGCTTGCCCCGAGCCTGATCGCCGCGCCGACACTGCTCCTCGCCCCGCTGCTGCTCGGCGGCGAGTGGGCGACGATCGTGCTGTTCATCGTGGCGATCTTCGCGATGATCACTGCGTGGTTCGCATTCCAAGCGCGCCAGTGGTGGTGGATCATCGTGTTCGCCGCGATCGCCGTGCTCTGGAACCCCGCATACCCGTTCCCGTTCGAGGGACCGTTGTGGACGGCTGCGCAGCCCGTGGCGGCGGTGACATTCCTCACCGCGGGCGCGCTCATCAAGATCCCGCGCCCGTCCTGACCTCGCGATGGACAGCACACCGACCCTGCCGCCGCCGGGATTGCTCGAGTACCTCGCCCCTGGGCCGTACCCAGCATCGCCGCTGGCTGCACTGGGGATCCTGCTCGCCATCGCGTACCTCGCCGGCGCCATGCGGCTGTGGCGGCAGGGGCGACGCTGGCCGGTCTCGCGCACGTTCTGCTTCCTCGCCGGCTGTGCGGCGCTGGTCATCATCATGGGGCTCGGCGTGGAGAGCTACGGATATGCGCAGTTCTCCGTGTTCATGTTCCAGCAACTCACCCTGATGATGGCGATCCCACCCCTGCTCGTCCTCGGTTCACCCGGGACGCTGCTGTTGCGCGCCACGCCGCACTGGGGTCTCGGACGTGCGGTGCTGCGTCTCGCCCACGGCGCGCTGCGCAGCCGTGCGGCCCGCTGGGCGTTGAGCCCCGCGGTAGCCCTTCCGCTGTACCTGCTGGCGTTCTATGGCCTCTACCTGGGGAACCTTGCCGACCCGATCCTGCGCCTTCCCGGCGGCCACCAGACGTTGGAGATCGGCTTCTTCCTCACCGGGATGCTGTTCACGATCCCCGTCCTCGCCGACGACCCCGTGCCCGCGCGGATGGGCTACGGGGCCCGAGCACTCGATCTGTTCGCCGAGGCGGCACTGCATGCCTTCTTCGGCGTGTTCATCATGATGAGCGACACACCCATGATCAGCGCCTTCGTCGAGCCCACCGCCGCACTCGGCCTCGACCCGCTCGAGGACCAGCGCGTGGCGGGCGCCCTCGCCTGGTCCTACGGGGAGGCGCCCACGCTGCTCATGGTGCTGTACATCATGCACCGCTGGTTCCGCGAGGACACCGCTCGCGCCCGCGCACACGACCGATACGCCGACGTGCACGGCGACGACGACCTCGACGCCTACAACGAGTACCTCACGCGTCTACGAGAACGAGACGAGAATGGTCATTGATCGATGTACAGGCATCGTATTTCCGCCGTCTGGCACTCCGCGACCGGGCGCCCGGCGCGAGGCGCGCGGCCCGGGTGCCCACCCAGAACCGCATTCGCGATAGGTCAGCATGCAATGTATAGTCAGTACATGCTGTCTATTGCTTCCCGTCTTGACGTGATGAACCGGCTCGGCCGTGCCATGGCGGATCCGACGCGCTCTCGGATCCTGATGACCCTGCTCGGGGGCCCGAGCTACCCCGCGGTGCTCTCCCGCGAGCTGGAATTGACGCGCTCGAACGTGTCGAACCACCTGACATGCCTACGCGACTGCGGGATCGTCGTCGCTGAGCCGGAGGGCCGTCAGACGCGCTACGAGATCGCCGATCCGCACCTCGCTGCTGCTCTGATTGCGCTGGTGGACGTGACGCTGGCTGTCGACGAGCACCCGCCGTGCGTGGACTCGGAGTGCACGGTGCCCGGCTGCTGCGGCGCAGGAGTGGACGCGTGAGCGCGGCGTGCGGCTGCGACCACGAGTCCCCCGCAGCGGTGGACGAGGATCTCGAGGAGGCGGAGCAGCCCTGGTGGAAGGATCGCGGCGTCATGGTGCCGGTCTTCTCAGGTGTCGCGTTCCTCACCGGGCTGGTCCTCGAGTGGTCAGGGGCGGAGATTCCGGCGCTCGTGCTGTTCTGGGTTGGTTTGTTGCTGGGCGCGTCGACGTTCACGCCGGGTGCGATCCGGAAGCTGTTCAAGGGCAAGCTCGGCATCGGGCTGCTGATGACGATCAGTGCGGTCGGTGCGGTCATCCTCGGCTATGTCGAAGAGGCCGCGGCATTGGCGTTCCTGTATTCGATCGCTGAGGCGCTGGAGGATAAGGCGATGGACCGCGCCCGTGGCGGGCTGCGGGCGCTGCTGAAGCTCGTGCCGGAGACCGCGACCGTACAGCGCAACGGTGCCTCGTTCGAAGTCGCCGCAAAGGACCTCGTGGTCGGGCAGGTCATGCTCGTCCGTCCGGGCGAGCGGATCGCGACTGACGGGATCGTCCGCGTCGGTCGCTCCAGCCTGGACACGTCCGCGATCACCGGAGAGTCGATCCCGGTCGAGGTGGAGCCCGGGGATGCAGTGTCGGCCGGCGCGATCAACAGCGCGGGGGCACTGGAGGTCGAGACGACAGCGGCGGGCACCGACAACTCGCTCACCACCATCGTCGAATTGGTGGAGCAGGCGCAGGCGGAGAAGGGCGAGCGAGCGCGCCTCGCGGACCGGATCGCGCGACCGCTGGTGCCCGGTGTGCTGATTCTCGCTGCGCTGGTGGCAATCATCGGGCCGCTGCTGGGCGACCCGGAGGTGTGGATCACGCGCGCGCTCGTCGTGCTGGTCGCCGCCTCACCCTGCGCGCTGGCGATCTCGGTGCCACTGACCGTCGTCGCCGCGATCGGGGCGGCCAGCAAGTTCGGCGTGATCATCAAGTCCGGTGCGGTGTTCGAGCGTTTCGGCACCATCCGGCACGTCGCCGTCGACAAGACCGGCACCCTGACGCGGAACGAGCCGGCGGTCACCGCCGTCCTCACCACGGACGGCGTGACCGAAGTCCAGGCGCTGGCGTGGGCGGCGGCACTCGAGCAGCACAGCACTCACCCCCTCGCCGCGGCGATCACCGGAGCAGCCCCCGGCGTCCCGGCGGCCGCCGGCGTGTCCGAGCAGGCAGGGCATGGCATCGAAGGCACCGTCGGCGGCGCTCGCATCCACGTCGGCAGCCCGCGCTGGCTCGACGCCGGCGCGCTCGGCGACCGGGTCGCAGGCCTGGAGGAGCAGGGCATGACCGTGGTGATCGTGCACCGTGACGGGGCTCCGGTCGCTGCGATCGGTGTCCGCGACGAGCTGCGCCCAGAGGTCCCCGAGGTCGTGCGGACCCTCGCCGGTCAGGGCGTCGGACTGACGATGCTCACCGGCGACAACGTCCGCACCGCCCGGGCGCTGGCCGCGCAGGCCGCGATCGGCGACGTGCGCGCGGAGTTGCGCCCGGAGGACAAGTCCGCGGCGATCGGTGAGCTGTCGAAGGCAGGACCGGTCGCGATGATCGGTGATGGCATCAACGACGCCCCGGCTCTCGCGGCGGCGGACATCGGCATCGCGATGGGAGCGACCGGCTCCGACGCGGCGATCGAGTCCGCCGATGTCGCCTTCACCGGCCACGACCTGCGCCTCATCCCGCGGGCGTTCGACCACGCGCGGCGGGGTCGACGGATCATCAACCAGAACATCATTCTGTCGCTGCTGATCATCACCGCGCTGCTCCCGCTGGCGCTGTTCGGGATCCTAGGGCTCGCCGCTGTCGTCCTGGTGCACGAGATCGCGGAGGTCATCGTGATCCTCAACGGCTTGCGCGCCGCCCGCACCCACGCCCCACGGTTGGAGAGCTGATGCTCGCGACCATCGGCTCAGCGATCGGCCTGTTCGCTGCGACCAACATCGACGACATTGTCGTGCTCACCGTGCTGTTCCTGGCCTCCGGCCGGGGGAAGCCGCGACCGTGGCAGATCGTCGCGGGTCAGTACCTCGGATTCATCACCCTCGTCGTCATCAGCGTGGTCGCCGCACTCGGCCTCACGATCGTCCCGGACGAATGGGTCGGGTTTCTCGGCCTGATCCCGCTCGGCATCGGCATCTGGACGCTCGTGCGCGGCCTACGCCGCAACGATGACGATGACGATGACGACAAGATCACCGCAGTCGGGATGTGGGGCGTGGCTGGGATCACGATCGCCAACGGGGCCGACAACATCTCCCTCTACACCCCGATCTTCCGCACCAGCGAGCCAGGCGAGGTCGCGATCATGATCGTCGTGTTCCTCGCCCTCGTGGCCGTCTGGTGCACGGCGGGACGGCTGATCGGAACCCACAAGGCCGTCACCGAGACGCTGGAACGCGTCGAGCACTGGCTCGTGCCGGCCGTGTTCATCGGCCTCGGCCTGTTCATCCTGATCGAATCCGGCGTCATCCTCCGCCTCGTCGAGGTCCTCGCATGATGCCGGAAGCGACAGGCGACGTCGAGCTCGGGCCCGGGGAAGAACCTCGGCATGAACGCTGGCGGCTCACGGCGGGATCGCTGCTGCTCGCCGCGATCGTCCTCCTGGCCGATCAGGGAACCAAGGCATGGGCGGAAGCCACCCTCACCGAGGAAGAGCGCATCCCGCTGGTAGGCGACGTGCTGGGACTGCAACTGGCCTACAACCCCGGTGCGGCTTTCTCCGTCGGTGAGGGCGCCACCTGGGTGTTCGCGCTGCTCGCCGTCGCCGCCACGGTCGCCGCGATCGTCTTCGCGTTCCGTGTCCGCCAGCCCGGGTGGGCGATCGTGACTGGCGCGCTCGGTGGGGCCGCCGCCTCACACGCAGGCGACCGCCTTTTCCGCCAACCGGGATTCGCCCGCGGCCATGTCGTGGACTTCCTCGCTTACGGCGACTGGTTCATCGGGAACCTCGCCGACGTCGTCATCGTCACCGCCGCGATCGCAGGGGCCGTCCTCATGATCCGCAGTGACGGGAACTGAGAAGTAGAGAATGACATGGCGTCGTCCTGGTGCAGAGGTCGCTGAGGTCATCGTCATCGTCAACTGCGTCCGGGCCGCCCACTCCACTGTGAGCGGCGCGGCCCGGCAGGACGAGCACGTTCACCCCGTGCGCGCAAATAAGAGTGGCACGCACCTCTCAGCAGCCGCGACTACCCTGGAATGCATGAACCCGATCGCCCACCGAACCCTCACGGGGGGCGATCGGCGGTCTGTTGCTCAGCTGCTGCTAGCGCTGGGAACTGCGGCTCTGATGTTCCTGGGAATCTGGACCTCATCTGCGCACGAGAGCCTCGAGAGCACATCGGTGCTGTCCGTCACGGCCGCGGCCGCGGATACCCCGGCCTCTCACGCCGAGGTGAGCGTCGCTCTCACCTCGACGGACGACGAGTTGGGAACCGGCGGGATGTGCTTGCTCGGCGCGCTGTGCGGTGTGCTCTTGGCGCTCATCGGATGGCGCGCGCTGGGCGGCCTCCGGCCGACCGCGATCATGTCGGCGGCGGGCCCGTCGCTGTCTGCTCTGCTCCCGCGGGTGCGAACGTTCTCACCTGCGGTGACACCGGCGCTGCTGGGAATTTCTCGGACCTGAACGGATCGGTGCGCGACGCCGCTTGTCGGCGCGCGTCGTTCGCACGCCCGGAGACTGGTCGTTTCTCGTCGCGCGCAGCCTGCTGCCGCGGCAGGGGCGCGCGGTGGCACACCCGGGCGTGATCCATCCGCCTCGCCCACCCCTGGAGACCCCCCGTTGCGATCCCCTTCTTCGTCCCCTTCTCGTTCTCTCGCGGCGGTGCTCGCCGTCGGCCTGCTGACAGCGCTCGTCGGCTGCGCGCCGCAGGACGGCGTCGCAGCTGAGTACGACGTCGGCAATCAGACCTACGAATCCGGTGACTTCCGCGTCGAGTCGATCGCCGCCGAGGAACGAGGCGAGCCGGTCATGTTCGATGGCATCACCGAGCACGGCGACGCTGTGTCAGAGGATGAGTTCGCGGGCCGCGTGTACGTCGTGAACTTCTGGTACGCCGCCTGCGGGCCGTGCATCGCCGAGGCGCCGATGCTCGAGGACGTCTGGCAGGACTATCAGGCCGAGGATGTCGGGTTCCTCGGCATCAACATCTATGATCAGCCCGCCACGGCCCGCGCCTTCGCCGCAGACAACGGCATCACCTACCCGAGTGTGATCGACGCGGACAGCGGCCAGGTGAAGCTCGCCTTCGCCGCCGCGACGCCGATCCAGGCGACGCCCACCACGCTGGTGATGGACCGGCAGGGCCGGGTCGCGGCGCGGATCATCGGGCAGCTGCAATCGGCGTCGATCCTGTCGACGCTGGTCTCCGACGCCTTGGCCGAGGACGGCTGAGATGGGCGCGATCGTCGTCGACGGCGCCCTATGGCTCGCGATCCTCGTCGCTGCCTTGGCCGGACTCGTCTCCTTCGTCTCGCCCTGTGTGCTGCCCCTCATCCCCGGGTACTTCGGCTACCTCGGGTCCGCCGTCGGCGCCGCGGAGGGAGGCAATCCGGCGAGGTGGCGAATGGTGGGCGGCGTCGGGCTCTTCATCGCCGGGTTCACGGTCGTGTTCCTGGCCATGACGGTCCTCGGCGGCGTGTTCGGTATGTTCTTCGCGCAGTACTCGGCCGTCCTCACCCGGATCCTCGGCGTGTTCGTCATCGTGATGGGCTTGGTTTTCATCGGGGTGTTCCGCGGGGCCCAGCGCACCGTCCGGCTGCGATCGCGCGGCGATCTCGGCCTGATCGGAGCACCACTGCTCGGCGTCGCACTGGGTATCGGGTGGGCACCGTGCATCGGACCGACGCTGGCGGCGATCATGTCGGTGTCGTGGAACCTCGGAGACCCGTGGCGGGCCGGCCTGCTCGGACTCGCGTACTCGCTCGGGCTCGGCCTGCCGTTCCTGCTGCTCGCCCTCGGTGTCGGATGGGCCACCCGTTCAGTCACATTCGTGCGCCGCCACATCCGCGTCTTCAACATCGTCGGCGGCGCTGTCCTCGTCCTGCTCGGAGCCCTGATGGTCACCGGCGCCTGGAGTCGGCTTATGTCCATCCTGCAAGGGGTGATGCTGAATGTCACCCTCCCGCTCTGAACTCGTTGCGACCGACCCCGCGCGCCCCGCCGACCACATCGACCGCGGCGGCGACGAGGAGCGGATCGCCTCGCCCACGCTCGGAGTCGCCGGATGGCTGCGGTGGGCGTGGCGGCAGCTGACCAGCATGCGCACTGCGCTGGTGCTCCTGCTCCTGCTCGCCATGATCGCCGTCCCGGGGTCGATCTTCCCGCAGCGGGTCGCGAACCCGAACGGCGTGACCCAGTTCTTCCGTGACAACCCCGACATCGCACCGACGCTCGACGCGTTGCAGCTGTTCGACCTGTATGGCTCGGTGTGGTTCTCGTCCGTCTACCTGCTGCTGTTCGTCTCGCTGATCGGATGCGTCATCCCGCGCATGCGCCACCATGCCAAGGCGCTCCGTTCCCGCCCGCCACGCACGCCCGTCCGGTTGCAGAGGCTCGACCATCACCTCGTCGACGACGTGCACGTGCCCGCGCACGTGGAAGCAGTGACAGAAGCGCCAGCGGCCATCACGATCGCAGAACGGCTGCTGCGCCGCCAGGGGTACCGCACCGAACGCTACGACGCGGCGGGAGTGTGGTCGGTGTCGGCCGAGCGGGGCTACCTGCGTGAGACCGGAAACCTCGTCTTCCATGCCTCCCTGGTCGGGGTGCTCGTCTCCGTCCTCATCACGGGCGGCTTCGCCTACACGGGGCAGCGGGTCATCGTCGAGGGCTCCACGTTCGTGAACAGCCTCAGCGACTATTCCTCGTTCACGCCGGGTCGGTTCGTCGACGACACCGCGCTTGACCCCTATTCGCTCACCCTCGACCGATTCGACGTCACGTACGAACTTCCAGGGACACCCGGAGCGGGGCAGGCCGGCGACTTCGCCGCCCGGCTCACGATCCGTGCCCCCGGCGATCCGGACGGACGCAAGGATGTCGTACGTGTGAACCACCCCATCGACGTGGCAGGCGACCGGATCTACCTGCTCGGCAACGGGTACGCCCCGACGATCACGATCCGCAACGCGGAAGGCGAGGTCGTCTACAGCGAATCGCAGCCGTTCCTGCCGCAGGACGGGATGATGACCTCGCTCGGCATCCTCAAGGTACCCGACGGATTGCCCGAGCAGATCGGACTGGTCGGGTTCTTCTATCCGACCCAGGGCACTCTCCCCAGCGGCGCGTACACGTCGGTGTACCCGGACCTGGTGAACCCGGTCGTCACTTTCAACGTGTTCTCCGGCAGCCTCGGCATCGACGACGGCACGCCGCGCTCCGTGTACACGCTCGACACGTCAGGGATGACGCAGGTCACTGGCGGCGAAACCGGGCTCGAATCCATCGAGCTCACTCCGGGACAGACCGCGAACCTGCCGAACGGGTGGGGCACGATCACGTTCGAGGACGCCGCCGGGACCGGGGATCTCCTGTCCTCCGTGAAGCGGTTCGTGGCGCTGCAGATTCAGCGCGACGGCGGCGCGATCTGGGTGCTCGCATTCGCGTCGATCGCGACGGCCGGACTAATCACCGCACTGCTGGTGCCCCGCCGTCGCCTCTGGGTGAAGGCTTCCCTGACCGCACCCGACGGAGCGCCGCAGCTGCTGCGCCTCGAATACGCCGGCCTCGCCCGAGGCGAAGACCCCCAGCTGGCCCAGGTCGTGTCACGACTGCGCGAGGAGCATCTCGCCGCCGTCACTGACGACCCCACCGATCCGCCCACCGACAAGGAGCCCCTGTGAACGCGCCTGCCTCCACCCGCAAGAAACTGCCGACCCCGGTCAAGGCCACCGTGATTTCGATCGCCGTCGTGGTCGTGCTCGTGATCGCCGCGATCGTGTATGTCAATGTGACCCGCCCAGCGCCGGTGACTCCCGACGACGGTGCGCTGCCTGGCACACGCAGTGACTCCCACGTGCTCGACGAGGCCGGAGCGGACGCACCGACGCTGGTGGAGTTCCTCGACTTCGAGTGCGAGGCATGCGGGGCGTTCTACCCGTACATCGAGGAGATCCGCGAACAGTACGCCGGAGACATCAACTACGTCGTGCGCTACTTCCCGATCCCCAACCACTACAACTCGATGCACGCCGCCGTCGCGGTCGAGGCAGCTGCGCAGCAGGGCCGGTTCGAGGAGATGTACGACCGGATGTTCGAGACGCAGATCGAGTGGGGCGAAGGCCAGTCATCCGAGGCTGCCCGCTTCCGCGGGTATGCCGAGGAGCTGGGCCTGGACATGGACGCGTACGACGCGGCAGTGGCAGACCCGCAGACGCAGGCCCGCGTCGAGGAGGACTTCCTGGCGGGGCAGGAGATGGGTGTCACTGGCACGCCCACGTTCTTCCTTGACGGCGTGAAGCTCGAGCTCACCTCCTTGACGGACCTCACAGATGCCCTCGATCGCGCCATCGCCGACTGACACGCTCCCCTCCCCCACACCGGTCGGCGCAGCCCGTCCCCTGCTGCGAATGCGCCTTGCCATGCCGACCGCAATGGCCGGTGGGCTGATCCTCGACCTCGCGTACCCCGCCGTCGGGTGGTGGCCCGCGGCATTCGTCGCCGTGACGCTCGGCCTGCTCACGCTGATCGGGCGGAGTGTCCCCGGGGCGCTGGGCGTCGGGCTCGCATTCGCCGTCGGGTTCTTCCCGCTCCATCTGATCTGGGTGGACGAGTTCCTCGGTCCGCTGCCGTGGATCGCACTGGCGGCGTTGCAGGCGACGCTGTTCGCCATTGGGGCGGTGCCGATCGCGCTCGCGTACCGGTGGTTGCCACGACAGGCCGGCGTCGTTCTGCCACCACTGCTGGTCGCGGGGTTGTGGACGCTGCGCGAGCTGGTCAGCGGAGCATGGCCATACACGGGATTCCCGTGGGCGCGGATCGGGTTGAGCCAGGTCGACGGGCCCTTCGCCCAGATCGCATCCTGGACAGGGACGGGCGGACTGTCATTCCTCGTCGTCGCCCTGTCTGCCTCAGCGATCCAGGCGGGCCGTGCGCGGGAGCCGCGTCGCGGTCTCATTCCGCTGGCAGCCGCGGTCGTGCTCGCGCTGCTGCCAGCGTTCCCGACAACCCCGGCAGGCGAGCTGCGGATCGGGTGGGTGCAGGCGAACGGGCCATCGGCCTACTTCGACGAGCGCGCCTCCGGTGACATCCTCGCCGCGCAGTTGGCCGCCACCGAGACGCTGCTCGGACAGGACATGGACCTGCTCGTCTGGCCCGAAGGATCCGTCGACTCGGATCCTCTGAACCAGCCGGCGACGGCCGCAGTGCTTGATGACGTCGTACGCCGGGCCGAGGCACCGGTGCTCGCCAACGCTGCCACCCAGCGCGGCGACGACACTCACAACACGTCGCTGCTCTGGACGTGGGAGGGCGCACCGCAGATGCACGACAAGATCAACCCCGTGCCGTTCGGCGAGTACGTGCCCGATAGGTGGTTCTATGAGGCGATCGCCCCCGAGCTGATAGGGCTGATCCAGCGCGAGTACACCCCAGGGGCGAATCCGCCGCTGGTCACGGTCGGGAATGTCGCGCTCGGGCTCGCGATCTGCTTCGACGTCATCTACGACGATGTCATCCGTGCGGGCGCGCTCGGCGGCGCTCAGGCATACGTGTTCCAGACCAACAACGCCGACTTCCGCGGCACCGACGAGAACCTCCAGCAGCTCGCCACTGCCCGGATGCGTGCGATCGAGACCGGCCGCTCTGTCGCCAACATCTCCACCACGGGCACGAGCCAGCTCATCGCCCCCGACGGCACCGTCCTCGACGAGGCGGCAGCCGGGACGACCGCGGCCCGGATCGGCGACATCCCGCTGCGCACCGGGCTGACCCCCGCCGTCTTGCTGGGCCCGTGGCCGACCGCGATCGCCTCAGGCGGGGCGATCCTCGCGCTGCTACTCCTCGGGATCGCGCGCCGCGGCCGTGCGCCCCGCCTCGAACAACGGAGTTTCTCATGAACGCTCGACGCGCCGGCCTCGAGCCTCCCGCCCCGATCACGCTGCCCATCCTCCGGATCCTCCGACCTCCAGCGCTCGCGACGATCCCTGATGGTGGCGACTCTTTGGAGGCCTCGGGGAGGCTCGCCTCCTCTCCGCGGACTCTGGAACCTGCTTCAGCCAGGGCTCGCCTTCGCGGACTGGTTCGGGGCGATGGGTCGCCCATGGGGAGCCTCACCGATCGAGGACCAGCGCAACGCCGGACTCATAGCGATCGTCGGAGCTGTCATCCCCATACTCCTTGCCACCGCCGGGCGTCGATTCGGCTGGGCCGACGACGCGGCATCTCTTTCGCCCTCGTCATCGAAAGGACACTGATGACCGTCCACCGTCACACACGACTCGGAGCCCTCACCGGGCTGATCGTAGCCGCAACTCTCGCGTTGCTCCCGGCCCAGGCCGCTTCCGCCCACGACAACCTTCTCGAAGCGTCCCCCGCACCGGGCGCGACGGTCGCGGCGCTTGACACGGTGACGCTGACCTTCAGTGCAGAGCTGATCGACTTCGGGCGAGCGAGCTACGCGCAGGTACAGGGCCCGGACGGCCTCTACTACGAGACGTCCTGCTCGACTATCGACCTGAATGTACTGACGACGCCTGTCGCGCTCGGAGAGGCGGGCACCTACACGATCGACTGGAATGCCGTCTCCAGCGACGGCCACCCCATCTCGGAGTCCTACGAGTTCACGTACGCGCCGGCCGAGGGCGTCGAGCCCGCGCTCGGATGGGATGAGCCCGCCTGCCGTAACGACGACACCCGCATGCAGCCCGGCGCCGCCCCCGAGCCGACAGAGCAACCCGAATCGACCGCGAACGCATCAGCGCCGCAGCCGAGCACCACAGAGACCACAGAGACGGAGAACGACAGCGGCGGACCGGTCGCGGCCGCCGTGATCGGCGCCGGCGCGCTCGTGGCTGCCGCCTTCGTCGGTGGGCTCTTCGCTCTTCGTGCGAGGTCACGTCGACGGTAAGTGGGCTACCGGTACGGGTCGACGGTGCAGTCGGTCATGCCATCGCGCCGTACCGGGCGCCCGTGACTGTCCGGCACGTGCCCACGTGCGCGATGACTGCCGAGTCATCTGCCGGCCCAGCCGGTTCATCACGTCGATTCGCCTAGCAATAGTCGGCACTCGATGACTACACATAGCCCGCTGTATTGATTACGAAGCTGCGGTGCCGTCCCGCCAGGTCCGGTAGCCGCCATCGAGGTTCCGTACAGCGAGTCCCCGCTGGGTCAGGATACGGGTGGCGAGATGCCCGCGCAGACCCACCTGGCAGTGCACCACGAGCGGCCCGCCGGGCAGCTCATCGATGTGCTCACGCAGCTCGTCCAGCGGCACGTTGACCGCGCCCGGGATGGCGCCCGCGGCGAACTCGGAGGCCGTGCGCACATCGACCAGGGTGGCGCCCGAGGCGAGGGCGGCGTCCAGTTCGTGCCACTGCACGGTCGGCGTCGTGCCCGTGCGCGTGTTCTCCGCTACGTAGCCGAGGAAGTTGACGGCATCCTTGGCGGATCCGAACTGTGGAGCGTACGCGAGCTCGAGTTGGGCGAGTTCAGCAGCAGGCAGCCCGGCGTGCATCGCGGTGGCGATCACGTCGATGCGCTTGTCCACGCCGTCGCGCCCGACGATCTGGGCGCCAAGGATGCGGTCGGACGCGGGGTCCGCGAGCAGCTTCATCGAGAGCGTCTCCGCGCCCGGGTAGTAGCCTGCGTGCGAACCCGGGTGCACGTGGACGATGTAGAACTCGCGGCCGGCGGCGCGCAGCTGCTTCTCGCTCCAGCCGGCCTTCGCGGCGACGATGTCGAATACCTTCACGATGCCGGTGCCGAGCGCCGGTCGCGCGGTCTCGGCTCGGCCGGCGATGATGTCGGCGACCATGCGGCCGTGCCGGTTCGCAAGGCCCGCCATGGTGACCAGAGTGCTCTCGCCCGCGATGAGCTCCTGCTTCTCGACACCGTCGCCGACCGCGAAAACGTCGGGGTCGCTCGTGCGGCAGGTCTCATCGACCCAGATGCCGCCGGTCTCACCGATGCGCAGGCCCGCGTCGACCGCAAGCTGGCTCTCCGGCACGACGCCGGATGCGTCGATGACGAGCTCCGCCGGGATCGCCGTGCCGTCATCCAGGATGACGGCACCGTCCTCGATGCGTTCGATCTGCGCTCCCAATCGCACGTCGACGCCACGTTCCCGCACTGCAGCTGCGATGGGAGCCGCCATCTCGACATCGAGCGGGGACAGCAGCTGGCCACCACGCTGCACGAGGGTCACGCGCGCCCCGCGCGCGACGAGGTTCTCCACGGCTTCGAGACCGGTGTAGCCGCCGCCGACGACGACGACCGGCACCGCGGCGTGGACCAGTGCCCTGTGGATCCGGTCGGCGTCGTCGACGGTGCGCAGGCTCAGCGTCGGGATGGTCGAGGTCGGTTCATCGCGACGGGGGCGAGCGCCCGGCGCGAGGATGAGCTTGTCGTACGCCTCGGTGCTGCGAAGGCCGGTATCCAGGTCGACAACGTCGAGCGATTTGGTCGCGGTATCGATGCGGACGACCTCGTGGCGCACGCGCACATCGAGGCGGAACCTGCGGTGCAGCGATGCGGGGGTCTGCAGCAGCAGCGAGGAGCGGTCGGCGATCGTGCCGCCGACGTAGTACGGCAGACCGCAGTTGGCGTAGGAGACCTCCGGGCCACGTTCGAAGACGACGATCTCCGCGGACTCGTCGAGGCGCCGCATCCGCGTTGCCGCCGACATGCCGCCCGCCACACCTCCGACGACGACGACCCGCATCGGCGAGGTCACCGCTGGAACAGCTTCGAGAAGAAGCCGCCCTGACTCGGTTCTGCCGGGTGCCCGGCGCACCACTGCGACGCTGGCACCGTGCGACGCACCGACTCGACATGCTCACCGCATCCCGCCCAGGTCGTCTTCCCACAGGTCCGACACTTCACCGCACGACACATTGCACTACTCCTCTTCGATCCCACCACTAGGGCGTGTTGATCAAGAAGGTGCGGGGTGGCCAGCCGCCGCGAGTTGCGCGGGAGAATGGGCGTGTGAAGATCCAGGTGCTGCATATCGAGGATTGCCCGAATTGGCAGGAGGCGGGCGATCGAGTACGGCTGGTGCTCGACTCGATCGGACGGGGCGATGTTCCGGTGGAGTTCGTGTTGATCCGCACCGAGGCTGAGGCGGTGAGCTCTGGTTTCGCGGGCTCGCCCACGATTCTTCTGGACGGTCAGGACTTGTTCCCGTCCCAGGGGAACACTGCCGACTTGGCGTGCAGGGTCTATCTGACCGAGCGCGGCTTTGCGGGTGCGCCGACGGTGGGACAGCTTGAGCGCACGCTGCAGGAGCGCGAAGCGCTCAGCGGAGATCGGTCTTGATCCAGATCAGCGCCGCGGCGAGGCTGACGGCGGCTCGGTAGTTGCGGGCGAGTTTGTCCGAGCGCATCGCGATGCCGCGCCACTGCTTGAGACGGTTGAAGCAGCGTTCTACGACGTTGCGTCCCTTGTAGCGTTCCTTCTGCTTGTCGCCGAAAGCGATCGGCCGGCCCGGCTTCTTGCGGCGGTGCGCGATCTGGTCGTCCCGCTCGGGGATGGTCGCCGCGATCCTCCGGTCGCGGAGCCAGGCGCGGTTCGCCCTTGAGGGGTACCCCTTGTCGGCGAGCACCCGGTCGGGGCGGGTGCGGGGGCGGCCCTTCCCGTCGCGGGGAACGCGGATGTTCTCCAGCACCGCGCTCATCATCGTGGTGTCGTTGATGTTCCCGGCGGTGATCATCATGCTCAGCGGCCGGCCGCGGCCGTCGCAGACCAGGTGCAGTTTGGTCGTCAGCCCGCCGCGGGAGCGTCCGATCCCGTGATCAGGCGGCTCGGACCACGGATTCTTGTGATTCGGCACAGCCCCCTGTGTCCCGGGCGAGGGTCGCGCCGTGCTGATGCACGCGCGCGATCGTGGAGTCGATCGAGACGACCCAGTCGATTTCCCCAGCGGCGTCGGCCTGCTTCTGCACCTCGGTGAGCAGCTTCTGCCAGGTGCCGTCCCCGGCCCACCGGTTGAACCGCTTGTAGATCGAGTTCCACTTCCCGAACCGTTCCGGAACGTCACGCCACGGCGCACCGGTCCGGTACTTCCACGCCATCCCCTCGATAGCGAGCCGGTGATCCGTCCACGGCCGCGACCGACCGGTCACCGTCGGCATCAACGGCTCCATCACGGCCCACACCTCGTCAGAGATCTCCTGTCGCGTCACCGTTCAAGACTCACCCACCGAGGAGCGGAACCTCTTGATCAACACGCCCTAGGGGTACAGTCGTAGACGATACCCCCCGGGGTATCTTGTGCATTCAGGAGCGACACAGGGAGAGACCATGACCACGACAGACACGCAGACCCAACGCAGGATCCTCAACCGGCTGAGACGGGCTCAGGGCCAGCTCGCTGCAGTAATCGCCGCGGTCGAACGCGGGTCCGACTGCAAAACCGTCGTCACCCAGCTGTCGGCCGTGAGTTCAGCGCTCGACAAGGCCGGATTCCAGATCATCGCGACCGCGATGAAGGACTGCCTCGTCGAGCCGGACGACGACACCACCGCCGACGGCGTCTCCATGGCCGAGTTGGAGAAGCTCTTCCTCTCGCTCTCCTAACTCCTCGCTCTGGCGCGACGCATCGCTCATCCACGGCGCGTGGACCTCCTCCGTGCACGAAGCGGCCGTTGGGAGCGGCCTCTCCTCCGAAGTAGCGATGGGCACTGCAGCGTGGAATCACTGCCGGGTCAACCCTTCGCGAGTCTCTACTCCGCGTTCTACGGGCCCTACTTCACTCCGATACTCACGAACGCGGACCTGACTTCGGTCAAAATTGCTGGCATACCCATCCTGTTGAGTAAGCTCCACGATGCTTCGAGACGTCACCTCGATCCGCTCGATAAGACGGGCTCGCAGACTGACAAGTTCACGCCGCCCGCCAGAATCGGCCGCGCGACCGTGCCCTTGCGATTCCTCGTCGGCGATCCGCGCATCGAGCGATGATAGGGCGACCCGGCTCGCGTTCAGCCACTCATCGAGTTGGCGGGCTGAGCTTTGGCCGTCCTCGGCCCCGACACGCCGACCTCGGTCGCGAGCCACCTTCGCAGCCCTTCCCAACTCGCTCCGCGCCGCTCGCACTGAGTCCTCGATCGTCACCTCGGCCACGCCGCGCATCAGGCTGTCCGCGATCTGCTCACGTGCGGCGCACGCTGTCCATGCGATTGCGATCGCCTCGTTGTGCACCCGCCCACGGGTCATACCGACGTAGAGTCCCGAGGCGTCGACACCCGGGCCGACCACCGACGCATCCGTGGTCTCACCCTGAATCCCGTGCACCGTCGACGCGTAGGCCAGGTGCATGTGCTCGGCCGCGTAGTCGAGCGACACGCGCCGCACGTCCCCACGATCGCCAAGGGCGACGAGCTCGACATCGGACGCGCGGACCCGGCGGATCGTCCACAGCGCGCGGTTTTCAACATCCGCCACTCGGTCGTTGAGCCGCGTCTGAACGATGTCCCCTTCGAGTAGCCGCTGTTCGCCCTGCCCAACCACAAGACGATCCGGATGCAGCTGCCCGAGCTCAACTCGGCGTTCCTGGATCGCCTCGTTGATCGCATCCGCCTCATCGTTCGTGCTCGTGACGAGGGCGACTCGCTTGCGCACGGCCGTCCAACGGAAGTACGCCTCGACCATCACATCCCTTGCTTGCGCGGCATCCGTCACACGGTGGATCTGTTCGCGCGCGTCGAGTTCGGTCGCGACTGCGAGCGCGGCTTCTTTGGATGCCGGCTCCCGCATGCGGAGCGTGAGCGCGGCGTAGCTCGGATCGCGGAAGCGATGCACCGCCGTCAGCTCGACGACCGCAGTCGCGCGTCGGGTCATGCATGCCATCGCACCGGCGTGACCGACGGGCATGGCCTGCAGATGGTCGCCGACCATCGCGATGCCCGCGCCCGTCTCTGCTGCGATAGCCGCCAGGGCATTGGCGGTGTGCAGGTCGACCATCCCCGCCTCGTCGACGACGACCCGGTCAGCTGCGCCCAGTGCAAAGTAGCGCGGGCCGGTGTAGATCCGCCCGACGCACTCATCGATCTCGCCCGCTTGCAGTCGCCTCCACACCTCCGCGCCGGCTTCGTCGCGACCCCACCGCCATCCATAGTCGGCCAACAACGCATGCAGGCTCACGGCGGTCACGCCGATCTCGCGGCCCGCGACAGACGCTGCCTTCTTGGTCGGCGCGACGACGACGAGCTGACGTTGTTGCTTAGCGAGCGCGATGCGAGCGGCCCTGAGCATCGTCGTCTTTCCAGCGCCCGCGGGGCCCGTGACCGAGACGAGCCGATCTGTTCCGGCGATCGCCGACGCCGCTGTGATCTGTCCCTCGTCGAGCGTGACATCAGCATCGAGGACCGCGCCTGCGATGTCGAGGATCGCGCGGGGGCGGAACGACTCGCCGACCCGCGTCAGGGCGTCGAACCTGGCGGCGAGCTCGACCTTCAGCCGGGCAGTCGATGACGCCATGAATCCCTTGATGTGCTGTGGGCGATCGCCCTCGGCTTCGAGCAGGTCGACGGTCTGGGTGAGCCCGCGCGCCACGACGTCGTCAATCAGCACCTGCAGGTTGTCGCGGCGGGCAACCACTCCGGATGCAGCGACCGCCCGCGTCGCGCCGGCCCGAAGGTCATAGCTACTGAACCTCCCCCCGCACGCGGTCGACCGGCTATCGGCATCCACGATCGCCTTGGCAGCGAGCAGGTCGCGGTCGAGCGTCTCGATCGCTGCTGGCCACGAGCGGGCTGCCGAACGCTCTCGGAGTATCCCGGCGTCGATCGCGTGAAGCTCGTCTCGGATGAGCTGCTCCCACTCCGATTCGTCCACGGCGCCGGGCTTGTCCGGGCGGTTCTTCGCCCACGCAAGCCGGTCGAGGTGCTGTAGCACGTCGTGGTCGGGCTCCTGGCCGGGATGCTCCGAGCGCCACTTCAGAAGAAGCTTGGCGCGGTTCGCCTCGATCTGGTTCGAGCGCCGCGACAGCGGCCGGACAGCTTGGGCGAGTTGCGCGATCTCCCCGTCGTCGCCGATCGAGTAGCCGTTGCGCGCGAGCGCTGCTATCCAGTCCGGGTCGGTGCGCGCCGCGAGTTCGCCCTCCGCGTTGATCAGCGTGTGCAGCTTCATCGCTACCCGGGAGTCGACGTTCGACCACTTACCGTCCTCGCCGAGCACCTTGACGTTCAGCCATAGGTGCCGGTGGATGTGCGGGTCCAAAGCCCGCGAACGCCTGTGCTGAAGTTCGACGACTTCGATGCGGTGAAGTGATTCGCGAATCCTGCCGCCCGCGCCTCGACGCGCGTTCAGCTCGCGCTGCCAGGTCGTCATGATGCGCGTGCGGAGCCGGTCTTGCAGCGCTTCGAACTCCGTGGCGAGGTCGTCGTTGATCAGCGCGGCGATACTGTACGACTTCGGTGCGTTGATCGTGCCGTCAAGAATGAGATCCGCGTGAGGCGAGGTGAGTTCACGACCGCGGGGCTCGTCAGTGAAGGGCTCGCGCCCGTCGACCCACCGACGGAGCTCGCCGGCGTCGAGGCCGTCGACGGCCACCGCGCCGTCCTCCACCGTGAACCGCGCGACGCGTTCGGCGTCTCCGCGGCTGTATGCGGCGAGCGCGTCGACTCCCGTGACCGCGCGCAGGTGCGAATCGCAGCTCCCCTTGAACGCGTACGCCATCGCCTGCCGAACCCCTTGCGATTCGACACCCCGCTTCCAGCGCTCAAGACCTCCGCGCACAGGTTCAGCGTACGCCGCTAATGTCTAACTAGCGAGACCTTGCACATCCAGTGCCTGCGTGCATTGCCTGAGTAGCACTGCACGTATTGCCAGTGCTACTCAGGCGGCTGCTGTCGGGGAGCGTAACCGGGAGGCCGCGCTTACTCGGCAGAGTGCGGCGAGACCCGCGAGCGGTGCAGCACCTAGGGCATGTCTGACAATTGCCGGGTCCAGGCGATGACGGCGTTGAGGATGACAGCGGCCCGGTAGGTGATCGCGAGTTTG
>NZ_BAAANG010000022.1:0-82487 GCF_039529675.1 Microbacterium paludicola
CTCACCCCGGTTATCGAGCGAGCTTGCGAGTCGAGATGACCGGCTCCACGGCTGCGCGGCTTAGGGCCGGTCGCTTCGGCTCGCTGGCGCTCGCTCAGCAACCGCCGATTCAGGCGGGGTAGCCGAGCGGGCGGTGCGAGACGGGCTCGATGCCCGTGAGCGTCACGTAGCCCTCCGCGAGGAGCGCGGCATCCGTCCCGGGCTCCGGCACGTTCGGCAGGTCCTCCACCGCAAGGCGGATGTACTTCTCGCCGCGTTCGCTCAGCGTCGTCTGGACGATGCCGAAGGGCGCCAGCGGCGCCTCGCGCACGCCGCGATGCTCGCGCGCATTGGGCACGTTGAGGTTGACGACGGATCCGCGCTCCAGCGACATCAGGAAGGGCAGCGTCTCGACGGCGACGGCGGATGCCGCGTCCCACTCGAACGCCTCGGGCCGCATCCCGACGTCCAGCGACACGGCGAGCCCCCACGCGCCGTTGAGGCCGCCGGTCAGCGCCGCCCCAACCGTGCCGGAGTGGAGGATCGCGCGCCCCACGTTCGCGCCGTGGTTCACGCCCGACAGGACGAGGTCGAACGGATCGCCGAATGCACCGTGCGCGGCGATCAGCGCGATGAGACCCGGGCCGCCGCGCACCGCGTACGCCCGCAGATCCTCGAGGCCCTCGATCGTGCGGGACTCCATCGCGATCCGGCCCTCCTCCTCGCCGGCGATGATCGACGCGCTCGCGCCGCTCGATTGGCGTTCCGGAGCCGCGATCGTCACCTCGAGGCCCTTCGCCGCGGCCGCCCGCGCGAGGGAGTGCAGTCCCGGCGCCTCGATCCCGTCGTCGTTCGTCACCAGCACGCGCGTCATGCGTCCCCCTCCCGCTCGTCCGTCCGGTGATCGCCCGTGTCCGCGAGCGCGGCGAGGCCGTCGGGGCTGATCCTGCCGTGGCTGTCGTCCGGGTCGGCGCCGTGCTCGCGCACCTTGACGCTCCTGCGCAGCCGCTCGATGGTCTCCATGTCGCCGGTGCCGAGGCCGTGCCGGGTGACGTTCAAGGCGCCGGCGGCAGCCCCGGTGACGACCGCCTCGCGCAGCGACTGGCCGGTGGCGAGCCCTGCGCAGACGCCCGCGGTCAGCGAGTCTCCCGCGCCACGGTGGTCCGCGATCTCGAGCTGCGGGGGAGTGACGTCGAGGATCGTGTCGCCCGCGCGCACCACGAAGGCGCCTCCGCCGCGCGTCACGATCACGTCGCGCGCCCCGCGTCGTCGCAGCTCCTCGATGGCGCCGACGACGGCGGCGGTGTCGGCGTCCTCGGCGAGCAGGCCGTCGGCGACGAGCTCCTCATCGCTGACCTTGAGCACGTCGATTCCTCCCTCGAGCGCGGCGATCATCCGGTCGCCGGCGAGATCGGCCACCACGCGCACATCATTCGTGCGCAGGTCGGCCGCCAGGCGCCGGTACGTGTCGGCGGGCAGCACACCGTCGCCGTCCGGCCCGCTCAGGATGGCGAGGCCCGCGTCGATCCCCTCGCGCAGCATCGCGCCGTACAGCTCGTCGAGGTCGTGGCGCCCGAGGGGCTGGCCCTGCGTCTCGGCGACCGCGGTGCGCTCGCCGTCCCGGCGGTCGTGCACGTACGCGGCGCCGCGGCCCTCGCGCTCGACCCCGACGACGCGGAAGCCCTCGTCCTCGAGCAGGCGGCGGACGACCCGGCCGAGCTCGCCCGTGAGCGCGCAGCACAGGGTGGCCGAGACGCCGAGCCGGCGCAGCATGCGCGCCTGCCAGACTCCCTGGCCACCCGCGTGGACGTGGATCTCCGGGTCGCCGCCGTCGCCGTCCAACCCGTGATCCTCGATGGTCACGGTGAGGGTCGGCGACGGGGCGAAGATGGCGATGTCCGGCATGGTCCCCACGGTAGGCCGGGTGCCGCCCGACTTCAGCCCCCTTGCCTGGCGCCCGGGGCCGCGCTACCCGTGGCCAACCGCGCCCGCCGGCTGCCGGAGCGCGACAGCCAGCACCGCACCGGCGACACCCGCGATGACCGCAGAGCCCGCGATCGCGTACTGCAGCGCGGGGAGCAGCCCTTCGGCGAGTCTGCTCGCCACAAGCGCGGCCATCACGGGGGTGCCGAGCGCGATGCCGACCTGCTGGCTCAGCGTCACGAGACCGGTGGCGAGCCCCTGCCTGTCGGCGGGAAGCGAACCGGTCGCCGTCACGACGTACCCGACGATCGCGACGAGGTTCGCGATGCCGCCCACGAAGGTGAGCGAGAGCAGCGCGGGAAGCGAGCCTGCCGCCATACCGAGGAGAGCAAGCGGGGCGGTGACCGCGGCCTGGACAAGCAGGCCGAGCACGATCGCGCCCCGCGACCCGATCCGCGCGATGACGCGCGGGGCGATGAGCCCGCCGATCACGGTGCCGACGCCGAGGACGCCGAGGGTGAGCCCCGCATCGAGCGCGGAGTGCCCGAGGATCTCCTGCAGGTACAGCGTCAGCAGGAAGACCAGCGACGTCTCGGTGGCGAAGGCGATGAGGCCGGCGATGTTGCCCCAGGCGACGTTCCGGCGGCGCAGCAGCTCAAGCGGAACGAGCGGCTCGCGTGCGCGGGACTCCACGACGCCGAAGACGACCACCAGGATGGCCGCGCCGGCGAGCGGCAGCCACGTCGAGGGATCCGCCCAGCCCGACTCGCCGGCGTTGCTGATGCCGAACACCAGCGCGACGAGGGCGAGGGTCACCAGGATCGCGCCGGCGACATCGAGCCGAGGACGCTCGTCCGACCTCCTCTCGCGCACCGCGGTCGGGGCGATCACGAGGACCAGGATCGCGACGATGACGTTGACGAAGAACGCCCATCGCCAGCTGACGGTTCCCGCGAGCACCCCGCCGAGAACCGCCCCGGCGGTGAAGCCCGCGGCCATGAGCGCGCCGTTCAATCCGAGCACGCGGCTGCGCTGCGGCCCCTCCGCGAAGGTCGTTGTCAGCAGCGACAGGGCCGCCGGAGTGACCATCGCGGTTGCGATGCCCTGGGCGATCCGGGCGGCGATCAGCAGCGCCGGCTCCTGCGCGAGGCCGCCGGCGAGCGACGACGTGCCGAGCAGCGCGATGCCCGCGAGGAACAGCCGCTTCCGGCCGAACAGGTCGGCGACGCGCCCGAAGAACAGCGTGAACCCCGCAGCGCACAGGGCGAACGACGTGACGATCCACTGCAGGTGCTCGGTGGCGAAGCCCACCTCCGCTCCGATGCGCGGCAGGACGACGTTCAGGATCGAGAAGTCGACGGCGAGGGTGAAGTTCGCGGTGAGCAGCACCGCCGTCGCGAGGCGCTGGCGGAAGTCGGGCGGTGCGGGACGGGAGAGGGACGTCGTGGAGGTCATGGTGCGACCCTCCGGCAGCGGATGGCCCGCAGCCAGATCCGTGGAGAGCCTGGCACCCACAGGGACAGGCACACCGGGGCGAGAGGGGAGGAGACTTGGCGCATGACCGTCCCCGCCGTGAACCAGGACCTCGCCACCGACGAGGGGCTCCGCGCTCGCCGCGGCGGAGCGTCGCGCCCGAGCGACGTGCGGCTGCAGTCGCGCTCGAGCGAGCTCGGTGACTTCCTGCGCTCGCGCCGGGATCGGCTGACGCCGGAAGCGGCCGGCGTCATCTCCTACGGTCGCCGCCGCGTCCCCGGGCTGCGCCGCGAGGAGCTGGCTCAGCTGGCCGGGGTGTCGATCACCTACCTGACGCGGCTCGAGCAGGGGCAGTCGCGCAACGCCTCCGACGCCGTGTTGGCGGGCCTCGCGCGGGCCCTGCGCCTCGACGACGACGAGCGCGCGCATCTCCATGCGCTCGCTCACGCCGAGCCCACGCTGCGCTCCCGTCCCGTCCGGCCCGAGACGCCCCGGCCCGGGGCTGTGCAGCTGGTGCGCGCCATCGCCGAGGTGCCGACGCTGCTGCTCGGCCGCTTCAATGACGTCCTCGCCTGGAACCCTCTCGCGCATGGCCTCGTCGCGGGTCATCTCGACCCCGATGCGCCCGCCGACCGCGGCGCGCGACCGAACCTGATCCGCATGCTGTTCCTCGACCCGCACACGCGCGCGCTGTACCGGGACTGGGAGTCCGAGGCGGCGCTCGCCGTCGCGTCACTGCGCTACGTCGCGGCCGAGTTCCCCGACGACGTGCGCATCGCCCACCTCGTGGGCGAGATCAGCATGGACAGCCCCGATTTCGCGCGCATGTGGGCGCGTCACTCCGTGCGCCTCTGCACGAGCGGCACCAAGCTGCTCCACCACCCCTCGGTGGGGACCTCGACCTCGACTACGAGGTGCTTCACCTGCCCGAGGGCGACGGGCAGCGTCTGCTGACCTTCACCGCGCCGCGGGGAAGCGCCTCGGAGGCCGGGCTGCGCCTCCTTCACGCCGCTTGACCGCGCCGCGTCCGAACGGGCCCCGCCTCAGGATCGGGCAGCGAGAAGGTCGGCGTGCCAGCGCTCGGCCACATCGGGGTGGGCGCGCAGGCGCGATTTGAGCGCGTTCTCGCCGTACAGCGAGTGGATCGGGTTCGACGGATCCTGCTCCACGCCGCGGGCACGCGCCGCCAGCTCGGCGGGAAGCTCGAGGATCGGCAGTCGCGCGTCGAGCGCGGGGCTGAAGAAGAACGGGATGGAGATGCGGTCCTGCGGGGCACGCGGCGAGAACACGCGGTGGTTCGTCGCGCGCAGGTAGCCCTGCGTCGCGTACTCGAGCATTTCGCCGATGTTGACGATGAAGGATCCGGGCACCGGGGGCGCATCCACCCACTGTCCGTCCCGCTCGACCTGCGGGCCGCCGCGCTCGGGCTGCACCCAGAGCAGGGTCAGCACGCCGGAGTCCTTGTGGATGCCGACGCCCTGCTGCGGCTCGTCCGTGTCGACCCCCGGATAGCGGACGATCTTGATCAGCGTCGCGGGGTCACCGAAGTGCTTGTCGAAGTAGTCCTCCTCGGCGTGGAGCGCGAGCGCCCAGGCGCGCAGCAGCTTCCTCGCGACCTGGGTCAGGCGGTCGTGCCACTCGGTGATGACCTCGCGCAGCTCGGGGAGTGCCTCCGGCCAGAGGTTCGGACCCTGCAGGCGGAAGAAGTCGGCGGCCTCGGGGTCGGTCACGGGCTCGCGCTCCGGACCGATGTCGATCTGCTCGCGCCAGTCGACCTTTCCCTGGGTGCGCTCGCCGCCGATCCGGGTGTACCCGCGGAAGTGCGGGCTGGTGACGTTCTCGATCGCGAGCTTGTCGGCCTCGGGGAGGTCGAAGAACGCGCGGGAAACGCGGTGAACGCGCTCCTCGAGCTCGGCGGAGACGCCGGTGCCGACGAGGTAGAAGAAGCCGACGTCCCGCGTCGCGGCCGCGAGGTCGTCGCGGAAACGGGCGGCGGCCTCGTCGCCCTCGTCGAGCTGAGAGAGGTCGAGGATCGGCAGGTTCAGAGCGGTCATGGATCGACGGTACGAATCGGGCCGCGATCTCGCGACAGTGTGACGCCGGAGCGGGCGAATATGACGAGAGGGCGCGATCAGCCCCGCGGAGGGAAGCGATCCGTAACCTGCGACCCCGCGGTCGGCCGCGTCGATCGCGGTGTCGTCGTGCGTGACGCAGGCGACCGCCGCGCCGCGGGCTGCCTCCTCGGCGAGGATCTGGCGCGCGCGCTCGCGGCTGTCCGCGTCCAGGCCCGAGGCCGGCTCGTCCAGCAGCAGGATGGCCGGTCGCAGCGCGATCGCCTGGGCGATGAGCGCCCGCTGCCGCTGCCCGCCCGAGAGCTCGGCGAAGGGGCGCCGCTCGAGTCCGGTGAGGCCCACGCGCGCGATGGCCTCGGCGATCGCCGGGCGCGGGTCCGTGCGGTGCCCGCTGCGCCCTCTTCTCCGCCACGTGCCCATGGCGACGGTGTCGCGCAGGGTGAGCGGCAGGCTGCCGCGAGGCCCGCGACCGTGGGACGCCCCTTGCGGCGACGGCCGGCACGTGGTCGTCACCACCTCGCAGGGCTTCGAGGTGCTCGACACCGCCGCTCCGGCGATGACCGACGTCGTGTTCGAGGCGAGCGCCGCCGGGCACGTGGTCGTGCACCACGGCAAGACGGTCCTGTTCGACGACGGCACGGGCACGACGACGATCCTCGAGACGGATGCGCTGGCGGATGGCGCCGGCGCGCAGCCCGAGACGGAGACGTACGAGGCGGACGCCGCGCACCACGGCGTGTCCATCGTGCTCGAGGACGGCACGCTGCTCACCACGGTCGGCGATGAGACCTCGCGCTCCGGCGCCGTGGCGCTTCACCCGCACGAGGACCACTGGGACGAGGCGGCGTCGAGCGACGAGTGCCCCGGCATCCACGGAGAGGGCACGGCCGCGGACGAGGCGGTCGTCTTCGGATGCGAGGACGGCGCGCTGCTGTTCAAGGACGGGGAGTTCACGAAGCTGACCGCCCCCGACGAGTACGGCCGCATGGGCAACGCGTACGTCTCGGAGACGAGCCCCATCGTCGTCGGCGACTACAAGAACGACCCCGACGCGGAGGGCTACCTGCTCAACGCGCTCACGCTGATCGACACGGCCGCCGAGACCTACGAGGTCGTCGACCTTCCGGATGAGGTGCAGTTCACGTTCCGTGACGTCGCGCGCGGCACCGGCGACCTCGCGTACATCCTGGCGACGGACGGTGCGATCCACGTGCTCGACCCCGAGACGGGCGACATCGTCGACAGCCACGCGGTCATCGAGCCGTGGGAGGGGCCGGCCGAGTGGCAGGATGCCCACCCGTCGATCAAGGTGAACGGCGACGTCGCGTACGTGACCGAGCCCGCCTCGAACGAGGTGCATGCCGTGGATCTCACCACGGGCGAGGTCACCGCGACGGTCGAGCTCACGAACGCGCCGAACGAGATCGCGGTCGCGATCGGCTGAGCGAGCGACGGTGCGAGGGGCTCGGGGCGATGCGTCCCGGGCCCCTTCGCGTCATCCCCGCGACGGCGGGCGATCCGTCGCGGCAGGGCGACGCGATCCGGTCGGATCCGCCCGGCCCGCGTGCGGCAGGAGGGCGGCGTCGGCGAAGAGCCAGCGCGAGCGCGGCTCGACGAGCGGGCGGAACAGCCAGCGCACCGGCTTGGAGGCGAGCAGCACCGTGATGACGACGGAGAGCAGGCACACCAGGGGCAGCCAGATCCAGGTCGGCTCGAGGTCGCGCAGCGCGCCCGACTCGCGGAACGGGTAGAGCACGAACGAGTGAAGCAGGTAGATGTACATCGTGTACGTGCCGAGCCTCGTGAAGGGGAACTCCCCGCGCGGCACGAGCAGGAAGAACGCCGCACACAGCACGACCGCCACGGTCATCAGCACCAGCCGCACGCCGCCGGCCCACCACGGTGTCTCGCCGAGGAAGTGCGAGTAGTCCTGGTCGTAGAAGAGCCAGTTGCGCATGTCCATCGCGTGCCAGGTCTCGAGACCCGCCCAGGCGACCCAGCCGGCCAGCAGGAACACCGCCACGGCGCTCGCCCGCGCCCACCAGGCCTTACGCTCCAGCAGTCGCAGCCGGCCGACCACGTCGTGCGCGCGCAGCCACCAGCCGAGGGCGAAGAACGGCAGGAATCCCAGCGTGCGTGCGAGCGAGAACGTGCTGTCGACGTTCGGCAGGTAGCCGACGCCGATCGAGATCACGACTGTCCACAGCAGCGGCCACCGCAGCAGTGCCAGGTACGGCAGGATCAGCCGGAATATGCCGAGCGCGAGCAGGAACCACAGCGTCCAGGACGGCTGGGTCAGGTTTGGGTCGGGATCACCCTCGAACAGTCCCTTGGTCAGCCACCAGAGGGCCTCGAAGATCACGTAGGGCACAAGGATGTCCGTGATCACGCGCGCCATCTGGCGCCGTGAGGGCGGGTCGGCCTTCGAGAAGTACCCGGAGATGATCGCGAACGCCGGCATGTGGAACGCGTAGATCATCAGGTACATCGCGTAGGCGATGTCCGAATCGTAGGTGAGGCGCTGGATCGCGTGGCCGAGCACCACGAGCACGATGCACGCGAAGCGCGCGTTGTCCCAGTAGGGGACCCGTCGACGGTGACGGGCGACCGATCCGGTCGCCGGGGAAGGCGCGCTCATCCCCCCAACGCTACCGTCGCCGCGTGCGCGACCATGGGAATAGATCTGGCACGATCACGTTGGACCAGGTATATTCACACGCATATAAATGCGCGAGACCACCAACACCCCCGCCGGGACGACGGGACGGATCGGAGAAGCAGGGATGAGCGAGACCACCACGCCGCAGCGGGGAACCTCGAGGATGCAGTTCGGCATCTTCTCGGTGAGCGACATCACGACCGACCCCACGACGGGACGCACGCCCAGCGAGGCGGAGCGCATCCGCGACATCGTCACCATCGCGAAGCACGCCGAGGAGGTCGGGCTCGACGTCTTCGCGCTCGGCGAGCACCACAACCCGCCGTTCTTCTCGTCGTCGCCGACGACAACGCTCGCGTACATCGGCGCGCAGACCGAGAACCTCATCCTCTCGACCGCCACGACGCTCATCACGACGAACGACCCCGCGAAGATCGCCGAGGACTACTCGATGCTGCAGCACCTGACGGGCGGCCGCGTCGACCTGGTGATGGGCCGCGGCAACACTGGCCCCGTGTACCCCTGGTTCGGCCAGGACATCCGCCAGGGGCTGCCGCTCGCGATCGAGAACTACGCGCTGCTGCGTCAGCTGTGGGATCAGGATGTCGTCGACTGGGAGGGCAAGTTCCGCTCGCCCCTGCAGGGCTTCACCGCCACGCCGCGTCCGCTCGACGGCGTCGCGCCCTTCGTCTGGCACGGCTCCATCCGCACGCCCGAGATCGCCGAGCAGGCCGCGTACTACGGTGACGGCTTCTTCGCGAACAACATCTTCTGGCCCAAGGAGCACTACCAGCGCCTCATCGCGCTGTACCGCCAGCGCTACGCCCACTACGGCCACGGCACGCCCGAGCAGGCGATCGTGGGGCTCGGCGGCCAGGCGTTCATGGCGAAGAACTCGCAGGATGCGGTCAACGCGTTCCGCCCGTACTTCGACAACGCCCCCGTCTACGGCCACGGCCCGGCGATGGAGGACTTCACCGAGATGACGCCGCTGACGGTCGGCTCGCCGCAGCAGGTCATCGACCGCTACGCCGCCATGCGCGACTACTACGGCGACTACCAGCGCCAGCTGTTCCTGATGGATCACGCCGGCCTGCCGCTGAAGACCGTGCTCGAGCAGCTCGACCTGCTCGGCGGCGAGGTCGTGCCGGTGCTGCGCCGGGAGCTCGCGCAGAACCGTCCGGCGAACGTGCCGGACGCGCCCACGCACGCCGCGCGGGTCAAGGCAGCGTACGGCGACGCCGAGCCGCGCCAGGCGCGTCCCACCGCCGCCGGCGGCAACAACCTGACCGTGGGTGGCCCATACCAGGACACGCCCGCGGCCGCTCCGAAGGCCGGCTCGGCCTTCGGGTCCGCCGCCACTCGCTGACGCACAACTGAACAAGGAGAGGGAACATGACCGACACACGCCGCATCGCCGTGGTCTCCGCGGGACTTTCCACGCCGTCGTCCACGCGCATGCTCGCCGACCGGCTCGCCGCCGCCGCGGTGGCGCAGCTCGATGCGCGGGGCATCGACGCGACCGTCGAGGCGTTCGAGCTGCGCGACTACGCGCACGACATCACGAACAACCTGCTGGCGGGCTTCGCGCCGCCGGCGCTCGAGAAGATGCTGACCCAGGTCACGACGGCCGACGCGCTGATCGTCGTCACGCCGATCTTCTCGACGAGCTACTCGGGGCTGTTCAAGTCGTTCATCGACATCCTCGACCGCGAATCGCTCACCGGCACTCCCGTCCTGATCGGTGCGAACGCCGGGACGGCCCGCCACTCGCTGGCGATCGACTACGCGATCCGGCCGCTGTTCGCCTACCTCCACGCCGAGCCGGTGTCGACGGGCGTGTTCGCCGCGTCGAGCGACTGGGGCGGCAAGGAGGACGGGGTCGCCCCGCTCAGCGCCCGCATCGAGCGCGGGGCGCGCGAGCTCGCCGAGGCGATCGCCGCCAAGCCGCACGTCGAGGACGCCGACCCGTTCGACCCCGACACGTACCTCGGTGCGGGTCGTGGGTTCGGTCACCTCCTGGGTGGTCTCGCGGGGGAGTGATCCCGTCACACCGCGCTGGGTGCCGCGTCCTCGTGATGCGGCACCCAGCGCGCGTATGACAGCACGAGCCCGATCAGGAGCAGGCCCGCGGTCAGCCAGAACGGCCAGGTGCGGTCCATCCCCGACAGCCATCCGGAGATCCAGCCGAACGGGGCCGCGGCGAGCATGATCACCGTGCGCTGCACGGCCATCACGCGCGACCGCTCGGCCTCGTCGACGTGCAGCGCGACGAGCGACTCCGAGAGCATGAACACCGCTCCCGCGCCGAAGCTGTCGAGCAGGAGGCAGACGCCGAGCAGCGTGTAGGTCTCGAACGTCGCCTGACCTTCCGGGGCGGGGATCGCGACGAGCACAACCTGACCCGCGAGGTAGACGCCGAAGCCCCACATCGCCGCGGCCTTCAGGTCGACGCCCGAGCTCAGACGCGGGATCACCGTGAACAGGAAGACGATGGACAGCAGCGAGCGCACCATCGGGAAGAACGGAAGCAGCGCGTCGGGCACGTTCAGGTGCTGGCTGGCGACGACCTGCCAGAAGGTGCCGTTCACGAGGGTGACGGCCGCGACGAGGGCGGCGATGATGAGCGCGAGGATGGATCCGCGAGACCGCAGCAGCAGGCCCACCGCGCCGCGGTAGCCCGCGAGCAGACGCCACACGCTCACGTCGCGGGTCTCGGCCATCCGGATCTCGCCGCGCCGGGTCTCGTGCGACCAGCGGTAGAGCCAGATCACCTTCGCGAGCATGACGACCGCCGCGTTGACGAACAGCACCCGCACCGCGATGTCCAGGCCGAGCTGCGAGACCAGCACCGCCGCGATGGGCGCGAACAGGGCCGAGCAGTCGGCGGCGACGCGGACGAGGGAGTAGATGCGGGTGAGCTGGCTGCGCTCGGCGTCCTCGACCATGAGGCAGTCCCACGAGTTCGAGGTCACCTGCAGTGCGCCGTTGACGATGGCCGCGGCGAGGAAGAACCAGAAGTTCTGCGCGAAGGCCCAGACCACGCACGGGATCACCCACGCGATCACGTCGAACCACGCCGTCGTGGCCCGCCGGCCGAGGCGGTCGGTGATGATGCCGCCGGCGAGGCCGAACGCCACCTGCGACACCATGCCGACGCTGGCGATGAGGCCGATCTGCGCATCGTGAACGCCCTGGGTAAGCATGAACACCGACAGGTACGGGAGCACCAGCGCCATCGACAGACCCCAGAGCGGCTCGGTCCAGACACAGGCGCGCGGGTTGCCGCGCAGCGTGATCAGGGTCTGCCAGAGGTCGTTGGAGGTGCGTGCCACCGTGGAAGTCAACCAGCACGACGCGCCGCGCGGCGCACGCGGCGCGCACCCGTGTCGCGCGACCGCGAGGTCAGTCGAGGTGGCGGAGGAATCTTCCCGGCGCGTCGAGGAACAGCCGCCACGTGCGCACCAGGTCGAGATCGTCGTACGAGGAGCGCCGGATTCCCCACTCGCCGAGCTCCCGCAGATCCGCCCCGGGGAACGCCGCCAGCACCGGGGAGTGCGTGGACAGGATGACCTGCGAGCCCTGCGCGACGAGTTCGCGCAGCAGCCCCAGGAGAGCCAGGCACCCAGACAGTGACAGGGCCGACTCCGGTTCGTCCAGGATCCAGAGACCGCGGATGTGCGTGCGCTCGCTGACGAGGTCGAGGAACGATTCGCCGTGGCTGCGCTCGTGGAGGGGTGCGCCGATGCCGACGTCCTCGAGGTACGTGTAGAAGCCGTGCATCGTCTCGGCGCGCAGGAAGAAGCCGCGCTTCGGCGCACCCGCGCCGCGCACCAGCTGCAGGTGCTCGCCGAGCGGCGACTCCGACGCCCGGGTCGCGTGCATGGCGCCGGTCGATCCGCCCTCGGCGTTCATCCCGTAGGCGACGGCGATCGCCTCCCCGAGGGTCGACTTGCCCACGCCGTTCTCACCCGTGAGCACGGTCACCGGGCCGAGGTCGAGTCCCTCGGAGAGCAGCTGTCGCACGGGCGGCAGGGTCGCGGGCCACGCGTCCCTGTCCGCCGGCGCGAGCGGATGCTCCTCGATCCGCCGCAAAGGAAGCGCCCTCCGCCCGATCGCGCTCGTATCCACACCGCGACTCTAAGCGCGGCGGGCTCGAGCGCGGCTCACTCGATCGGGCGCACGCGGGCGAGGACGAAGTCGACCGTCCACCCGACGGCGAGCGCGATCACGATCGAGACGATCACCGCGACGACCGTGCCGCCCGGGATGATCGACGCGATCGCGGCGCCGATGAGCGCCTGGAACGCCGCCCACGCCATCGCCGCGACGGCCGCGATCGGCAGATACCGGAGCGCGGGGACCATCGCGGCGCCCGCGGAGAGGTTCACGGCGAGACGTCCGAACGGGATGAACCGGGCGGTGAACACGGCGGTCGCGGCATGAGTGCGCAGCCGCCGGGCCGCCCAGTCGAGCGCGCGCTGCAGGCTCGCCCGCTGCATCACGCGCCAGGAGCGCGGATGAAGCAGGCGCCCGATCAGATAGCAGCAGACGTCGCCCGCGAAGGCCGCGGCCCCGCCGATCAGGATGACCGCCCACAGCGGAGGCAGCCCGTGCGCCACCGCCACCGAGCCGAGCGCCGTGACCGCGACCTCACCGGGAACGACGACGAGGAACGCGTCGGCGAACACGACACCGGCGAGCACCACCAGCGCCCAGGGGTTCGCCGCGAGTCCGGCGATCAGCTCATCCACGACACATGTGTACGCGCCGACGGTGAACGGCCGACGAACGACGGCCGTTCAGCGGCTGCGAAGGGCCTCGCCCATGGCGGCGACGATCCGCTCGAGGACGGGCCGCGGCGTCGCGAAGTTCAGGCGTGCCGCGGTCGTCCCCACGTCGCCGCACATCCCGCCGTCGGTGAGCGTGACTCCCGCGCGCTCGCCGAAGAAGTCGGCCGGGGATGCCGGGAGGTCGAGCGCGGCGAACTCCAGCCATGCCAGATACGTGCCCTCGGGTGCGGCGTAGCGCACGCCGGGGAGGTGCTCCGCCACGAGCTCGGCAAGGCGCCGCCGGTTGCCGTCGAGGTACTGCAGCACGTCGTCGAGCCAGTCGACGCCGGCGGCGTACGCCGCGGTGTTCGCGACGACGCCGAGGTTCGACGCGCCGTGACCCCACATCCGCCCGTCGGTTGCCCACCGCTCGCGGTCGGCCGCGTTCGACACGATCACCTGCGCGGCCTTGAGACCCGGCAGGTTCCACGCCTTCGACGCCGACGTCGCGGTCAGCGTGTGCCCGGCCGTGGTCTCGTTCACCGATGCGTAGGGAACGTGGCGGCGCTCGCCGTACACGAGGGGAGCGTGGATCTCGTCCGAGAACACGCGCGCCCCATGCCGCTCGACGACCTCGCCGATCGCCGCCATCTCGTCGCGCGTCAGCACCTTGCCGATGGGGTTGTGCGGGTTGCACAGCACGAGCAGGCCGCCGCCGTCCGCGAACGCGCGCTCGAGCGCATCCAGGTCGTAGACCCAGTCCTCGCCGTCTCGCGCGAGCGGCACCTGGATGACGCGACGGCCCTGCGTGGCGGGCCAGGTGAGGAACGGCATGTACGCCGGCGTCGGGACGATGATCGCCGATCCGGGGGCGCTGAAGTGCTCGATCGCGACGTCCAGCGCCGTGATGACATCGGGGAACGCGTGGACGTCCGCGGGGTCGACCTCCCAGCCGTACCGGTCGGCGGAGAAGGCCGCGTAGGCCTCGGACATCGCGCGCGCGTCGGCCTCGGGCAGGTACCCGAACGCCCCGCGGTCGACCGCGGCGTGCAGCGCCTCGGCGATCGGCGGAGCGACGCCGAAGTCCATCTCGGCCACCCACGCCGCGAGGCGGTCCGGGAACGCCGTCCACTTCAGGCTGCCGACCTCCTTCAGCGACTCGACCGTGATTTCGTCGAACGGGTGGTGGCTCTGGAACACGCGGCGGCTCGCTTTCCTCGGGGGTGACTCATCCATCCTGCCCCGCTCCGGGCGGCAGGGGCTCGATCGGGGCGTCACGGCCGTCCCGCGTGACGCCCCGTGACGCGCCGGGGTGTGCAGGGTGAAAGGTTCGGTCCTCCCGGGTGAACGGTCGGCGAAGCGGCCCGTGCGGTGCGGCTCCGTGTCATCCGGGCGCGTCACCCTGGAGGCATGAGGGTCGCACTGGTCGCAGAGTCCTTCCTCCCGCACATGAACGGCGTGACGCACTCCGTGCTGCAGATGGTGCGGCACCTCGAGCGCCGAGGCCACGAGACGCTGGTGGTCGCGCCCGACGCTGGAGGCAAGGGAGAGCACGCCCCCACGGGCCTCACCCAGCTGCTGCCGTCGATGCCGATGCCGTCGTATCCGGATGTGCGCGTCGCGTATCCGACGACGGCCCGCATCGCCCGCGTGCTGCGCGAGTTCCACCCCGACGTCGTGCACCTCGCCTCCCCGTTCGCGCTGGGCTGGAAGGGTCAGGTGGCCGCCGACGCGCTCCGGCTGCCGAGCGTCGCCGTCTACCAGACCGACATCATCGCCTACACCGAGCGCTACGGCGTTCCCGGCGCCGTTCCCCTCGCCTCCGCGCACGTCGCCCGCCTGCACAAGCGCGCCACGCTCACGCTCGCGCCGTCCTCCGCGTCCGAGGCGCAGCTCGCCGGCCTCGGGGTCGATCGACTGCGCCGCTGGGGGCGCGGGGTCGACGCCGAGCGGTTCCGCCCCGACCGTCGCAGCGACGGATGGCGCGCGAAGATCGCGCGCGGCGAGCTGCTCGTCGGCTACGTCGGCCGGCTCGCTGCCGAGAAGCAGGTCGAGGATCTGCGGGTGCTGTGCGGTATCCCGGGCGTGCGGCTCGTGATCATCGGCGACGGCCCCGAGCGCGAGCGCCTGGAGAAGAAGCTCCCCGGCGCAGTGTTCACGGGGTTCCTCGGCGGTGACCAGCTCGCCAAGGCGCTCGCGAGCCTCGACGTGTTCGTGCACCCCGGCGAGAGCGAGACGTTCTGCCAGACCGTGCAGGAGGCCCTCGCGAGCGGCGTTCCCGTGGTCGCCACCGGACGCGGCGGCCCCGTCGACCTCGTCCGCTCGAGCGTCGACGGCTGGCTCTACGCACCCGGCGACCTCGACGACCTGCGCGAGCGGGTGCTCGACCTCACGGGCGATGACGCCAAGCGCCGCTCCTTCGGGGCCGCCGCGCGCGAGAGCGTGACGTCCCGCACGTGGGAGTCGCTCGGCGACCAGCTCATCGAGTACTACCGCGAGGCCCAGCGGCTGCGTCCCCTCGACGACGCGACCCGGGGGAGGGGCACCGTCAGGGCCGACACCGTCGCGCCGCCGCAGCGCAAGCAGTGGACCCGGTACGTCGCCCTCGGCGACTCGCTCACCGAGGGGCTGTGCGACACCTCCCGCATGGCGAACGGCGAGTACCGAGGCTGGGCCGACCGCCTCGCCACGCTGCTGGCGCAGGGGCGCGGACGCTTCCAGTACGCGAACCTCGCGGTCCGCAGCCGCAGGGTCCGCGATCTCGTGAACGAGCAGGCGCCGCGCGCCCTCGAGATGGAACCCGATCTCGTGTCGATCTTCATGGGGGCCAACGACCTCGTGAGCCACGGGGCCGACCCGGTGCGCCTCGCCGCGCACGTCGAGAAGGCGGTGCGTGACCTGCGCGCGATCGGGGCCGACGTGCTCCTCGTCACGCCGTTCCTTCCCGACCGGTCGGCAGCCCGGATCTTCGCCCGCCGCTTCGCGCTGTACGCGGCCGAGCTGCGCCGCGTCGCCGCCGCCACCGACTCGTACCTGCTCGACGCCGCGGCGCTGCCGTCACTGGGCGATCGCACCATGTACGCGGACGACATCGTGCACCTGAGCTCGCGCGGCCACCGCTACCTCGCCTATCGCGCGGCCGAGGCGCTGGGCATCCCCGACGCCGAGGCGGTCGGTCAGCTCGACGACGCGCTGCACGGGTTCGACCCGAGCGAGGACGCCCCGCCGCAGGGCGACTGGCTGCGCACGCATGCGCTGCCGTGGGTGTGGCGCCGGATGCGCGGCCGCACTGCCGGCGACGGGATGGTGTCCAAGCACGCCGACTACATCGTGATCCCGGGACGCAACGCTCCGAAGCGCTCGAAGCTCAGCTGACGCGCCGGCTCTGCGGCCGACGCGCACGGGAGGGGCGGATCGAGAAGGTCCGCCCCTCCGTCGCGTCAGTCGTCCAGGCCGCCGAGCCCGCGCGCCTCGTCGCGGGTCTCGTCCTCGATGGGATCCGGCGCGTCCTCGACCCGCTCATCCGGATCCAGCGTCGGCGGAGGAAGCTCGAGCTCGGTCTCGTCGTCGAGATCGACCGGGCGCTCTTCGTCGGGGGTGCTCTGCTCGGGGAAGTCGGTCATACCGCCACGGTAGAAGCGCGCCGCGCCTCGCGACAGCCCCTGACCGGATCGGGATGTCGCTGATAGGCTGAGCGAGGCCCTCGTTCTGCGGAGGCCACCTCCCGGGCCCGCTTCGGCGGATCCCGGGTCGAAAATTCCATATGCACACGGAGCAGGCTGGCAGGAAGCTGGTCCCCTGAAGTGGTCTCCCAGGCGCACGATCCGATGGATCCGGTCTGGTGGATTTCTCCTGGTGGCCAGCGCAGGCGAGCGTGATCGATGCGCCATGCGTCTATATCTGCCTGTTCCCCTGCTCCTGACGTGAGCCCCCGCTACGCGGGGCATACAGAAGGAGACAGACCTCTTGGAAGGTCCTGAAATCACCGCCGCCGAGGCCGTTCTCGACAACGGCCGCTACGGCACCCGCACGGTCCGGTTCGAGACCGGTCGCCTCGCGCAGCAGGCGCAGGGCGCCGTCGCCGCGTACCTCGACGAGGAGACGATGCTCCTCTCGGCGACCAGCGCCAGCAAGCACCCCCGCGAGGGCTTCGACTTCTTCCCCCTGACGGTGGACGTCGAGGAGCGCTCGTACGCCGCGGGCAAGATCCCCGGCTCGTTCTTCCGCCGCGAGGGCCGCCCGTCCACCGAGGCGATCCTCGTCTGCCGTCTGATCGACCGTCCGCTGCGCCCGTCGTTCGTCGACGGCCTGCGCAACGAGATCCAGATCGTCGTGACGGTCCTCTCGATCGCTCCGGGCGAGTTCTACGACGCGCTCGCGATCAACGCCGCGTCGGCGTCGACCCAGATCTCGGGCCTGCCGTTCTCGGGCCCCATCGCCGGTGTGCGCCTCGCGCTCATCCCCGGCCAGGGCGAGGGAGCCGACCAGTGGGTCGCGTTCCCGAACGCCGAGCTGCTCGAGTCGGCCGTGTTCGACCTGATCGTCGCCGGACGCGTCGTCACCGACGCCGAGGGCAACGAGGACGTCGCGATCATGATGGTCGAGGCCGAGGCCACCGAGCACAGCTGGAACCTCATCAAGGCCGGCGCCACCAAGCCGAGCGAGGAGATCGTGGCCCAGGGCCTCGAGGCCTCGAAGCCCTTCATCAAGCAGCTCGTCGCGGCGCAGGCCGAGATGGCGGCGACGTCGAAGAAGGCTCCGCTGGAGTTCCCGGTCTTCCCGGCCTACAGCGACGAGACCTTCGCGTTCGTGAACGAGAAGGCCTACGACGAGCTGGTGAAGGTGTACCAGATCGCCGACAAGCAGGAGCGCCAGGCCGCCGACGACGCGATCAAGGACCGCGTCAAGGCCGAGCTGATCGAGAAGGTCGAGGCAGGCGAGCTGCCCGCCGCGGCCCCGCTCGAGTTCTCCGCCGCCTACAAGTCGGTCACGAAGAAGATCGTGCGCGGTCGCATCCTGACCGAGGGCGTCCGCATCGACGGCCGCGGCCTCGCCGACATCCGTCCGCTCGACGCCGAGGTGCAGGTCATCCCGCGCGTCCACGGCTCGGCGATCTTCCAGCGCGGTGAGACCCAGATCATGGGCGTCACCACGCTGAACATGCTGAAGATGGAGCAGCAGATCGACTCGCTCTCGCCCACGACGAGCAAGCGGTACATGCACCACTACAACTTCCCGCCCTACTCGACCGGTGAGACCGGCCGCGTGGGAAGCCCGAAGCGTCGCGAGATCGGCCACGGCTTCCTCGCCGAGCGCGCGCTCGTCCCCGTCCTGCCGACCCGCGAGGAGTTCCCCTACGCGATCCGTCAGGTCTCGGAGGCGCTGGGCTCGAACGGCTCCACGTCGATGGGCTCCGTCTGCGCCTCCACGCTGTCGCTGCTGAACGCGGGTGTGCCGCTGCGCGCCCCCGTCGCCGGCATCGCCATGGGCCTGGTGTCCGACGAGGTCGACGGCCAGACGCGCTACGCCGCGCTGACCGACATCCTCGGCGCCGAGGACGCCCTCGGCGACATGGACTTCAAGGTCGCGGGCACGAGCGAGTTCGTCACGGCGATCCAGCTCGACACCAAGCTCGACGGCATCCCCACCGAGGTGCTGACCGGCGCGCTGACCCAGGCGAAGGACGCGCGCCTGCGCATCCTCGAGGTCCTGAACGCCGCGATCGACGCTCCCGACGAGATGGCGCCGACCGCGCCCCGCGTCATCAGCGTGCAGATCCCGGTCGACAAGATCGGCGAGCTGATCGGCCCCAAGGGCAAGACGATCAACGCGATCCAGGATGAGACCGGCGCGCAGATCTCCATCGAGGAGGACGGCACCGTCTACATCGGCGCGACCGACGGCCCCTCGGCCGAGGCGGCCCGCGCGCAGGTGAACGCGATCGCCAACCCGACCAACCCGGAGATCGGCGAGCAGTTCCTCGGCACGGTCGTGAAGATCATCCCCTCGGGCGCGTTCATCTCGCTGCTTCCGGGCAAGGATGGTCGCATGCACGTGACGCAGATCCGCAAGCTGAACGGCGGCAAGCGCGTCGAGAACATCGAGGACGTCGTCTCGGTGGGCCAGAAGATCCTGGTCCGCATCGCCGAGATCGACGACCGCGGCAAGATGGCGCTCGAGCCGGTCATCGACGAGAGCCAGGCGGGCGACGCGCCCGCCGAGGAGACCGTCGAGGCCTGAGCCTCCCGGGCGGCGCCCCGCGTCGTCCATCGCGAACGGCCCGCTCATCCTCCGGGATGGGCGGGCCGTTCCGCGTCCGGGGGTCGGAATCCCCGGACGGCGGCTCGGGGTCGGCGTGACGAAAGTGTTACGGCGCGGTGCGTCTCGCTCCGCGGGCCCTGGAATACCCTCGAAGCACACGCCGTCAACGGCGTGACGTGGATGCTGCCGGGCCTCGGCTGCCGCGTGAAGGGGGCAGGCCATGGATGAGGCGCAGGTCGGCACGGTCGATCCGATCGGACGTGCCCCGGGCTCGTCCGCCTCCGCCGAGCACCCCTCGGCACCGATCCCGGTCGTGGGCCCCGCGGTCGGCACGCTCGTGCGCGAGAAGCTGGGCGAGACGGGTCTCGAGGTCTTCCCGCTGATGCTCGGCGGCGCGGAGTTCGGCTGGACCGTGGATCAGGATCGCGCCAACGCGCTGCTCGACCACTTCGCGGCGTTCGGCGGCAACGCCGTACACACCGCCGACAGCTTCTCGGCGGGGCGCAGCGAGCACATCATCGGCCGGTGGATGCACACCCGCCGACTGCGGGACGACATCGTGCTGGCAGTGCGGGTCGGCGACCACCCCGACAACCCGGGCCTCGGCTCGACCAACCTCGTCCGCGCGGTCGAGGCCTCCTTGACGCGCCTCGGCACCGACCGGATCGACGTGCTGTACCTGGATGCGACGGCCGAGCGGGGCGGATCGATCGAGGACGCGCTGGCGACCGCCGAGTGGCTGGTCGAGACGGGCAAGGTCCGTCACATCGGCTCCTACGGGTTCACCGCCGAGCAGCTGATCGAGGCGCGCATCCTCGCCTCCGCCGGCTACCCGCGCCTGGAGACCCTGGACGTTCCGTACAACCTCATGCGCCGCCAGGAGTTCGAGGGCGACCTGCGGCTGGTCGCCGGTGCGCAGGGGCTCGCCGTCACGCCGTCGCAGGCGCTCGAGCACGGCTTCCTGTCCGGCCGGCACCGCTCGCGTCAGGGCGTCGCGGCGTCCACGCGGGGAAGCCAGCTCGCCGGGAGCCTGAACCGCCGCGGTGTGCGGGTGCTGAAGGCGCTGGATGCGATCGCCGCCGAGCTGGCGGTACCGCACGCGGCCATCGCCATCGCGTGGCTTCTCGCGCAGCGCTCCGTGGCGGCGCCGATCGTGAACACGTTCTCGCCGTCGCAGCTCGACGAGCTCGTCCAGGGCGTCGGGGTGCGGCTGACCCGCGCGCACCTGTCCGAGCTCACGAAGGCGACCGAGTGATCCGGATCGCCTCGATCGCGGCTCGCTGAGGGATCCGCCGGGACGGTGTCGGTCCCGTCACGTAGTGTGGGGGAGGACCGCGGGCGCTTCGATGCCGCACGCAGAGTCCGTGACGAGTGAACGCGACGCGGTGAACGACGGGGGTGGGTCAGTGGCGCACTACATCTATCTCGTCCGTCACGGCGAGCAGATGGACGCCGAGCACGGCATGGAGGACGGCCCGCTGTCCCCTCGGGGTCGGCGCCAGGCCGAGCTCATCGCCGACCGCCTCTCGGGCATCCCGCTCGCGAACATGTGGCACTCGCCGCTCGTGCGCGCCGACGACACGGCGCGCATCATCGCCGAGCGGCTGCCGGCCGTCACGCCCGAGCCGCACGCCCTGCTGTTCGACTGCGTCCCGACCGGGATGACCGACGAGACGCCTGCCGCGTTCGAGCCGTTCTTCGGCGGCGTCACCGAGGCGCAGATCGAGGCGGGCAAGGCGCAGATGGCCGACGCGGTGGGAGAGTTCCTCGTCCGCAAGGCCGGCGACGTGCACGAACTGCTCATCACCCATAACTTCGTGATCTCGTGGTTCGTGCGCGAGGTGCTCGGCGCCCCGGAGTGGCGCTGGATGACGCTCAACCAGGCGAACTGCGGCCTCACCGTCATCGCGCAGCGTCAGGGCCGCCCCTGGACGCTCCTCACCCACAACGACCTCGCGCACCTGCCGATGGAGCTGCGCACGGGCCTGCCCGACCAGATCCCGGTCTGATCCCGGTCGGTTCTCGGGAGGCTGATATGGCGCGGCGCGAGGAGTCGGACGTGGCCGGAGCGCTCGTGATCGTCGCCGGTGGATTCGCCGCGCTGCTGTTCAGCGTGCCGACGGTCGGGCTGCTGCGCGAGCAGCTGCGCATCAACTGCAACACCTATCCGCCTGGCAGCGAGGGCGAAGGCGCGTGGACCTGCGCCGACGGCATCTCCTACATCATCCCCGGGGTGATCCTGCTGGCGATGACAGGCCTGAGCCTGATCGTGGGACTGGTCGTCGCGTTGATCGCGCGTCGTGAGCTGGTCGCGCGTGGGGGGTTCACGGTGCTCGCCGTCCTGCCCGTCGTCTGGACGCTCGCGTGGACGAGGTACGGCTCGGACGAGCTCGTCTCCTTCCCGTCGGGCGTCCCCCGCATCGACTTCTGGATGATCTGGGTCGGCCCGGCGGCGCTCACGGCGACGATCGCGCTCGCCATCGCCGTCGTCGCCCTGGCATTCCGTCGCCGGGTGGCTTTCTGGCTCACCGCATCCGCGGCCGCCGGTGTCGGGATCGCGACGGTCGTCCAGCCGGGGCTCGGGCTCGCGACCCTGCCGTCCGCCGCCCTGCTGTGTGCGGCGCTGCTGCGGCTCAAGCGGCCCGCGCGCGCCGGATTCACCGGAGATCCCGGCTTCTCCGGAGCGGATGGGCCCCGGCGGTCCGGAGAACGCGGCATCTCCTGAGAACCCGGCGGCCCGGATCCCGGGCGGCGGATCAGGCGAGCGGCTTCCCGTACCAGCGGCTCGCGTTCGGGTTGTCGTCGTTCAGCGTACGGACGGTTCGACTGACGCCCTCGCGGTGATCCCGATGATGAAGACCAGGCCGCCGATCGCAGCAATGCAGAAGGCGATGACCATGCCGGTGGCGTCGGCAGGGAGCATCGCGCAGCCGACAGATGTGTCTTCGTATGAGCAGGTCCGCCACGGTTGGAAGAAATAGACGACAGCAGCGACGCTTCCGAGGATCGCGAGCAATCCGCCGTACGCGATCAAGCTGCCTCGCGTCTTCGGCTTCATGCCCTCACCCTAAGGGCCCTTCGAGGGCATGTGCAGGATCCAGCGGCGAACCGTCAGGCGAGGGGCTTCCCATACCAGCGGCTCGCGTTCGGGTTGTCGTTGTAGGGCTCGATCTGCGCGAACCCGGTGCGGGCGTAGAGGGCCGCCGCGGCCTCGAGCGTGTGGTGGGTGTCGAGCACGAGTTCGCGGCCGCCCCACTCGCGGGCATGGCGCTCGAGCTCCTGCATGAGCAGGCGTCCGGCGCCGAGGCCGCGGGCCGCGGGGCGGGTGTAGACGTGCTTGACCTCGAAGCGCGCCCCGAGCGGGCCGTCGGCGATGCGCCGGATGGCGCCGCAGCCGATGAGGCCGCGCTCGTCGTGCTCGATGAGCAGCAGGATGCCGTCGGGCGCGCGGAACGCGTCGGGGCCCGGAAGGGTGGGCTTGTAGTCGCCGGGGAAGCCTGCGGCGCGCTCGGCGAAGTACTCGACGATCAGCTCGTGGGCGTCGGGGTCGGCGGGGGATGCGGCGCGGAACGTGATCACCGTTCGAGCCTATGACGGCGCCACGGCCGCGGTGCCCGCGCCAGTTCTCCGGAGAAACCGGCTTCTCCGGGTCGAGATCGCGGATCCTCTCCGGAGAACACGACATCTCCGAAGAACCCGGCACCTTGCGCCCGCCGGAGAACCCGGCACCTCGCGCGCGCACTTCGGGGAAGCGGCGCGCGAAGTCAAGCCGCCCGGGGAACCGGGGTGCCGAACCTAGGATGGGACCATGACGACACGGATCGCCCTCGTCGGCGGCACCGGCAAGCTAGGCGGCATCATCCACGAGGTGATCGACGGCCTGGACGGCTTCGAGGTCTCGGCCGTGCTCGGCTCGCGCAGCGATCTCGCCGAGCTCGAGGGGGCCGACCTCGTGGTGGACGCCTCCGTTCCCGCCGTGAGCATCGACGTCGTGCGCGCCGCGATCGAGCGCGGGCTCAACGTCCTCGTCGGCACGAGCGGATGGTCGGCCGAGCGCATCGCGCTTGTGCGCCCGCTCGTGGACGCCGCCGGCACCGGCGCGGTGTTCGTCCCGAACTTCTCCCTGGGGTCGGTGATCGGCAGCGCGATCGCCGCGGCCTCCGCGCGGTTCTTCCCCTCGGCCGAGATCGTCGAGGCCCACCGCGACACGAAGGTCGATTCGCCCAGCGGTACCGCGGTGCGGACGGCCGAGCTCATCGCCGCAGCCCGCCGCACGCCGGTGGATGCGCCGCACGTGGATCAGCGTGCTCGCGGGCAGCAGGTGGCGAGCGTTCCCGTCCACTCGCTGCGGCGCCCCGGCGTGATCGCGCGGCAGGAGACCATCCTGTCCGGCCCGGGCGAGGCCCTCACGATCGTCCACGACACGATCGATCCTGCCGCGGCGTACGCCCCCGGCATCCGTATCGCGCTCGAGCACGCGATCGGCGTGCGCGGCGTCGTCATCGGCCTGGAGAACTTCATCGACATCGGGATCGGCGCACCCAAGGCGGCGGAGCCCCGCACGGTCGCGGACGAGTCGGTCCCGGGGCAGGTCGCGCGGGCGACGAGCGCGTGAGCGCCCGCATCGGCGCGGCCGTGATGGCCGCGCTCCTCGCGCTGTACATCGGCGTGGTCGGGTGGCGGGCGGTGCAGCTCGTGCAGACCGGCGAGCCCGTCGGCATCGCCATGGGGATCGCGCTGATCGTGCTGCCCCTCATCGCCGCCTGGGCGCTGGGGCGCGAGCTGTGGTTCGGCATCCGGGCAGAGCAGGTCGCCCGCCGGCTCGAGGACGAGGGAGGCCTCCCCGACGACGTCGTGGCGACGACGCCGAGCGGCCGCCCCACGCGCGCCGACGCCGAGGCCCTCTTCCCCCGCTACCGGGCGGAGGTCGAGGAGCGACCGGACGACTGGCGGGCCTGGTTCCGCCTCAGCCTCGTCTACGACGCCGCCGGCGACCGCGCACGCGCGCGTCAGGCCGCTCGGGAGGCGATCCGGCGCGAGCGAGCGAGCCGCTGAGGCGCGCGGCGGGCCGCTCGACTCAGCGGGGGATCGCGGCGGCGATCGCGTCCTCGGCCGTCCGGTGGCGGAACGCGAAGCCGGATGACGCGAGCGCCTCGGGCACCACGTGCGCGTCGGTGAGGAGCATGTCGTTCGCGAACGTCTCACCGAGCACGAGCCGCAGGGCACGCGCCGGCGCGCGCAGCACGTAAGGCCGGTTCAGACGCCGCGCAAGCGCGAACCCGATGTCGTTCGCGGTCGCGCGGGTCGGTCCGGTGAGGTTGACAGGACCCGTCAGCCCGCGGTCGAGCACGTGCAGGATCGCGGCGACCTCGTCCTCGAGCGAGATCCACGGCCAGGCCTGCGTGCCGGATCCGAGCGGCCCCGCGATGCCCGCGCGGGTGAGGGCGATCAACGGCTTCAGCACCGCGTCCGGATGCAGGATGGGCGCCGTGCGCAGCAGAGCCACGCGCTCGCCCGCGATGCGGGCCGCGTGCTCCCACTCGACGCACAGCGAGGCGAGGAATGAGCTGCCGGGGCGCGAATCCTCGGTGAGGGTCTGGCCGCGTCCCGAGCCGTAGAAGCCCACCGCACTGGCCGACGCGAACAGGGGTCGCTCGGCTGCCGGCAGGGTCTCGATCGCCCGCGCGAGCGTGCGCGTCGGGGTGATCCGCGACCACAGCAGGCGGCTGCGGTAGCCGCGTGTCCACGGCAGGCGCCCGATGCTGGCGCCGTTCAATCCGACGACGGCGTCCGCGCCGGCGACGACGTCCGGATCCAGGGGAGTGCCGTTCAGCCAGCGCACCTCATCGGGCGCCGAGGGCGCGTGGCGCACGAGGCGGGTCACGCGGTCGCCTCGATCGCGCAGGGCGGTGACGAGGGCGCGTCCGATCAGACCGGACGCGCCCCCGATGACGATGTGCACAGGGTCGCCTCCCTCAACCGCGTCGCGAGGGGCGGTGCATCACGCCAGCGAGGCCTCGAGCGTGATCTCGATGCCCGCGAGCGCCTGGGAGACCGGGCAGCCGGCCTTCGCACCCTCGGCGATCTCCTGGAACTTCTGCGCGTCGAGGCCCGGGACCGTGGCGCTCACATTCAGGTGGCTGCCCGTGATGCCGGTGCCCGGCTTGAAGGTGACCGAGGCGGTCGTGTCGAGCTTCTCGGGCGGGGTGCCGTTCTCGCTCAGCGCGTGCGACAGCGCCATGCTGAAGCACGAGGCGTGCGCGGCGGCGATGAGCTCCTCGGGCGTCGTGGTCGAGTCGGAGCCCTCCGAGCGGGCCTTCCAGTTCACCGGGAACGATCCGATCCCGGACGCGAAGGAGACGGCTCCGGATCCCTCGGCGAGGCTTCCGGTCCAGGCGGTGGTGGCTTCGCTGGTGACGGTCATGAGGTCCTCCGAATCGGGGGGTGAGCGGTGTGGTCGCCAGCCTAACCCGGTGGCTCGGCGGCGTCACGATGTGCCCCGATTCTGCGTCGCCGCGGTGCCGCGCGGCCCGGTCACCGGCGCTTCAGGGGGCGCCCCTGACCCGGCGACAGACGAAGCGGCCCCGGCGCGTCCAGCGCGCCGGGGCCGCGTCCGCGTGTCAGGCGGTGCGCGAGCGCCCCAGGATGCCTGCCCGCTGCAGCAGCAGGTACAGCTGGCAGCCGAGGCACAGGCCGAATGTCGCATTCAGGAACGCCGCGATCAGTGCGGCCGCGGCGGCGACGACGAGCGCCCAGGGCACCCCGGCCGCGTGCAGGATCAGGCCCACCACCGTCACGAACAGCCCGACACCCTGCGCGAAGCGCGGCGGGCGCGGATCCTCGAGCTCGGTCGGCGGCGCGAGGCGGGGGCGCACGAGCCGGCGGAACACGACGCCCCACGGCGCGGTGCGGGGCGACAGCACGCCCCACAGGAACAGTGCGGCCGCGATCGCCACCGCCACGAAGCCGGCATCCGCGATCCGCTGCGCGAACGGCGAGGCGCCGGGGACGAAGACCGCGTCGGCGAGCGGCTGATACGCGAACCAGCCGAAGCTCGCGGTCTCCTGCCCCAGGCGGGGCGAGACGCCCGTGAGCGCCAGGTAGGTCGCGACCACGAGCAGCACGGTGGTGATGCCGGCGGCGAAGCGCGGGCCGCGCGGGTCGATTCCGGCGGGGGAGTCAGGCATGTGCGTCCTCCAGGAGGCGATCGAGCTCTCGGGCCACGTCGTGCGGGCGGGGCGCGCCGCCGATGCGGGCGCGCACGGCGCCGCTCGCATCGACGATCAGCGTGGTGGGGGTCTGCAGCACGCCGAAGCGGCGCGTCAGGTCGGGCCGGCGGGTCAGGTCGACGTCGACGTGGGCGACGCCGTCCCGCTCCCGTGCGATGCCGCCCAGCACGCGGCGGGTGGCGGGGCAGCGCGTGCAGTACTCGGTGCTGAACTGCACGAGCGTCGCGTGCGCGCCGAACGCGCTCTCGGGAAGGTCGAGCGAGGCCGGTGTCGCGGCCTCGGCGGCCGGCGTCGCGCGCACGCGCCCGTCCCGCCGGCGCAGCACGATGCCGATCGCCACCGCGACGAGCACGATGGCGCCCAGCACGACGAAGGCGGTGACGGGATCCACGCCTGCACGATAGCCCGCCCGGAAGGCGACACGGGCCGCCGGCGACACCGCCCGTAACACGCGGATCGGCCCGTCCCCGGGTGGGGACGGGCCGATCCTGTCGCCGGCTACTGGGCGGCGATGGGCTCGGCGGCCGTGGCGGCGCCGATGTCGGGGTTGTCGCTGAAGAACCCGTCGATGCCGGTCTCGAGGAAGGCCCGGATCTCGCCGGCGAGGTCGCCGGGTGCGTTCGGGTCGGTGCTCGAGCGGAAGTCGGCCGCGAGGAACTGGTTCTCGACACGGAACGTCCAGGCGTGGACGATCAGGCCCGCGCGATGCGCGTCGTCCACCACGTCACTCGGCTCGGCGAGCGTGCCGTCGGCGTTGCGCGGGATGATCACGCTCTTCTCGGCCCCCAGGCCGTCGGCGTAACCGGCGATCTCGGCGAGGCCCTCCGCCGTGACGAGGTCGGCGTACGTGCGGTCATCGCCCGCCGCGACCAGGTCGTACGGCGCGCCCGAGCTGTTGACGAGCTGCCCGAGCGGCACGTCCGTCATCTCGTTCAGGTCGCGCAGGTTGCCGGTCTCGAAGCTCTGCAGGATCACCGGAGCGTCGCGGCGGTCGAGGCCGTTGCGGCCCAGCTCGGCGACCAGCGGCTCCTCGAGCGAGAGGCCGATCCCGTCGAAGTACGTGGGGTGCTTCGTCTCGGGATACACGCCGACCGGGCGGCCGTCGCACGTCTGCGAGTGGCGAGCGAGATCCATGACCTCGTCGAGGGTCGGGATGCCATACAGGCCGTCGAACGCGGCGCTCTGCGGGCGCACCTGGGGCAGGCGCTCCTCGGCGCGGAGAGTGCGCAGCTCGGCGAGGGTGAAGTCCTCGGTGAACCAGCCGGTCACCTGCACGCCGTCGATCATCTTGGTCGTGCGGCGGTCGGCGAACTCGGGGTGCGCGGCGACGTCGGTCGTGCCGCCGATCTCGTTCTCGTGGCGAGCGACGAGAACGCCGTCCTTCGTCGAGACGACATCCGGCTCGATGTACTCGGCGCACTGCGTGATCGCGGTCTCGTACGCCGCGAGCGTGTGCTCGGGGCGGTAGCCGCTCGCGCCGCGGTGGGCCACGACGGTGAGCGCATCCGCCGTCGTCTTCGTGCGCTGCAGGTCGACGATCGCGAACTCCGTGTCATCCGGCGTTCCCGTGTTGCGCGCGTCGTTGCCGGGGAAGTTGTTGTCGTTGCCGATCAGCAGGCGCCCATCGCGCAGCTGCAGCACCGTCTCGAACGACTGCACCGGCAGCGAGTAGGTCTCGCCGAGGCCGTATCCCTCGCCCGCGTCGATGCCGTGCGGGTTGTCGATGCGCAGCGCATCGAGCACGAGGCTCTTCTCGAGGAATCCCTCCGCGTCGGTGCGCTTGCCGAGGCTGACCTCGTAGACGCGCTTGATGACCGACTGGTCTCCCTCGAAGTCGTCGCGCTCGATCAGCAGCAGGTCGCCGTCGCGGGTCGTGAAGGCGTCGCCGATCACGTTCGCGGCGAGGTCGGTCTGGTACGACCAGGTCCGCCCCGTGTACGCGCCCTTGCGGGTGTCGAACTCGTTGATGACCCGGCGGCGCTGGTCGGTGTCGGCAAGGTAGGCGCCCTCGAGCACGGGGTACAGGAAGCGCCCGTCGCGCGATCCGGCCATCGCCTCGAAGCCGCGGCTGGCGGCCACGGTCGGCTGCGCGCCGCCGAGGTACGGGTTCTGGGGCGACTGGGCGCCGGTGAGCGGATACGGCTTCTCGAGCAGCGTGCCGTCCTCGTCGAAGTGGAGCAGGAACGGGCCGAACTCCTCGCCCACCCAGAACGTGCCGTCCTTGGCGCGGACGACCGACTCGATGTCGAAGTCGGCGCCCGTGAGCAGGCGCTCGTCGGTGTCCTCGTTGACGATCGGGAAGTCGAGCACGTCGTTGCGGTCGTTGTACGAGATGTGGGAGAGCACCTCGATCTCGCCGGAGCCGCCCTCCGCGGTCTGCCAGTCGGGCTGGACCAGGTAGTTGCGCAGGAGGAAGTCGGCCGAGTTGCCCTTGCTGCCGAAGCCGTTGTCAGGCTGGGCCCAGAACGTGCCGTCGCCGTTGTCGAGCATCGCCGAGAAGCCGGGGATGACCTGGCCGTCGAAGGGACCCGTGCGGCCGTTGGCGGGCGTCATCTGCGCGCCGGAGGCCGGGCCCTCCGCCAGGAAGTCCGCCGACAGGGTCGCGCGGGCATCGAGCGTGGGCACGAGCGTGTGCACGGGCTTCGATCCGCCGGAGTGGCCGGACGCGGTGACCGCCGCGGAGGCGGCGGAGGGGACGAGAGCCGCGACGAGCGATGTCGCGGCGGACAGGGCGATGAGCGCGGCGGGCGAGGGGTGCCGGCGGCGCTGCGAGGGGAAGGTCGTCACGCGCCCGACGCTGGCGGGTGCGACCCACGCACGCGCGACCATCTGGTGAACGGGGGCAGAACTCCCCACGGGCTGGCCGGCAGCGGTCGCGACGGATCCGGATGTCGCGCGCCGACGATCCGGATGTCCGTGACCGGGCTTACCCTGGGGGCGTGACCCAGGCGATCCCGACCCCCTACGAAGACCTGCTGCGCGATGTGCTCGCCCACGGCACGCACAAGGATGACCGGACGGGGACCGGCACAACGAGCGTCTTCGGCCGGCAGCTGCGCTACGACCTGTCGCAGGGCTTCCCGCTCATCACCACGAAGCGCGTGCACTTCAAGTCGGTGGCGCTCGAGCTGCTGTGGTTCCTGCGCGGCGACTCCAACGTCCGCTGGCTGCAGGAGCGCGGTGTCACCATCTGGGACGAGTGGGCCGATGAGGACGGCGACCTCGGGCCCGTCTACGGCGTGCAGTGGCGCTCGTGGCCGACGCCGAGCGGCGAGCAGATCGACCAGATCCAGCAGGCGGTCGACCTGCTGAAGACGAACCCCGACTCGCGACGGATCATCGTCTCGGCGTGGAATCCCGCCGAGATCCCGAACATGGCGCTGCCGCCGTGCCACGCGTTCTTCCAGTTCTACGTGGCCGACGGCAAGCTGTCGTGCCAGCTCTACCAGCGCAGCGCCGACATGTTCCTCGGCGTGCCGTTCAACATCGCCTCGTATGCGCTCCTCACGCTGATGATGGCGCAGCAGGCGGGCCTCGAGCCGGGCGAGTTCGTCTGGACCGGCGGTGACGTGCACATCTACGACAACCACCGCGAGCAGGTCGCCGAGCAGCTCTCGCGCGACCCCTTCCCGTACCCCACGCTCGAGATCACGCGGAAGCCCGCCTCGATCTTCGACTACGAGTTCGAGGACTTCGCGGTTCACGACTACCAGCACCACCCGCCGATCCGCGCGGCCGTCGCGGTCTGATGCCGCTCCGCGCGATCTGGGCGCAGGCGGCCTCGGGTGCGATCGGCGCAGAGGGGGGAATGCCCTGGGACCTGCCCGAGGACATGGCGTTCTTCAAGCGCGCGACGACCGGTTCGCCCGTGGTGATGGGGCGCCGCACCTGGCAGTCGTTCCCCGAGCGGTTCCGCCCGCTGCCCGACCGCCCGAACATCGTCGTCACACGCGACGCGTCGTTCGAGGCGCCCGGTGCCGAGGTGGCGCACACGCTCGATGCCGCGCTGAACCGTGCGGCGGAGCTCGACGACGAGGTGTGGGTGATCGGCGGCGCCGAGATCTACCGCCAGGCGATGCCTCGCCTCGACGAGCTGTGGGTCACCCGCATCGACCTCGACGTCGCGGGCGACGCGTTCGCCCCAGAGATCGACGGCTCGTGGCGCCTCGTGCGCGCCGACCCCGCGCCGGGGGAGTGGCACACAAGCCGCACCGGCACCCGCTACCGCTTCGAGGTCCTCCGCCGCGCCTGAGCCCCCGCGCGTCGCGCGGTTGCGCTCAGTCGTCGGTGCGCCCGCCCAGTCGTCGGTGCGCCGCCGCGCAGGCCGCGGAGTTCTGTCCGGTGCTCAGGGGATGTGCGACAGGCGGCGACCGATGATGTCGCCACGTGTCGATCTGCCCCGCAACCCCTGAGTCCGGCACATCCCGCGTCGGAGGCGCGGCGCGAAGTGACGCGGGGCGGTCCCGCGCTCAGGGGAGGTGGTGCGCAACGCGGCTCGCGTGCCGGGCGCGTGCACACGCGTCCCGCATCCCCTGAATGCGGGACTCCCACGACCCCGGCCTCTCGTCCACAGCCGAGGTCTCACGGAACCTTGCTCCACTTTCCGCTCTACGTCGGCCGGCGGCAGCCGACGGGCCGAACGCTGGCGGCATGAAGGTGATCGAGGCAGGTGTCTGGCGGACAGCGGATCTGTACGCCGCCGGGATGACGAAACGCGACATCGTGGCGGCGTGCTCCGCGAACGGCCTGATCCGGATCAGGCGTGGTCTGTACCGGAAGAGGTCGGCCGACAGCGAGGTGGTACGGGCGGCTGAGCACGGCGGCGCCCTCGCGTGTGCGTCCGCTCTCAGGCACCACGGCGTCTGGGTGCTCGACGACGAGCAGAAGACCCACGTCTGGTTGGGGGAACACGGCAGCCGCCATGCGCACACGGCGTGCGATTGCGTCTCCCACTGGGACGATTCCGGTGCCGCGTTCGGAGTCGTCTCCCTTGTCGATGCGCTCGTCCAGGCTGCGGACTGTCTTGGTCAGGAGGCATTTCTCGCCGCGTACGAGTCGGCGTGGCAGCAGGGCAAGCTGACCGCGGCCGACAGGCGGCGCGTGAGGCAGCGACTCTCAGCACGTCACCGCTGGCTCGTGGACTTCGCACGCCCGGATGCCGAGAGCGGACTCGAGTCCATCGTCCGCCTCCGTCTCGCGCGTCGCGGGATCCGCGTCGAATGCCAGGTGAGGATCGATGGCGTCGGCCGGGTCGACTTCGTCCTCGACGGCTGGCTCATCGTGGAGATCGATGGCAAGGAGAACCACGATGGCCCGAGCGAGCGCCACAAGGACCTCCGCCGTGACGCGCTCGCCGCTGCGCGCGGATTCGGCAGGCTCCGCTTCGACTACGCGCTCGTCCGCTACGAGTGGCCGATCGTAGAGGCCGCCATCCTGGCGGAGCTCTCCCCGGCCCGCGCCCAGGGGCGCCGGGGCTGAAGGGGCCCGATGCGGTCGACACGCACACATCCGCACCACATCCCCTGAGCGCGGCACCTCCGACGAATGGCGGCACCGCACCGCCACCCGCAGCCGGGCGGTGACGCACAGTCGCAGGGCGATAGCCTGGGAGCATGACGCACTCGGGCAACCCCTTCGGACAGGTGCTCGTCGCGCTCGTCACTCCGATGACGGCCGACGGCGAGGTCGACTGGCCCGCCGTCGAGAAGCACATCGACGACGTCATCACCTCCGGCGCCGACGGCATCGTCGTCACCGGCACCACCGGCGAGACGTCGACCCTGACCGATCCCGAGAAGCTGCGCCTCGTCGAGGCCGGCAAGGACGTGGCCGCGGGCCGCGCCAAGATCATCACCGGCGGCGGATCCAACGAGACCGCCCACGCGATCGAGCTCTACCGCAAGAGCGAGAAGGCCGGCGCCGACGGCATCATGATCGTCACGCCGTACTACAACAAGCCGACCCAGGCGGGCATCCTCACGCACTTCCGCCTTGTCGCCGACTCGACCGACCTGCCGGTCATCCTGTACGACATCCCCGGCCGCACCGGCGTGCCGATCAAGTACGAGACCATCCTGCGTCTCGCCAAGCACCCGAACATCCTGGCCATCAAGGACGCCAAGGGCGACTTCAGCGAGGTCAGCCGGGTGCTGAACCAGACCGACCTGCTCTACTTCTCGGGCGACGACGCGAACGTGCTTCCGCACCTGGCGATCGGCGCCTCGGGCCTCATCGGCGTGACGGCGAACATCGCCGCGACGCCGTACCGCACGATCGTCGACGCGGTGAACCGCGGCGACCTCGCGACGGCCACCGAGCAGCACAAGAAGCTCGAGCCGCTCGTCCGCGCCGTCATGACGCACGTTCCCGGCACCGTGTCGGCGAAGTACATCCTGCACGGCCTCGGCCGCATCTCCAGCCCCCGCGTGCGTCTGCCGCTGGTGGGCCCGGAGGAGTGGGAGGCCGCGATCATCGAGGACGAGCTGGCCCTCGTGAAGGATGTCGCGGGCGTCGACTTCTCCAACTTCCGTCCCGACCGCAACGCGGCCGCCGGCGGAGCGCTGCCCAAGATCGCCGGCACGACCCGCTGACCCCGGCGCCACGCGCCGCACACAGATCTCCCCGCGGCCGAGAACGCCGCACACACAACACAACACACGAGACCGGATGCCGCGCGCGGCATCCGGTGCGAACCCCGGATGCCGCTCGGCGGCGTCCGCGAAAGGCGGACCATGTCCACTCCGGTCTACGATGCTCCCGCGCTCGAGAAGGGCGCCCTGCGCGTCACGCCGCTCGGCGGCCTCGGCGAGGTCGGTCGCAACATGACGACGTACGAGTTCGACGGCAAGATCCTGATCGTCGACTGCGGCGTGCTCTTCCCCGAGGAGCACCAGCCGGGCGTCGACCTGATCCTGCCCGACTTCGAGCCGATCAAGCACCGCCTCGACGACATCGTCGGCGTCGTGCTCACGCACGGCCACGAGGACCACATCGGCGCCGTGCCGTACCTCCTGAAGCTGCGCCAGGACATCCCCCTGATCGGATCGGCGCTGACCCTAGCGCTCGTCGAGGCGAAGCTCAAGGAGCACCGGATCAAGCCCGTGCTCACGGTCGTGAAGGAAGAGGAGGAGTGGGACATCGAGCCGTTCGTGCTCGAGTTCGTCGCGGTCAACCACTCGATCCCGGATGCGCTCGCCATCGCGATCCGCACCCCCGCGGGCCTCGTGCTGCACACCGGTGACTTCAAGATGGACCAGCTGCCGCTCGACGGCCGCATCACCGACCTGCGCGCCTTCGCCCGCCTCGGCGAGGAGGGCGTGGACCTGTTCCTTCCCGACTCGACGAACGCCGACGTCCCCGGCTTCACGCCGACCGAGCGTGCGATCGGCCCGGTCATCGACCAGGTCATCTCCAAGACGCCGGGACGCGTGATCGTGGCGAGCTTCTCGAGCCACGTCCACCGCGTGCAGCAGGTGCTCGACGCCGCCGCGGCCAACGGCCGCCGCGTGGCGCTGCTCGGGCGCAGCATGGTGCGCAACATGACGATCGCGGCCGACCTCGGCTACCTCAAGGTCCCGGACAACGTCCTCGTCGACTACAAGAAGGCCAAGGACATCCCGGACGACCAGATCGTCTACATGTCGACGGGCTCGCAGGGTGAGCCGATGGCCGTGCTCAGCCGGATGGCGAACCTCGACCACGCGATCGAGCCTGGCGCGGGCGACACGGTGATCCTCGCGTCGAGCCAGATCCCGGGCAACGAGAACGCCATCTACCGAGTGATCGACGGGCTCACGAAGCTCGGCGCCAACGTCGTGCACAAGTCGAACGCGAAGGTGCACGTCTCGGGTCACGCCGCGGCGGGCGAGCTGCTCTACTGCTACAACATCCTGAAGCCGAAGAACGTGCTGCCGGTGCACGGCGAGTACCGCCACCTGATGGCCAACGCCAAGCTCGCGCAGGACACGGGTGTCGCCGAGGAGCGCACCATCCTCGGCGAGAACGGCTCGGTCATCGACCTGAAGGACGGGATCGCGCGCGTCGTCGGGCAGCTCGACCTCGGCTTCGTCTACGTCGACGGATCGACCGTCGGCGAGATCACCGACGCCGACCTCAAGGATCGCCGCACGCTGGGCGAGGAGGGCTTCGTGTCGGTCATCGTCGTGGTCGACGCGGCGACGGGCCGCATCATCACCGGGCCCGAGATCCACGCGCGAGGGATCGCCGAGGACGACTCGGTGTTCGAGGCCGTCAAGCCCAAGATCGCCAAGGCGCTCGAGGAGGCAGCGGCGTCAGGTGTGCGCGACACGCACGCCCTGTCGCAGACGGTGCGCCGCACGATCGGCCGCTGGGTCAACCAGTCGCTGCGTCGCCGGCCGATGATCGTGCCCCTCGTCATCGAGGCCTGACTTTCGCTGCGGCGCAGTTCTTCTGAGGCCGTCGCTCCGCGACGGCGGCTCGCTCCGCTCGCGGGGCGCCGGCACTCGCGCTCGATTGGCTGATGCTCCTATGTCCTGTCAAGCGGCGTTGAGCCATTGCCGGTAGGCGTTGGCGAAGTCGTCGTCGCGGCGGGCGCCGCGTTCGATTGTGGAGATCTTGTCGGGCCAGACGCCGAAGTGCGCGGCGGCGGCTGCGACGGTGAGGCCTCGTGCCTGGCGTAGGGGGCGGAGGTCGTCGATGGTGGGGACTTCGGCGGGGTTGGTGAGGTGAGTGAACACCTCGCGGGCGATGGCGCGTTTGAGGCAACGCATGGCTTCCTTCTTGCCCTTGCCGCGTGCGATCAGGCCGGCGATGTAGTCGCGGGTCCTGCGGTCGTGGCTCATCCGAGTCAGAGCGATGCGGTGCAGGGCGGTGTTGGCTTGCCGGTCGCCGCCGCGGTTGAGGCGGTGGCGGGTGGTCTTGCCGCTGGAGGCGGGGATGGGGCTGGTGCCGCAGAGTGCGGCGAAGCTGGCTTCGCTGTGTAGCCGGTCGGGGTTGTCTCCGGCGGTGACCAGCAGCTGGGCGGCGGTGACGGTGTGGATGCCGAACGCGGCGACCAGTGCCGGATTCTCGGCTTTCACCAGGGGCGCCATCAGCGCCTCGAGGTCGGTGATCTCCTCGCCCAGGTGCTGATGGCGGCGGGCGAGGGAGCGTAGCGCGTGCCCGGCAGCGGACGCGATGGCCTCGGAGCTGGAGGGCCGGGACCGTGCGAGGGTGTCGATGAGCTTGTCGTCGCTCAGGCCGCGGAACTACGCCCGGGTCTGCTCGGGAGCGGTGACCAGCAGTGCCTTGATCTGAGCTATCGCCGCGGTGCGGGCTTTGACGGCGCTGCGGCGGGCGACCAGCAGCTGCCGGATCGCTTCGACCGTGCCGTCGGCGGTCTTCGGGGTTGGCAGGTCCATTTCCGCCAGCGCGGTTTGGGCGGCGGCGTAGGCGTCGATCGGGTCGGTCTTGCCCTGCAGGCGGCGGAGCTGCCGGTTCGGGCGGATCACCTCCGCGACGAGCATGCCCAGGCTGCGCAGGTGACGAGACAAGCCGGCACCGTAGGAGCCGGTGCCTTCGACGCCGACGCGCACCACGATCCCGAACGAGATCAGGAACGCTGCCAGCGCGGCATAGCCCGCTGTGGTCGTGGGGAACTGGGCATCGCCGAGGCGGCGGCCGACGGCGTCGATGACGGCGGCGTGGTGCGTGTCGGCGTGCGTGTCGACACCCGCGACGACTTCACGGGCAGGAGTTGTCATGATGGTTCTGCTTCCTTGATCGGGTAGCGAACCGGTCAGGCGGGCAGACAAGACGTTGGCGGGGCCTCTAGACCAGGCTCCTATGAGGTCATGTCCGCCTGGCCGGCCACATGGAGGACACCCCGCCCGGGCCGACGGATCAGCCGGTAGACATCGCGTCAGTCGCTGGCAGGGTCAGACCCGAGCGGGGCGTTATCAGTATCAACGTCGCTGACGCTCCATCCGGGCACGCCGGTTGGCCGCTCCGCGACACGCTCGCTTTGCTCGCAGGTGGGCAGTGCCGGCCCCGGCCTGACGGATGTGGCGCGCCGGCCTTCAGGGCCCCGATCCGCGGCAGTTCCGGCGTCGCTCCCGCGGGATGTCGGTGGTCCGACGTACCGTGGAGGCATGCCACGCACGCCCGCCGCGTCCAAGAACCAGGCCGCGAGCAAGAGTCGGGCGGCCTCGAAGCCCGAGGCCGCCAGCGGCTCGCGCGCGCGCAAGAAGCCGGAGCCGGCCGCCAAGCCGTACTTCGAGGCGACTGACCGGCCGCCGCTCGCCGTGCGCGCGTGGAACGGTCTCGGCCACGCGGTCGGCGGCATCTTCCGGGCCTTCGGTCCCGAGGCGCTCGAGAAGGACGACCGGCGCGACGGCTTCCCGCTGCTGCTGGTGATGCTCGCGATCGCCGGCGCGGTCACCGAGTGGTTCTTCATCGGCAACGAGGTCGCCACCAACATCAGCGCCTACACGTTCGGCTTCCTCATCGGCCGGACGGCGTTCGTCTTCCCGGTGGCGCTCCTGCTGCTCGCCGGCTGGCTGTTCCGCCATCCCTCGTCGGTGCACGACAACGGCCGCATCGGCATCGGGTTCGGCCTCCTGGCGATCACGGTCGCCGGCTTCTGCCATATCGCGGGCGGGCGCCCCCAGCCGTCCGTCGGCCCGCAGGCCCTCAGCGAGGCGGGCGGTCTGTTCGGCTGGATGGTGGGCGAGCCCACCGCGATGCTGCTGAGCGAGATCGGCGCGTACGTGCTGCTCTCGCTCGTCGCGGCGCTCAGCGTCCTGATCATCACCAAGACGCCGCCGAACCGCATCGGGCGTCGCCTCGGCGAGCTGTACGCCTGGATGTTCGGGGCCGAGCGTCCCGACGAGGCGGCGAAGAACGAGACCGCGCCGACCGAGGTGCTCGACCCGTCCGCCGACGACGAGCACGTGCCGTGGTGGCGGCGCAACAAGTCGGGCCGCGAAGAGGACCCGGATGTCGTCGACTCGCCCCAGGACCTGACCGAGCTGCTGTCGGAGCAGTCGGACGGCGGCTACGACAAGGCGATCGTCGTCGCAGAGCCGGATGAGGATCCGCGCGACTCGGCAACACAGGTGCTGAGCTCCATCAGCGGCGTCACGGGCGCGCTCGCCGAGCGCGGCTCCACGGGCCTCGTCGGCGACGGCGACGACTCGGACACCGGCGAGCTCCCCGGCATGCTGGGCTTCGGTACCGACGGTCCCGGTGCCCGGGGTCCGCAGCCTCCGGTGGCCCCGTACGTGCTTCCCTCGCCTGCCTCGCTCTCCGCGGGCCCTCCCTCGGTGGCGCGCAGCGAGGCGAACGACCGCGTGGTCGCGCAGCTCACGCGCGTGCTCGAGGAGTTCAAGGTCGACGCGAAGGTCACCGGCTTCTCGCGCGGTCCGACGGTCACGCAGTACGAGATCGAGCTCGCCCCGGGCGTGCGCGTCGAGCGCATCACGCAGCTGCAGAGCAACATCTCCTACGCCGTGGCGTCCAACGACGTCCGGATCCTCGCGCCCATCCCGGGCAAGAGCGCGATCGGCATCGAGATCCCGAACACCGATCGCGAGACGGTTGCGCTCGGCGACGTGCTGCGTTCGACGGCGGCACAGAAGTCGGCGCATCCGCTGACGGTCGGCGTCGGCAAGGACGTCGGCGGCGGCTTCGTCGTGGCGAACCTCGCGAAGATGCCCCACCTTCTGGTCGCGGGCTCCACCGGATCGGGTAAGTCGAGCTTCATCAACTCGATGATCACGAGCATCCTGATGCGCGCGAAGCCGAGCGAGGTCCGGATGGTGCTCGTCGACCCGAAGCGCGTGGAGCTCACGAACTACGCGGGCGTCCCGCACCTGATCACGCCCATCATCACGAACCCCAAGAAGGCGGCCGAGGCGCTGCAGTGGGTCGTGAAGGAGATGGACATGCGGTACGACGACCTCGCGTCGTTCGGCTTCCGTCACGTCGACGACTTCAACGCCGCCCTGGCGAAGGGCGAGGTCGAGCTTCCCGCCGGCAGCGAGCGCGTGCTCAAGCCGTACCCGTACCTGCTCGTTGTGGTCGACGAGCTCGCCGACCTCATGATGGTGGCGCCGCGCGACGTCGAGGACTCGATCGTCCGGATCACCCAGCTCGCGCGAGCGGCGGGCATCCATCTCGTGCTCGCGACGCAGCGCCCGTCGGTCAACGTCGTCACCGGCCTGATCAAGGCGAACGTCCCGTCGCGTCTCGCCTTCGCGGTGACGAGTGTCACCGACAGCCGCGTCATCCTCGACGAGGGCGGCGCCGACAAGCTGATCGGCCAGGGCGACGCGCTCTTCTCGCCCATGGGCTCGTCCAAGGCGCTGCGCGTCCAGGGCGCGTGGGTCACCGAGGAGGAGATCGACCGGGTCGTCAAGCACGTCACCGGCCAGGCTCGGCCCGAGTACCGCTCGGATGTCGCCGAGGCGATCGAGGCCAAGAAGAAGGAGATCGACGAGGACATCGGCGACGACCTCGAGGTGCTCCTCGCGGCCGCCGAGCTCGTCGTGACCAGTCAGTTCGGCTCCACGTCTATGCTGCAGCGCAAGCTGCGCGTCGGCTTCGCCAAGGCCGGCCGGCTCATGGACCTCCTCGAATCGCGCGAGATCGTCGGCCCCTCCGAGGGATCCAAGGCGCGCGACGTGCTCGTCACGCCCGAGCAGCTGCCCGAGGTCCTCGCCCGCATCAAGGGGGAGGAGCCGCCGGCACGCGCGACCGCAGCCCCGGCCGAGGCCGCTGGCGGGGATGACGATCGCTACGGCGACGACCCGATCGAGGCGCAGTTCCGTGGGCGCCCGGTCGAGGACGACGAGGGCGACGAAGACGCCTGGCAGCTGACCGGGCGGGACTGACACCATGGCGATTCCCCGGCAGCTGCCGAACGCGATCACGATCGCCCGCATCCCGCTCGCGATCGTGTTCTTCATCCTGCTGCTGCTCGGCGGCATGCTCGGGTCGGCGGATCTCGCCCTGCGCTGGGCCGCCGCGATCATCTTCGTCGTGGGCATCTCCACCGACTGGGTGGACGGCTACCTCGCGCGCCGCTACGACATCGTCAGCGACTTCGGCAAGCTGTGGGACCCGATCGCCGACAAGCTGCTCACGGGAGCGGGGTTCGTCGGTCTCGCGATCCTCGGCGAGGCGCAGTGGTGGATGGTCGTGATCATCCTGATCCGCGAGTGGGGGATCACGATCCACCGCCTGATGATCGCGAACGAGCACGTCGTCGCCGCGGCCTGGATGGGCAAGGTCAAGACCGTCGTGCAGGGCGTCACCCTGTCGTGGGCGCTTCTGCCGTTCTGGCTGCTGATCGGCGAGCAGGCGTTCACGCTCGTGACGCTCGTGCTGATGTGGGCAGTCGTGCTGCTGACTGTCGCCAGCGGCATCGACTACGTCGCGGCACAGCTGCGCGGCGCTCGTCGGGCGCGGTGACCGAGCCGTCGACCGCCGCCGGGCTTCTGGCGCGGCTGCGTCTGCGCGGGTGGTCCGTGGCGGTGGCCGAGTCGCTCACCGGCGGTCTCGTGGTGTCGTCGCTCGTGGGCGTCCCGGGGGCATCCGCGAGCCTGCGCGGGGGAGTTGTCGCCTACGACACCGCGATCAAACAGTCGGTGCTCGGCGTGGACGCCGCGCTGCTCGGACAGCACGGCCCGGTGCATCCCGAGGTGGCGCGGCAGATGGCCGAGGGGGTGCGCCGCGCGCTGTCGGTGGCCGGCCGATCCGCCGACGTGGGCATCGCGACAACCGGCATCGCCGGGCCCGAGTCTCCGGACGGCCAGCCCGTCGGAACCGTGCACGTCGGCATCGCGACCCCGGACCGGTCGAGCGTGGCGTCGTTCCTGTTCGATGGCGACCGCGCCCGGATCCGGGAAGCAGCGTGCGAGGCCGCGCTCAGGGCCGCGCTGGACGCGATTTCTGAGTGATCCGGGAGTGATCCGGGACGAGAAGTGTTTCGATGCGAGGAAACATGGCCGATTCTCACCCTGCGCATATCCGAGCGGGATTAAATTGACTCCATCGGTGTTGTACTCTGGTGCACCCGTTGGGAACGCAGTGAGGAGGGGGCCGCAATGATCCTGGTTCGTCAAGAGATCGGCGATGTTCTGCGCGACATGCGTCAGCAGAAGGGCCAGACCCTCCGTCAAGTCGCCAGCAGGGCGAGCGTCGCGCTCGGTTACCTCAGCGAGGTGGAGCGCGGCCAGAAGGAGGCGTCGAGCGAGATCCTGGCATCGGTGGCGGAAGCCCTCGATGTGCCGATCTCGTCGATCATGCGAGAGGTGGGCGACCGCATCGCCGTCCTGGAGGGCGTCCAGCCCTTCCCCGACGTCGTGCCCGACGACCTCGTCGCCGAGGTCGGCCCCGAGCTGTCGCTGCGTTGAGACGGAGCGAGTTCCTTCGCGCGGTCGACGACGAGTTCGGCGCGCGCGCGGTGACGCTGATGAGCGATCTCGTGCTGCCCGGCATCGGGCTGACTCCGCAGGATGCGCTCGACACCGGTGTGCCGCCGCGCGAGATCTGGCTCGAGCTGTGCGCCGAGACCGACGTGCCCCCTGGCCGGCGCTACGGCGTCGGACGCCTCGAGCCACGTCGCTGACTCGCTTCGAATCCCGCTCGCGTCGCACCGGCGTGTCATCGAAGATGCGTTCGATCTCGGCGTAGTGTCGTCCACAGGTGGCGAATGCCGCTCATCTGCTCCCGTCAGGGGAGTCGCCGCATCCGATGTCGGTGGCCCTCCCTAGCGTGACAGGTGGCACATCAGCCACGCGCCTTGTCGCAGACCCCGGCACTTCCGCCATGGCCGCGACAGCCTACAGGCGACGGATACACGAGTGAGAAGGAGCAGGTCATGGCATCAGCAGCCGATCGCGAGAAGGCCCTCGACGCGGCCCTCGCCCAGATCGACAAGCAGTTCGGCAAGGGCTCGGTCATGCGACTGGGCAGCGACGAGCGCGCGCCCGTCGAGGTCATCCCCACCGGTTCGATCGCGCTGGACGTCGCCCTCGGCGTCGGCGGCCTGCCCCGCGGGCGCATCATCGAGATCTACGGCCCTGAGTCGTCGGGTAAGACGACTCTGACGCTCCACGCGATCGCCAACGTGCAGCGTGCCGGCGGCATCGCGGCATTCGTCGATGCCGAGCACGCCCTCGACCCCGAGTACGCGAAGAAGCTCGGCGTCGACATCGACCAGCTTCTCGTGTCGCAGCCCGACACCGGTGAGCAGGCCCTCGAGATCGCCGACATGCTGATCCGCTCGGGCGCGATCGACCTCGTCGTCATCGACTCCGTGGCGGCGCTCGTTCCCCGCGCCGAGATCGAGGGCGAGATGGGTGACTCGCACGTCGGTCTCCAGGCCCGCCTCATGTCGCAGGCGCTGCGAAAGATCACCGGTGGTCTGAACCAGACCAAGACCAGCGCGATCTTCATCAACCAGCTGCGCGAGAAGATCGGTGTGTTCTTTGGCTCTCCTGAGACCACCGCCGGTGGCAAGGCGCTGAAGTTCTACGCGTCGGTCCGCCTCGACATCCGTCGCATCGAGACGCTGAAGGACGGCGCCGAGGCGGTCGGCAACCGCACCCGCGTCAAGGTCGTCAAGAACAAGATGGCCCCGCCCTTCAAGCAGGCCGAGTTCGACATCCTGTACGGCACGGGCATCTCGCGCGAGGGCAGCCTGATCGACTTCGGTGTCGACCACGGCATCGTGAAGAAGTCCGGCTCCTGGTACACGTACGACGGCGACCAGCTCGGTCAGGGCAAGGAGAACGCCCGCAACTTCCTCATCACCAACGCCGACATCGCTCTCGACATCGAGAACAAGATCAAGGAGAAGCTCGGCATCGGCCAGCGTCCGACGCCCGCGGCGGAGGCCCCGGCCGAGGCCGTCACGGCGCGCCGCACCGCGTGATGGCGCGCCAGAGCTCGATGACCGGGGTGAGCGATGTCGACTGACGGGGGCGAGGACGAGCGCCTCGCCCCCGTCATCCCGCTCTTCGGCGGCGCGGCGACGCAGGGCGCCTCAGAGCGCTCCGACGCCGCGCCGGCCGAGGACGACGCCGAGGTGCAGGACTGGCACACCACCTGGCGCGATCTCGGATCGCGACCGGATGATCGTCGCCCCACCGCGGTGAAGCCTCTGCAGGTGACGCCGTCGCCGGGCGGTCCGCGCTTCGTCGAGCTTCCCGAGGACGACGGCGACGAGACCGATGCCGACGAACTGCGGGAGCAGGCCGAGGCCCGTCTGGTCAAGGCGCTGCGCCGACGCTCGCTGTCCGTTTCCGAGGCGCGCGCCCAGCTCCGGGAGAGCGAGCTCGACGCTGCGGTGATCGACGAGATCGTCGATCGCCTCGTGCGCCTCGGCGCCCTCGACGACGACGCGCTCGCGGATCAGCTCGTCTACGCGGGCGTGGAGCGCAAGAACCAGGGCCGTCGTGCGATCGCCCAGGCGCTGTCGGCGCGCGGCATCGATCGGGATGCGATCGAGCGCGCCCTCGCCGAGCTCCCGGACGACGACTTCGAGCGCGCGCTCGAGTACGCGCGCGGCAAGGCGACGTCCCTGCTGCGCTACGACGACCAGACGGCCCTGCGCCGCCTCAGCGGCCAACTCGCCCGGCGCGGCTACGGCGGCGGGCTCGCCATGTCGGCCGCCCGTGCGGCTCTCGACGAGGCCCGGCGGCCGCGCTCGGGCGTCCGCTTCGACTGATTCGGCGGCGATCCGCCGCTCAGGGACCCCCACGGGAACCGAAACGTAGAATGAGCACGCCATGACTACGCCTTCCAGCGCCCCCACCCTCATCGAGCCGTCGCCCGCCGCGTTCACCGCCGACGGCCGCCCGCGCTCGTACGAGGTGCGCACCTTCGGCTGCCAGATGAACGTCCACGACTCCGAGCGTCTCTCGGGCTCGCTCGAGAGCGCGGGCTACGTCCGCGCCGAGGCAGGCACCGACGCCGACGTCGTCATCATCAACACGTGCGCGGTGCGCGACAACGCCGCCGGCAAGCTCTACGGCACGCTCGGTCACCTCAAGTCCCGCAAGGACAAGCACGAGGGCATGCAGATCGCCGTCGGCGGCTGCCTCGCCCAGATGGACAAGGAGGCCGTGCAGACGAAGGCCCCGTGGGTCGACGTCGTCTTCGGCACGCACAACATGGGTTCGCTCCCGAGCCTCCTCGAGCGCGCCCGCCACAACGGCGAGGCCGAGCTCGAGATCCTCGAATCGCTCGAGACCTTCCCCTCGACGCTTCCGACAAAGCGCGACTCCGTCTACAGCGGCTGGGTGTCGATCTCCGTCGGCTGCAACAACACCTGCACGTTCTGCATCGTCCCGAGCCTGCGCGGCAAGGAGAAGGACCGCCGGCCCGGCGACATCCTGAACGAGCTGCGCCTTCTCGTCGACGACGGCGCGATCGAGGTCACACTGCTCGGACAGAACGTAAACTCGTACGGCGTCGAGTTCGGCGACCGTCAGGCGTTCGGCAAGCTGCTGCGCGCCGCAGGCGAGATCGACGGCCTCGAGCGCATCCGCTTCACCAGCCCGCACCCCGCCGCCTTCACCGACGACGTCATCGACGCGATGGCCGAGACGCCCGCCGTCATGCCTCAGCTGCACATGCCGCTGCAGTCGGGCAGCGACCGGATCCTGCGCGAGATGCGCCGCTCGTACCGCAGCGCGAAGTTCCTCGGCATCCTCGATCGGGTGCGCGAGCGCATCCCGCACGCCGCGATCTCCACCGACATCATCGTCGGCTTCCCCGGCGAGACCGACGAGGACTTCGAGGACACGCTGCGCGTGGTGGAGCAGGCCCGCTTCGCGAGCGCCTTCACGTTCCAGTACTCGATCCGCGAGGGAACGCCCGCCGCGACGATGCCGAACCAGGTGCCGAAGGAGGTCGTCCAGGAGCGCTACGAGCGGCTGGTCGCCCTGCAGCAGCGCATCACCCTCGAGGAGAACCAGAAGCAGCTCGGTCGCTCGCTCGAGGTCCTGGTGTCCACCGGCGAGGGCAAGAAGGACGCCGCGACCCACCGCCTGACCGGTCGCGCCGAGGACAACCGTCTCGTCCACTTCGAGGTGCCCGAAGGATCGCCGATCCCGCGCCCCGGCGACGTGGTCACCGTCACGGTCACTCACGCCGCGCCGTCGCACCTGCTCGCCGACTCGGCCGATGGCGCGCCCCTGCGCATCCGCCGCACCCGGGCCGGCGACGCGTGGGATCGCTCCCAGGCCGAGTCCTGCGCCGTGCCCACCCCCGGTGCCGCGGCCGGTGGTGCGGTGAAGCTCGGCCTGCCGACGCTCCGCGTGGGCGTGTGATGTGTCGCCCTCGGCGACCACGGTGAGCGAACGAGACGAGCCGACGCCCGCGCTGTTCGCGATCGTCGGCGCCACCGGCACGGGCAAGAGCGACCTGTCGCTCGATCTCGCCGACGCGCTCGCCTCCCGCGGAACCGCCGCCGAGGTCGTGAACGCCGACGCCATGCAGCTGTACTGCGGCATGGACATCGGCACGGCGAAAGTCCCCGTCGGTGAGCGGCGAGGCATCCCTCACCACCTCTTCGACGTGCTCGATGTGACCGAGGACGCGGCCGTCGCCCGCTATCAGCAGGACGCACGGGCGGCGATCGAGGACATCCACGCCCGCGGACGGCACGCGATCCTCGTCGGCGGATCCGGGCTGTACGTGTCGAGCGTGCTGTTCGACTTCCGCTTCCCGCCCCGCGACGAAGCGCTGCGCGCCGAGCTGGAAGCCGAGCTCGCGGACCACGGCGCCGGCGCGCTGTACGCCCGGCTCGAGCGGGAGGACCCGGCCACCGCGGCCCGCGTCGATCCGCAGAACGGCCGGCGGATCGTCCGTGCCCTCGAGATCCTCGCCCTGGGCCAGGCGACCCACGGCGCCGCGCTGCCCGACGAGCCGGTGTGGTGGCGCCCCGCGACCGTGATCGGCCTGCGGATGGAGCGTCCCGCGCTCATCGAGCGCCTTGACCGCCGCGTCGAGCGCATGTGGCACGAGGGGATGCTCGACGAGACGGCCCGCCTTCGCGAACAGGGGCTGGAGCGGGGAAAGACGGCCTCCCGGGCCATCGGGTACGCGCAGGCACTGGCGCAGCTGAAGGGCGAGCTGGCCCAAGCCGAGGCGATCGCCGAGACGCAGGCCCTCACCCGCCGCTACGCACGGCGCCAGGTGTCCTGGTTCAAGCGCTACGCGGACGTCTCCTGGTTCGAAGCCGGCACGGCGGATCCCGCGGCTCTCGCGGCGCGCGCCTGAGCAGGCCGGGATGTCGGCGGTAGCCGAAGCGGCTGGCAGACTCGATCAGTGACCGTCTCCATCCGAAGGTACGAGCCCGCCGACGAGACGCAGGTCATCGCACTGTGGCAGGACGCGGGCCTGACCCGACCGTGAAACGACCCGCACAAAGACATCGCGCGGGCGCGCGCCGTCTGGCCCGACCTCCTGCTCGTCGCCGAGGAGCACCAAGAGGTCGTCGGCTCCGTCATGGCCGGCTACGACGGCCACCGCGGCTGGCTCTACTACCTCGCGACCGCCGGACACCGGCGCGGCGAGGGGATCGGACGCGCGCTCGTGGCGGAGGCGGAGGCCCTCCTCGAGGCTCTGGGCTGTCCGAAGGTGATGCTCATGGTGCGCGCCGACAACGACGCGGTGCTCGAGTACTACGACGCCCTCGGATACCAGCGGGAGACGACGCGGGTGACCGGGCGCCGGTTGATCCCCGACTGACGGGCGTCTTCCCCGAATAGACTGGCGGGATGACCGAGATCGCCTTCACCAAGGGACAGGGCACGGGGAACGACTTCGTGATCGTCGCCGATCCCGAGGGCGAGCTCGACCTCACCGACGAGCAGATCGCGGCACTGTGCGACCGCCGGTTCGGAATCGGCGCCGACGGGCTCCTGCGGGTCGTGCGATCCGCGCGCCTGCCGGAGGGCGCGGCATCCCTCGGTGAGGAGCCCGACGCCGAGTGGTTCATGGACTACCGCAACGCCGACGGCTCCAAGGCCGAGATGTGCGGCAACGGCATCCGCGTCTTCGTCCACTACCTGCTCGAGTCGGGCCTCGCAGAGCTCCCGGCAGGGTCCACCCTGCCGATCGGCACGCGCGCGGGCGTCCGCGACGTCATGCGCAGCGAGACCGGCTACCAGGTCGACCTCGGCCGCTGGCGCGCCGAGCCCGGCGACCCGCTCGTGACGGCCCGCGGCCTCAGCGTCCCCCGGCCCGGTCTCGGCATCGACGTCGGCAATCCGCACGTCGTCGTCGCCCTCGCCTCCGAGGACGAGCTGGACGGCCTCGAGTTGTCCGCGAAGCCCCACGTCGATCCCGTTCCGCCGCACGGGGCGAACGTCGAGTTCGTGGTGCCGCACGAGCCGCTCGTGAAGGACGGGGTGGGGCGCGTGCGCATGCGCGTGTTCGAGCGCGGCGTGGGAGAGACCCTGAGCTGCGGAACCGGGGTGGCCGCGACGGCGCTCGCGGTGCGCGACTGGGCGGGGCGGGGCGCCCCGGACCACTGGCGCGTCGAGGTGCCCGGCGGTGTCCTGGGGGTGCGGATGTTCCCCGCCGAGGATGGCGAGCACGTCGCGCTGTCCGGACCGGCCGTGCTCGTGTACTCCGGCACCGTCTCGCTGGCCTGAGTCGTGAGCGGCCCGCTGCGCGCCATCGTGCTCGCGGGAGGGCGCTCGTCGCGCATGGCGGGACGGCACAAGCCCGCCATCCCGGTCGGCGGCGTGCCCATCGTGGCGCGGGGGATCGCTGCGCTCCGGCTCATCGGCGCGGAGCCGCTCGTCGTGGGCGAGGCCGACGGCGTGCCGGCGGGGACCCCTGTGATCCGCGAGGATCCGCCCTTCTCGGGCCCGCTCGCGGCCGTCGCCGCGGGACTGCGGGCGCTGGAGGCGCGCGCGGGCGGCGTCATCCTGCTCCTCGGCGGGGACATGCCCTTCGCCTCGCCAGCGACCCTGCGCAGGCTCGCTGAGAGCGCGAGCGCTGCGCGTCCGGCGCTTGCGGTCGACCCCGACGGACGCGCCCAGCCCCTCTGCGCGGCATGGGATGAAGCCGCGCTCCGCGAGCGCCTCGCGACGATCGGCGACCCCGTGAACCGCCCGCTGCGTCTCCTGCTGGGCGAGTCGCTCGCGCCGGTGCACATGCCCGTACTCGCGCCCGAACTGCTCGACGTCGACACTCCGGATGATCTGCGCGAGGCCGAGGACCTCTGACTACAGCGTCGGTCCGCGGCGACGCAAGCGCCTTGCAATCCGCGGGCGGACCGACTGAAGCGAAGCGATGAGCAACGCCACCGCCATCCAGCCGGTCGACGATCACTCGAGCCTGCGGCGCGCCATCGGCACGCCCCTGCTGTTCGCGTTCATCGTGGGGGACACCCTCGGGGCCGGCATCTACACGCTCGTCGGCACGATGGTGACGGACGTCGGCGGCGTCATCTGGCTGCCGTTGCTCATCGCCCTGGTCGTGGCGCTGCTGACCGCGGGCACCTACGCCGAGCTCATCACGAAGTACCCGCACGCGGGTGGCGCCGCGCGATACGCGGACAAGGCGTTCGGCAAGCCGTTCCTGTCGTTCATCGTCGGCTTCCTCATGATGGCGTCCGGGGTCACGACCGCGGCGGCGCTCGCGAACGCGTTCGCCGGCGACTACTTCTCGGCGCTGTTCGATGTGCCCGCCGTGCCCGTCGCGATCGGCTTCATCCTCATCCTGACGCTCATCAACCTGCGCGGCGTGAAGGAGTCGATGACCACCAACTTCGTCGCCTCGATGATCGAGGTCAGCGGCCTCGCGATCGTCATCGTCATCGCGGCCATGGTGTTCGGCAGCGGCGGCGGGGAACCCGCGCGCATCTTCGAGTTCGCTCCCGACGTGCCCCCGTTGCAGGGCGCGTTCTCGGCATCCATCGTCGCGTTCTTCTCGTTCCTCGGCTTCGAGGCGGCCGCGAACATGGCCGAGGAGGTCAAGGACCCCTCGAAGTCGTACCCCCGCGCGCTGTTCGGTGCCATCAGCACGGCCGCCGTCGTCTACCTGCTGATCGCCATCGGAGCTGTCATCGTGGTCGAGCCGACGATCCTGGCCGAGTCGACGGGCCCGCTGCTCGAGGTCGTCACAGCCAGCGGCTTCGCCCTGCCGTCGTGGCTGTTCAGCCTGATCGCCCTTGCCGCGATCCCCAACGGAGCGCTGCTGTTCATGGTGATGGCGAGCCGCGCCGCCTACGGCCTTGCCGAGGCAGGTCTGCTGCCGCACGCATTCGGCCGCGTCCTGCCGAAGCGCCGCACCCCGTGGGTGTCGATCGTGGTCGTGTCCGGCGCGACCATGCTGCTCAGCATCGTCGGCGACATCGGCATGCTCGCGGAGACGACCGTGCTCCTGCTGCTTCTCGTGTTCCTCACGGCGAATGTCAGTGTGCTGGTGCTCAAGAAGGACGTCGTCGAGCACAAGCACTTCTCGGTGTCGCGGGTGGTCCCGATCCTGGCGATCATCGCGTCGATCGTGCTCCTCACGCAGCAGACCGGCGCGGTGTGGCTCGGCACGGCCGGCTACATCGTCGTCGGCACGATCCTGTTCTTCATGGCGCGCGCGGGACGCAAGCGCGGCGACCAGAAGATCGCGGAGCAGTCGGGCACGACCGACACGATGTGACGGCCGGGCCGCGGAGGCTCAGAACCCCGGGATCGCGAGCGGTTCCGTGGGCGGCGAGCCGTGGCGGCGGACCTTCAGCACGCGGTAGCCCTTGCCCGTCGCTGTGCGGTAGACGCTGAAGCCATCGGCGAACGTCGTGCCCAGCCAGCGCTGGAGCGAGTCGGATCCGAGGTCGCGCTTGACGACGAGGTACGCGTCGCTGCGCTCGGCGAGGCGCGGGATCCACGTCTCCATGAGCTCGTGGAGCACCGACTTGCCGACGCGGATCGGCGGGTTCGATCGGATCGTGCGGAACGTCAGGCTCTCGGGAACATCGTCGGGCAGCACCGCGTTGACATTGGAGAGGCCGAGGGACTCCGCGTTGCGGCGCACGAGGTCCAGGGCGCGCTCGTTCACGTCGACGGCCCAGACACGGGCGTGCGGAGACATCATGGCCATGCTCAGCGCGATCGGACCCCAGCCGCAGCCGAGGTCGAGGAAATCGCCGCCGGAGGGCGGTTCGGGTGTGTTCGCGAGCAGGACCGATGTGCCGACGTCGAGGCGCTCGGGGCTGAACACCCCGGCGGCCGTCGTGAGCTCCACGGTGCGTCCGACCAGGGGCACTCGGATGCGGCGGTGGTTCTCGGGACTGGTGGGACTCGCGGAGAAGTAGTGATCCACCATAGGGGCCAGCGTACCGGAGCGGGCCGCCCGACGGCGAGGGGCGGAGGCCCCTCATCCGGCTCCGATCGGGCCCCGTAGCCGCAGAACCCCCGGAAGAATAAGCTGAAGAGCTCGATGCACGCGGATCACCGCGCAGCGCATCGGAACGAAAGGCATGGATGACTGACACCACCACACCCGATCCCGCCGCGAACAGCGTCGAAGACGACCTGGAGCGCGAGGCGGGAGCATCCGATCTGGTGGACCGCGTGCTGTCGCGCGCAGAGTCCCGCACCGGAGCACGGGTGTTCGGGGCCGCTCAGGCGCTGCAGGACAGGACGACCACGGGCGACGGATCCGCGGACGGCGACCAGTGGGACCGCGAGGAGCGCGCGGCGCTCCGGCGCGTCGCGGGCCTGTCGACCGAGCTCGAGGACGTCACCGAGGTCGAGTACCGGCAGCTGCGGCTCGAGAACGTCGTGCTCGTCGGCGTGTACTCGCAGGGCTCGCAGACCGACGCGGAGAACTCGCTGCGCGAGCTCGCCGCGCTCGCCGAGACCGCCGGCGCCGTCGTGCTCGACGGCGTGCTGCAGCGTCGTCCGCACCCCGACCCCGCGACGTACATCGGCCGCGGCAAGGCGGCCGAGCTGAAGGACATCGTCGCCGCCGTCGGCGCCGACACCGTGATCGCCGACACCGAGCTCGCGCCCAGCCAGCGGCGCGCGCTCGAGGACGTCGTCAAGGTGAAGGTCATCGACCGGACGACCGTGATCCTCGACATCTTCAGCCAGCACGCGAAGAGCCGCGAGGGCAAGGCGCAGGTCGAGCTTGCGCAGCTCGAGTACCTGCTGCCGCGCCTACGCGGTTGGGGTGAGTCGATGAGCCGCCAGGCCGGTGGCCAGGTCGGCGCGGGCGGCGCGGGAATGGGCTCGCGCGGTCCCGGTGAGACGAAGATCGAGCTCGACCGTCGCCGCATCCGCACGAAGATGGCCCAGCTGCGTCGTCAGATCCGCGACTTCGCGCCGGCGCGGGAGGCCAAGCGCGGTGAGCGCAAGCGCAACACGATCCCCTCGGTCGCGATCGCCGGCTACACGAACGCGGGCAAGTCGAGCCTGCTGAACCGCCTCACGAGCGCCGGCGTGCTTGTGGAGAACGCCCTGTTCGCGACCCTGGACGCCACGGTGCGCCGCTCAGAGACGTCTGATGGGCGCGTGTACACGCTCGCCGACACGGTCGGGTTCGTGCGCAACCTGCCCCACCAGCTCGTCGAGGCGTTCCGCTCGACGCTGGAGGAGGTCGCCGACGCGGATGTCATCCTGCACGTCGTCGACGCGCATCATCCGGATCCTGCCGGTCAGATCCAGACGGTCCGCGACGTGATGGGCGATGTCGGCGCACGCGACATCCACGAGATCGTCGTGTTCAACAAGGCCGACCTGGTCGACGAGGACACGAAGATGGTGCTGCGCGGCCTCGAGCCGAAGGCGGTGTTCGTGTCCTCTCGCACCGGCGAGGGGATCGACGAGCTGCGCACGGTGATCGAGGCGGCCCTGCCGCTGCCCGACATCGAGCTGCGCGCCCTCGTGCCGTACGAGCGCGGCGATCTGATCTCGGCGATCCACGAGCAGGGGCACCTGCTCGAGCGCTCGCACGAGGAGGGCGGCACGCTGGTGCACGCGCATGTCTCGGAGCGCCTGGCCGCGGCGCTCGAGCCGTACCGCGTGGCCGGACGATGAGGATCAGGCAGTATCAGCCGGCCGATCGAGACGCGGTCGCCGAGATCTGCCTGCGCACCGCCGACAACGGATCGGATGCCACCGGGGTCTTCGAGGACGACACGCTGTGGGCCGAGGTGTTCGCGCTTCCGTACGTGACGCGGCATCCCGACCTCGCGTTCGTCGTCGAGGCCGAGGACGGCAGGGTCGTGGGCTACGTGATCGGCACGGACGACACGGACCGGTTCGAGGAGTGGTTCCGCGACGAGTGGTGGCCGCGCGTCGCTGCGCGTCACCCGCAGCCCGAGGTCGAGCGCACGCGTCAGGACGGCACGCTCATCTACGCGTACGGTCGTCGCCCGGGCGCCGAGCCGTACGCCGGCCTCGGCTACCCGGCGCACCTGCACATCGACCTGCTGCCCGAGGCGCAGGGTCGGGGTCTCGGGCGCCGCCTGATCGAGACGCTCTTGGACGAGCTGCGCCGTCGCGGTGTGCCGGGGCTTCACCTCGTCGCCTCCGACAAGAACACCGGGGCGCTGGCGTTCTACGACCGCCTTGGTCTCACGCGCCTGGAGTCCCACCCGGGAGTGCAGGCCTTCGGCGTCCAGCTCGGCTGAGCGGATGATCGTCGGCGGCTGACCGCCGCGCTGGCCGCATCCAGGCTCAGCGAGCCTGCGGCAGGCCCACCCGCACCGGCAGGCGACTCCCGCCCCATCCGGCCTGTATCCGGGCGCTCCGGTCGCCAGAGCGCGCGCTGGTCAGAGCCGGGCTCGCGTGTTTCAGTCGAGCTCGATCGGCGGGACGCCGGGCGTCTCGAAGCCGAGGAGGCGGCCGAGGAAGGCGAGCTCGGTCTCGAAGGCGCGCTCAAGGGTGGCGGCCTGGCGGAAGCCGTGCGACTCGCCCTCGAACAGCACGTACTTGTGCGGCACGCCGTTGGCCGCGAGCGCGTCGCGCAGCGCCTCCGACTGCGACGGGGGCACGACCGGGTCGTCGGCGCCCTGCAGGATGAGCAGCGGCGTCCGGAGCGTCTCCGGGCGCGACAGCGGCGAGCGGCTGACGTAGAGCGGCTCGGCCTGGGGGAGCGGCCCCACCAGCCCGTCGAGGTAACGCGCCTCGAAGTCGTGGGTGTCCTCCGCGAGGCGGCGGAGGTCGGCGACGCCGTAGCGGCTGATGCCCGCGGCGAACACGTCCGTGTCGGCGACCGCGCACAGCACCGTCCATCCGCCCGCCGAGCCGCCCTTGATGGCGATCCGCGCCGGATCCGCGAGTCCGGCTCCGGCGAGGCCGCGCGCGGCGGCAGCCGTGTCCGCCACGTCGGCGATGCCCCAGCGTCCCCGCAGCCGCTCGCGGTACGCGCGACCGTACCCGGTGGAACCGCCGTAGTTGACGTCGAGCACGCCGATGCCGCGGCTCGTGAAGTACGCCACGGCGAGCGACAGCTCACCGGATGAGTGCGCGGTGGGGCCGCCGTGGACGAGCACCAGGTACGGCGGCAGCTCACCCGACGGAGCCTCGACGTCCGGATTCGTCGGCGAGTACGCGAAGGCGTGCACGTCGCCGTCGGGGCCCTCGAACGTGAGCGCCCGCGACGGAGGCAGCCAGCCCGGATCGAGCGCCGCGACGCCCCCGCGGATCGCCCCGAGCGTGCGTGCATCCACGTCGAGCAGCCACAGACCGCCCGGCACCTGGGTTCCCGCACCTGTCAGAAGCACCTTCTCGCCGCGGGCGTCGCGCATCAGGATGCCGCTCGATAATGGGGTCTCGAGCGTTTCCACGCCGCCGCGGGTCGGATCGAGCAGGATGAGCCCGTCGGTGCCGTGCGTGTGCACCGCGACTACCCGGCCATCGTCGAGCGGCGCATACCAGCGTGCGCCGAGGTTCCACAGCGGGCCGCCCGTGTCGGCGTCGACGGGGTAGAGCGGCTCGGGGCCGGTCGCCACCAGCCCGTCGAAGCGCACCCAGCGCAGGTTCCAGCGCCCACCGCCCGGCCCGTCGCCTGCCGGATCCGCGCTGAACATCAGCTCGTGATCGCCGGTCCACTCCGGCTGCAGCGCGGCGACCGGACCCTCGGGCGTGCGGCCGCCCGCCACCACGACGTGCTCGACGACGATGCCGTCGGAGCCGAGGCGCCCGACGCGGAGCTCCGCCGCGTCCCAGGGCATGTCGGGGTGATCCCACGCGATCCAGGCGAGTCGGTCGCCGCGCGGAGCGGGGTAGGCGAGGAAGTCGGATCCGGCGACGACGCTCAGGATCGCGGACGCATCGTCGGACGCCGAGCCGTCGAGCGGGATCACCACGATGTCGCGCGAGGGCACAGGGTCTTCGCCCCGCGTCTCACGCACGGCCCAGAGTCGGCCGTCGACGTACGTCAGGTCGCCGAACGCCATGCCCAGGTCGCCGGGAGTCAGCGGTACCGGGTCGCCGCCGACGGCCATCCGGTGCACGCGCTGGTCGGAGCCCTCGACGAACAGCAGGTCGCCCTCGTCCGTGGTCGTCCAGGCGCCGCCGCCGTACTCGTGGACACGCGACCGCGCGCTCCACGGTGCCGGCAGCAGGACATCGGGATCGTCGTCGCCCTGCCGTACAACGGCGGTGCGGCCCTTCTCAGCCGGGATCGTCTCGCTCCACCAGATCTCCCCATCGGGCCCGACGAAACGCGCGCCGTCGAGGCGCGGCGACCCGCCGGCGATGTCGGACGCCGAGATCGGCGACGGCCAGGATCCATAGGGGAGCGTGGGCATAACCCCACGCTATCGGGAGGCTCCGACGTGCTGCCGGGCCCCCCCAGTGCAGGATCAGACCGCGCGCATCACCGCGACGATCTTGCCGAGCACGACGGCCTCGTCGCCGAGGATCGGCTCGAACGCCGAGTTTCGCGGCAGCAGCCAGGTGTGGCCGTCGCGCTGGCGGAACACCTTGACGGTCGCCTCGCCGTCGAGCATCGCCGCCACGATGTCGCCGTTCTCGGCCGTGTTCTGGACGCGCACGACGACCCAGTCGCCGTCGCAGATGGCGGCGTCGATCATCGACTCGCCGCTGACCTTGAGCATGAACAGCTCGCCCTTGCCGACGAGCTGGCGGGGCAGCGGGAAGATCTCCTCGACCTGCTGGTCGGCGGTGATCGGCACGCCCGCGGCGATGCGGCCCACGAGCGGGACCATCGCGGCGTCGCCGACCGAGGGCACGCCGGCGTCGAGGTTCTCGCCCGACTGGCCCGGCAGGTCGATCAGCACCTCCATCGCGCGCGTCTTACCGGGGTCACGTCGGAGGTAGCCGCTGAGCTCGAGCTGACCGAGCTGGTGGGTCACGCTCGACAGCGACTTCAGGCCGACGGCGTCGCCGATCTCGCGCATCGTGGGCGGGTAGCCCTTCGACTGGATGGAGCGCTGGATGACCTCGAGGATGGCCAGCTGCTTCTCGCTGAGGCTCTTGCGCCGGCGCGTGCGGCGCTTCTCGTCGCTCTCGGCGATCGACTCCGTGGCGGGCATCGTGACGGCGCTCATCTGACCGGCTCCTTCTCCTCCGACGTGAATGTCGGTGGCCCGTGGTGGGGTGTGTCTCGTCATCGAAACCGTATCCGAACGGCGCCGTGATTCGGAAGATCTGTTCGAGCGTGTCGCGGATCGGATCGGATCGGTTTTCGAAGAACAGATTGACACATTCGAAGATTCGAAGATAGATTCGGAACAGAGCTTCGCATCCGGCCCTCCCGGCCGAGGTGCCGGATGCGAAGCTCTCCGAACACGAAGGAGCACCGATGAGCACGGTCAGCATCACCGCATTCGAGGTCCCGGCCCGCACGCGAGTGAGCGGCACCGCCCGCACCGCGGCGCCGGCCACGCGCCTGCGCCTGACGCGTCGTGGACGCCGTGTGCTCGCCGCGATGGCGGCGACGCCGATCGCGATCGCCCTGGGGCTCGCAATCGTCTCCGGCGGCAGTGCGCTCGCCTCGCGCGAGGACGGCGCTCCCGCCGGCACGTTCGACACGGTGACCGTGCTGCCCGGCGAGTCGCTCTGGGCGATCGCCGAGGAGGTCGCGCCGAACTCCGATCCGCGCGACGTCGTCGACGCCATCATCAGCCTGAACCAGCTCTCGTCGTCCGCCGTCATGGCCGGCGAGCGCCTGTCGATCCCCGCCGAGTACTCCAGCGCGGGCTGACCGCGTGCGGGAGCGGGTGTCGCACTCGCCTCTAGCATGGAGAGCGTGACGGTCTCTCTCGACGACTTGCCGATCCGCGCCGATCTGCGCGGCCAGAAGCCCTACGGGGCGCCCCAGGCGCCGCTTCCCGTGGCCCTGAACGTCAACGAGAACACGCATCCCGTGCCGGAGGACGTCGCGAACGACATCTCCGACGCCATCGCCCAGGCCCTGCGGGATGTGAACCGCTACCCCGACCGCGAGTTCACCGAGCTGCGCGAGTCCTTCGCCCAGTACCTCGGGCACGGGGTCGACTCGTCGCAGATCTGGGCGGGCAACGGCTCGAACGAGGTGCTGCAGCACGTGCTGCAGGCGTTCGCCGGTCCCGGTCGCACCGCGTTCGGCTTCGAGCCGACGTACTCGATGTACCGGCTGCTGTCGCGGGGCGTCGGGGCCGAGTGGCTCGCCGGCACGCGGGGTCACGACTACCGGATCGACCCGGAGGACGCCGCCCGCCAGGTGGCCGACGCCCACCCCGACGTCGTCTTCCTGTGCGCGCCGAACAACCCCACGGGCACGCCGCTCTCACTCGACGTCGTGGAGGCCGTGTACGACGCCACGGACGGCATCGTGGTCGTCGATGAGGCCTACCAGGAGTTCGCACCGAAGGACTCTCCGTCCGCCCTTACGCTGCTCGGCGGACGTCCGCGCCTCGCGGTCTCGCGCACCATGAGCAAGGCGTTCGCGTTCGCGGGCGCACGGGTGGGATACCTGGCGGCCGACCCGGCGCTGATCGACGCACTGCGTCTTGTGCGCCTGCCGTACCACCTCAGCGCCCTCACCCAGGCGGCTGCGACCGCCGCGCTGCGTCACGCCGACACGATGCTCGCGATGGTCGACGAGATCATCCTGCAGCGCGACCGGATGGGCGCGACGCTGGAGGCCCTCGGCTATCAGGCCCACGAGTCGTGGACGAACTTCATCCTGTTCGGCGGCGTCGCCGACCCCGCGGCCACGTGGCAGGCGCTCTACGAGCGCGGCGTGCTGATCCGCGACATCGGCATCCCCGGTCACCTGCGGGCGACCGCGGGCACCGAGGAGGAGACGACCGCGTTCCTCGAGGCTCTGTCCGAGGTCGGAGGGCGCTGAGGGGATCCTCGGTGCCGGACGGCCGTGGCCGCCTCACGACTAGGATCGAGGCATGACGACTGCCCGCATCGCGCGCCGCACCCGCTCCACCAGCGAGTCGACGGTGGAGCTTGAGCTGAACCTCGACGGCACGGGAAAGAGCTCGATCTCGACGAGCGTCCCGTTCTTCGACCACATGCTCACGGCGTTCGCGAAGCACTCGCTCACGGATCTGACCGTGACGGCGACCGGCGACACCCACATCGACGCCCACCACACGGTCGAGGACATCTCGATCGTGCTCGGGCATGCCATCCGTGAGGCGCTGGGCGACAAGTCGGGCATCTCGCGCTACGGCGACGCGCTCGTGCCGCTGGACGAGGCACTCGCGCAGGCGGTCGTCGACATCTCGGGGCGCCCGTACCTGGTGCACGAGGGCGAGCCCGCGGGCTTCGAGCAGCACCTCATCGGCGGGCACTTCACCGGGTCGCTTGTGCGCCACACGTTCGAGGCGCTGGCGTTCAACGCCGGGCTGACGGTGCACGTCCGCGTGCTCTCGGGCCGCGACCCGCACCACATCGCCGAGGCCGAGTACAAGGCGTTCGCGCGGGCTTTCCGGCAGGCGAAGGCGCTTGACCCGCTCGTCGACGGCGTGCCATCCACCAAGGGAGCGCTGTGACCGACGCCGAGACGCAGGATGTCGTCGGGACCGGCGAGCGCCGTCCCGTCATCGCGGTGCTCGACTACGGATCCGGCAACATCCACTCCGCCGTCAAGGCGCTGCAGGCGGCGGGCGGGGATGTCCGCCTCACACGCGATCGCGGGCTGATCCAGGATGCCGATGGCCTCCTCGTGCCTGGCGTCGGCGCGTTCAAGGCGGTCATGGAGCAGCTCCGGACCGTGCGCGGCCCCGAGCTGATCGAGCGGCGCCTGGCGGGCGGCCTGCCGGTGCTCGGCATCTGCGTCGGCATGCAGGTGATGTTCGAGCGCGGCGTCGAGCGCGGCGTCGAGACCGAGGGCCTCGGCGAGTGGCCGGGCGTCGTCGAGGAGCTCAAGGCGCCGGTCGTGCCCCACATGGGCTGGAACACGGTCGAGCCCGGCGAGGGCTCGCGCCTGTTCCGCGGCCTCGAGGGAGAGCGCTTCTATTTCGTCCACTCCTTCGCCGCCCAGGACTGGACGCTCGAGGCGCACGGGCCCTTCGCGAAGCCGGTCGTCACCTGGGCCCAGCACGGCGGGCACTTCCTCGCCGCCGTCGAAAACGGCCCGCTGTCGGCCACCCAGTTCCACCCCGAGAAGTCGGGCGACGCGGGCATCCGGTTGCTGCGGAATTGGATCCAGAGCCTGCCCGGGGCTACCCTCTGAGATCGTGCCCGCGACGGGAGATCCCCGGCGCGCACCGTCCTCACCCGGGGCGGTCGAACCCACACCAGGAGCTATGAACGATTTCGCGTCCACGCCCGGACTGATCCTGCTTCCCGCCGTCGACGTCCAGGGCGGCAAGGCGGTGCGCCTCACGCAGGGCGCGGCCGGCACCGAGACCGATTACGGCGACCCGATCGAGGCCGCGGAGAACTGGGCCAAGCAGGGCGCGGAGTGGATCCACCTCGTCGACCTCGACGCGGCGTTCGGCCGCGGCAGCAACGCCGGCATCCTGCGCAAGGTCATCAAGCACATGCGCGGCATCAACGTCGAGCTGTCGGGCGGCATCCGCGACGACGCGTCGCTCGAGGCCGCCCTCGACAGCGGCGCGCAGCGCATCAACCTCGGCACGGCGGCCCTCGAGAACCCCGAGTGGACGGCATCGGTGATCGGCCGTTACGGCGAGTCCATCGCGGTCGGCCTCGACGTCCGCGGCACGACGCTCGCGGCCCGGGGCTGGACCCAGGAGGGCGGCGACCTCTGGGAGGTGCTCGAGCGCCTCGAGGAGGCCGGCTGCAGCCGGTACGTCGTGACCGACGTCACCAAGGACGGCACCCTCCGCGGGCCGAACCTCGACCTCCTTCGCGAGATCACCTCGCGCACCACGAAGCCGGTCGTCGCCTCGGGCGGCGTCTCGAGCCTCGACGACATCGCCGCGCTGCGTCGCCTCGTGCCGAACGGCGTCGAGGGCGCGATCGTCGGCAAGGCCCTCTACGCGGGTGCGTTCACGCTCGCCGAGGCACTGGATGTCGCAGCCGACTGACGGCGATTCCGCGGGCGTCCCCTGGGAGGGGCGCCACTTCGAGTCGAACCCGCATTCGGGGGACGACGGATCGGCGGATCCCGCGCTGCTCGCGGCGCTCACGGCGTTCCGCGAGGGAACGGGCGACCAGGTCGCGGTGATCGACGCGCTGCGTCATGCGCGCGTGCTGATCCCGCTCGTCGCGGAGAAGGGCGACGAGGGCGTCGGTCCTCACGGCCTCGTCGTGGACAAGACCCAGGAGCTGTCGATCGTCACGGTCGCCGCGCCGGATGGCCGCAAGGTGCTGCCGGTGTTCAGCTCGGTCGAGGCGCTCGCCCGGTGGGACGCGAAGGCGCGGCCGATTCCCGTCGAGGCCGTGCGCGCCGCCCTTGCCGCGTCGGCCGAGCAGACCGATCTGATGGTGCTGGACCCGACCTCCGACACCGAGTTCGTGGTGCGCCGGCCGGCCGTGTGGGCGATCGCCCAGGGCGAGCCGTGGAGCCCGAGCTTCGCAGACCCGGATGTGTTCCTCGGCCTGCAGCAGAGCATCGCGGGCGAACTCGCCGTGCTCGATCTGACGGTCGAGCAGGGCGACCCGACCGCGCGCCTGCGCGGGCCGGAGCTCGTTGTGCGCCTCACCCTCATGTCGGGTCTTGACCGCAGCGAGCTGGATGCCGTGCTGGCGCGTCTCGCGCGGCGCTGGTCGGCGGATGACCGCGTCGCCACTCTCGTCGACAGCCTCTCCGTCAAGCTCACCGCCGCCGACTGACAAGAACGCCGCCGCGGAGCGAGCCGGTGCCCCCGGATCGCGTGTCAGCGGAGGCGGAGGGGATTCCCGTGCCGCAGTAGGGGGTGAGCGAGGAACGAGCGATCCGGGCCCCCGCTGCGAAGCGGGAATCCCCGAAGCCGCAGCGGAAGCCCCGCCAACCGCCGCTCGCGTTCCACAAGAGAATGTGTGCGGTCCTCACTGCCCAGCGCGGTACGGAGGGATCCTGCGCCCGAGTAGGGGGCGAGCGAGGAACGAGCGAGCCGGGCCCCCGCTCGGAAGCAGGATCCCGCAGTCCCGCGCGGAACCCCGGAGAGGCCTCAGATCACGGGGCCCGTGTATTTCTCGCCCGGCCCCTTGCCGGGCGCGTCGGGGATCGACGAGATCTCGCGGAAGCGCAGCTGCAGCGAACGGAGGCCGTCGCGGATCGGGCGCGCGTGCATGTCGCTGATCTCCGGGGCTGCGGCGGTCACGAGACCGGCGAGGGCGTTGATGAGCTTGCGGGCCTCGTCGAGGTCGATGTCGGCCTCGGCCTCGGGGGTGTCGGCGAGGCCGAGCTTCACGGCGGCGGCGCTCATCAGGTGGACGCACGCGGTGCCGATGACCTCGACCGCGGCCACGTCGGCGATGTCGCGAACGGCGGAGGTGTCCGATCCGGCGCGCTCCTGTTCCTCCCAGCGAGCCTCGCGCTCGGGGTCGAACGCCCGGCCGCTGCGGGCGTCGGGGGAGGGGGTGTGTGCCGGGTTGGTGCTCATGTGCCGCTCTCTGGTAGACTTTCCCGGGCTCCGGCGGTTCTCGTAGAGAATCCCGGACGAAAGAGGATTCACATCCCACCCGCGCTTGCCGTTACAAGGCTACCGGGTCATGCACTCCCTCGCGTTTCTCGCGGGTGTTCCAGATCGTGCGATGCACGGGCCTGGGTATGGGTGAGGTCGACGCGTGACGTCTGCCGGGTGGATGCTGATTCTTCTCCCGCCCGTGGCACGAAACCGCGTCACGGTGGCTCTCGAATCACCACCCAAGGAGTCCGCATCAGCGATCCCCGTACCAATGAGCGCATCCGCGTGCCCGAGGTCCGACTTGTCGGCCCCGCCGGCGAGCAGATCGGCGTCGTCCGCATCGAGGCCGCCCTGCGTCTTGCGCAGGAGGCCGATCTCGACCTTGTCGAGGTCGCCCCCAACTCGAAGCCTCCCGTCGTCAAGATCATGGACTACGGCAAGTTCAAGTACGAGGCAGCGCAGAAGGCCAAGGAGGCCCGTCGCAACCAGGCCAACACGGTCCTCAAGGAGGTCCGTTTCCGCCTGAAGATCGATGAGCACGACTACGAGACCAAGCGCAAGCGCGCTGAGGGCTTCCTGAAGTCGGGTGACAAGGTGAAGGCGATGATCCTCTTCCGCGGTCGCGAGCAGTCGCGCCCGGAGCAGGGTGTGCGCCTGCTGAAGAAGTTCGCGGAGGACGTGGCCGAGTTCGGCACCGTCGAGTCCAGCCCCAAGGTGGACGGCCGCAACATGGTGATGGTCGTCGCGCCGCACAAGAACAAGTCCGAGGTCAAGACCGAGCAGAACGCCCAGCGCGCGGCCAACAAGCAGGCCGCCCGCGAGGCGAAGAGCACGACCCCGGTCGAAGAGACCACGGCAGCGGAGTAACGCCGCCCCACAGACTCCCGCTCCGGCGGGTGGAACACGTCGCCCCCTGGGCGCATTACGAAGGAAGAGAAGATGCCGAAGCAGAAGACCCACTCGGGCAGCAAGAAGCGCTTCAAGATCACCGGCAGCGGCAAGATCAAGAAGCAGCAGGCCGGTATGCGCCACAACCTCGAGTCGAAGTCGAGCCACCGCAAGCGCCGCCTGAACGGCGACCAGGTCATCTCGGGCAACGACCTCAAGCAGGTCAAGAAGCTCCTCGGACGCTGACGCAGAACTCGTTAGGAAGATAAAGAAATGGCTAGAGTCAAGCGGGCTGTAAACGCCCACAAGAAGCGTCGCGTCATCCTCGAGCGCGCCTCGGGTTACCGTGGCCAGCGTTCGCGCCTGTACCGCAAGGCGAAGGAGCAGGTCACCCACTCGCTCGTCTACGCGTACCGCGACCGCCGCAAGCGCAAGGGCGACTTCCGTCGTCTGTGGATCCAGCGCATCAACGCCGCCGCGCGCCAGAACGGCGTCACCTACAACCGCTTCATCCAGGGCCTCGGCCTGGCGGGCGTGCAGGTCGACCGTCGCATCCTGGCCGAGCTCGCCGTGAACGAGCCCGCCACGTTCGCCTCGCTCGTCGCGACCGCGAAGGCCGCGCTGCCGGCCGACGTGAACGCGCCGAAGTCGGCTGCGTAAGCGCACCAGCTTTTCCGAAGAGGGCGTCCCCGTGAGGGGGCGCCCTCTTCTCTTCGTCTGCGCGTCTTCCGCGGTCTGTCGGTGCTTCATCCCGAGGTCATGTCGGTATGCCTGCGCGGCCATAGACTTGACGCGTGCTGGAGAACCCCCGATCACCGCGCGTGCGCGCCGTCGCCAAGCTGGCGAAGCGCAACGCCCGCAAGGAGACGGGGCTGTTCCTGCTCGAAGGCCCGCAGGCGGTGCGCGAGGCGCTGACCTTCCGCCCGGAGACGATCGTCGAGCTGTTCGCGACGCCGACCGCCCTCGAGCGGCATCAGGACGTGCGCACGCTGCTCGCGGATGAGCGCCTCGACGCCCAGTTCGTCTCGGAGGCAGTGCTCGAGGCGATGGCCGACACGGTCACGCCCCAGGGCTTCGTGGCGGTGGCGAGGCAGAACCCCACCGCGCTGAAGGACATCTTCAGCGCCGGGCCGCGGCTCATCGCGATCTGCGAGGAGGTGCGCGATCCCGGCAACCTCGGCACCATCATCCGGGCGGCCGACGCCGCCGGCGCGGACGCCGTGATCCTGACCGGGCGCACGGTCGATCCGTACAACCCCAAGGTCGTCCGCTCGACGACGGGTTCGCTTTTCCACCTTCCCGTCGCGGTCGGGGGAGAGCTCGAGGACGTCGTCGAGCGCGCGCACGCGGCGGGGATGACCATCCTGGCGGCCGATGTGAAGGGTGACGACCTGCTGGCGGCGCGTGCCGACGGCGTGCTCGCGCAGCCGACGGGCTGGCTCTTCGGCAACGAGGCGCACGGTCTCGACGACGGCTCCCTCGGGCTCGCCGATCACGTGCTGCGCCTGCCGATCTTCGGTCGAGCCGAGTCGCTCAACCTCGCGACCGCCGCGAGCGTGTGCCTGTACGAGAGCGCATTCGCGCAGCGTGCCTGAGGCGGGCGCCCGGGCGCAACACGCCCGGATGGCCCGGCCAGCGGGAGCATTGCGGCGCCGCTCCGCGCCTGTTACAACTCGGTAAAGCGGCCCGGGCGTTGCTGGTTCGCTCCCAGGCGACCCCATAGGGTGACATGCATGGCAGAGCCCCTCGTCGTCGTCCAGGACGTGCAGAAGCACTATGGCGACTTCCACGCATTGAAGGACGTCAACCTCACGGTCGACAAGGGTGAGGTCGTCGTCGTGATCGGCCCGTCCGGATCCGGCAAGTCCACCCTGTGCCGCACGATCAACCGACTCGAGACGATCACGAGCGGCACGATCACGATCGACGGCAAGGAGCTGCCCAAGGAGGGCAAGGGACTCGCCGAGCTGCGTGCCGAGGTCGGCATGGTCTTCCAGTCGTTCAACCTCTTCGCCCACCTGACGATCCTCGAGAACGTCACCCTCGGGCCGATCAAGGTGCGGGGCATGAAGAAGGCCGACGCCGAGAAGGAAGCGCAGGCGCTGCTCGACCGCGTGGGCGTGGGACACCAGGCATCGAAGCTGCCCGCGCAACTCTCGGGCGGCCAGCAGCAGCGCGTCGCGATCGCTCGCGCGCTGGCGATGCACCCCAAGGTGATGCTCTTCGACGAGCCGACCAGCGCGCTCGACCCCGAGATGATCAACGAGGTCCTCGACGTCATGATCTCCCTCGCCAAGGAGGGGATGACGATGATCGTCGTCACCCACGAGATGGGCTTCGCCCGCAAGGCCGCGAACCGCGTTGTGTTCATGGCGGATGGGCAGATCGTCGAGGAGGCGACGCCCGAGGAGTTCTTCACCCACCCGAAGAGCGACCGCGCCAAGGACTTCCTCTCGAAGCTCATCACCCACTGACACGCGGATCGCGCACCGCGCGATCGCCGTCCCGGTGGCGCGACGAGGCGTCCCCGGACAGACCACCCCACCAAGGAGGAACCACATGTTCAGCATCAAGCGGACCTCGCGCGTCGCGGCCGGCGCAGGCCTCGGCCTCGCCGCGCTCCTCGCGCTCACGGCGTGCAACAGCGGCTCGCCGACCGACCCCGGCGCGAGCGGCGGCGCCGAGCCCGGCGAGGGCGCCCTCTGGGAGGTCGCGGAGGGCGTCGAGCTCGACAGCCCCACGTTCGAGCGGGCCACCGAGGCCGGCAAGATCGTCATCGGCGTCAAGGCCGACCAGCCCGGCCTCGGCTACGAGGACCCGGTGACGCAGGAGCGCACCGGCTTCGACGTCGACATCGCCCGCTGGGTCGCCGCCTCGCTCGGCTTCGACGAGGAGGAGATCGAGTTCAAGACGGTTCCCTCCGCCAACCGCGAGCAGGAGATCATCAACGGCGGCGTCGACTTCTACGTCGGCACCTACTCGATGACGGATGCGCGCGACGAGGTCATCGACTTCGCCGGCCCGTACTTCATCACCGGTCAGGGCCTGCTGGTCCGCGCCGATGACGAGGAGATCACCGGTCCCGAGGACCTCGCCGACAAGGTGACGTGCTCGGTCACGGGCTCCACGCCGCTGCAGCGCATCCGCGAGGAGTACGACGGCGAGGTCACCGAGCGTCAGACGTACTCCGAGTGCGTCGAGCAGCTCAAGGCCGGCCAGGTCGACGCGATCACGACGGACGAGGCCATCCTCGCCGGCTACGTCGCGCTCGAGCCGGAGGAGCTCAAGCTCGCCGGTGAGCCCTTCAGCGAGGAGCGCTACGGCATCGGCATCACCGACGGCGACACGGCGCTGAAGGACCACATCAACACGCTCCTCACCGAGGGCGGCGACGTGTGGACCTCGCTGTACGAGCAGTACCTCGAGCCGGCCGGCGTCAAGGCCGAGCAGCCGACGGTCGACTGACCCCCGCGCGCCCGGGGTGGCCTCAGGCCGCCCCGGGCGCGTTTCCCCTCATTTTCCGGACGCGCGCGAAGGAGTCGCATGGGCGCCATCACCGACAACGCAGACCTGTGGGTCGAGGCACTGCTCGGCACCCTCAAGCTCTTCTTCGGAGGCGGTCTGCTGGCCCTCGTGCTCGGCACGATCGTCGGCGCGATGCGCGTGTCCCCGGTGCCGATCGCGCGAGCCGTCGGCACGTTCTACGTCAACACCATCCGGAACACGCCCCTGACCCTGGTGTTCTTCGGCTTCGCGTTCGCGCTTCCCCCGCTGATCGGCGTCCGCGCCAGCGGCGGCAATGAGGTGCTCTTCGCGATCGGCGCACTCGGCGTCTACACCGCCACGTATGTCGCGGAGACGATCCGCTCCGGCATCAACACGGTGCCCGTCGGGCAGGCCGAGGCAGCCCGTGCGATCGGGCTCACGTTCGGCCAGGTGATGACGCTTGTCGTGCTGCCCCAGGCGTTCCGGTCGGTGATCCCGCCGATGATGAGCGTCTTCATCGCCCTGCTGAAGAACACGACCGTCGCCGCCGGGTTCTCGGTCCTGAACCTCGGCTCCATGCGCGACTGGCTCAGCGAGCGCGGCGAGAACCAGCTGGTCGTCATCCTGTGGATGCTCGTGTTCTTCGTCGTCCTTGTGCTGCTGCTGTCGTGGGCGCAGCGAACGCTCGAGAACCGTTGGAGGGTGGCCCGATGAGCGGCAGCGTCCTGTACGACGTCCCCGGTCCCCGCGCGATCGCGCGCAACCGCGTCATCGGCGTCCTCACCATCCTGGTGGTCGCGGCCGTCGTCGGCTTCCTCGTGTGGCGCCTCGCCGTGACCGGCCAGTTCGTCGCCTCCAAGTGGGAGGCGTTCACCTACACGGCGATCTGGGCGCAGATCGCCCAGGGCGCCCTGAACACCCTCTCGGCCTTCGCCCTCGCCGCCATCGGCGCCCTCGCGGTCGGCTTCATCCTGGCGATCGGCCGCCTGTCAGACCACGCCTGGGTGCGCTGGCCCGTCACGGCGATCACCGAGTTCCTGCGCGCCGTGCCCGTGCTGGTGATGATGTTCCTGCTCTACTACGGGCTGCCGGTCGTCGGCATCCGGATGCCGAGCTTCTGGGTCGTCGTCATCGCGCTCGTCGCGTACAACGGCTCGGTCCTCGCCGAGGTGATCCGCGCCGGCGTGGAGTCGCTGCCGCGCGGTCAGCGCGAGGCCGGCTACGCGATCGGCCTGCGCAAGGCGGGTGTGATGCGCCTCATCCTGCTTCCCCAGGCGATCCGGGCGATGATGCCCGTGATCCTGTCGCAGCTCGTCGTCACGCTGAAGGACACGGCGATCGGCTTCATCATCACGTACGAGGAGCTGCTGTTCTTCGCCAAGCGACTCGGCTCGGCCGCGACGCTCGACTCGCCGATCATCCAGTCGACGATGATCGTCGGCGTCATCTACATCGGGCTGTGCCTGATCCTCTCGAGCGCGGCGCGCCTGGTCGAGAAGCGGATGCAGAAGTCGCCGCGGGTGCGCGCCGCCCAGGAGGCGATCGCGCCGCGCCTGCACGAGGGAACCAACACCGAGGTCATCGGCGTGCAGGACCTCGAGCACCTGGATGCGGTCACCAAGGGCGACGTCATCGCCAACCGCCGCGGGCTGGGCAAGCACGATCCCGGCAGCACCCCCGGCGCTCCGCTCTGACGCGGCACGGGCGGCATCCCACCGCGGATAGACTCGGGTCTCGTGTCTGACGTTCCCGAGATCACGCCCGAGGCGGTGGAGGCAGCGGTCGCGGACGCGCTCGCGGCGATCGCCTCCGCACCCGACACCGCGGCCCTGAAGGCCGCCCGATCCACGCATGCGGGGGAGGGATCGACGCTCGCCGCGCTGAACGCGCAGATGCGTCACGTCCCGAACGACCGCAAGGCGGAGTTCGGCAAGCTCGTGGGCTCGGCCCGCGGACGCGTGAACCAGGCGCTGGCGGCACGCGAGGCGGAGCTCGCCGAGGCCGAGACCGCGGCGCGACTCGAGGCCGAGCGCATCGACATCACCGCCGTCCCGTCGCGCACGCGCGTCGGCGCCCGCCACCCGATGAGCCTGCTGCAGGAGCAGATCAGCGACGTGTTCGTCGGCATGGGCTGGGAGATCGCGGAGGGCCCCGAGCTCGAGCACGAGTGGTACAACTTCGACGCGCTCAACTTCGACGAGGACCACCCGGCGCGCCAGATGCAGGACACGTTCTTCGTGGATCCGGTCGCCCGCCACCTCGTGATGCGCACGCACACGAGCCCCGTGCAGGTGCGCTCGATGCTCGAGCGGGACCTGCCGATCTACGTGCTCTGCCCGGGTCGCGTGTACCGCACCGACGAGTTCGACGCCACGCACCTGCCGGTGTTCACGCAGGCAGAGGGCCTCGTCGTCGACAAGGGCATCACGATGGCGCACCTCAAGGGCACCCTCGACCACATCGCCAAGGCGCTGTTCGGCGAGGAGGCCAAGACGCGCCTGCGCACCAACTACTTCCCGTTCACGGAGCCGTCGGCCGAGTTCGACCTGTGGCACCCGACCTTCAAGGGCGGCGCGCGCTGGATCGAATGGGGCGGCTGCGGCATGGTCAACCCCAACGTGCTGCGCGCGGCGGGCATCGACCCCGAGGTGTACTCGGGCTTCGCGTTCGGGATCGGGATCGAGCGGGCGCTGATGTTCCGCAGCGACGTGCAGGACATGCGCGACATGGCCGAGGGCGATGTCCGCTTCAGCGAGCAGTTCGGGATGGTGGTGTGATGCGCGTCCCGCTGTCGTGGTTGCGTGAGTACGTGGATGTTCCCGTCGAGGCGACTCCGGAGGACGTCCTGGCGGCGCTCGTCTCGGTCGGCTTCGAAGAGGAGGACGTCTTCCGCTTCGAGCTGAGCGGCCCCGTCGTGGTCGGCACGGTGCTGTCGTTCGAGGCCGAGCCGCAGTCGAACGGCAAGACAATCCGCTGGTGCCAGGTCGACGTCGGCGAGGCCGAACCGCGTGGCATCGTCTGTGGCGCGTCCAACTTCTTCGAGGGCGACAAGGTCGTCGTGTCGCTGCCCGGTGCGGTCCTTCCCGGTCCGTTCCCCATCTCGGCGCGCAAGACGTACGGCCACGTGTCCGACGGCATGATCGCCTCAGCCCGCGAGCTGGGCCTCGGCGACGAGCACAACGGCATCCTGCGGCTCGTCGAGCTCGGGATCGACGCCGAGCCCGGCACGGACGCGATCGCCCTGCTCGGCCTCGACGATGTCGCGGTCGACGTGAACGTGACCCCGGATCGCGGCTACGCCATGTCGATCCGCGGCATCGCGCGCGAGTACGCGCATGCAACCGGTGCGACGTTCCGCGATCCCGCGTCGCTGCCCGAGATCGGATCCGGATCCGGATTCTCCGTGGTCGTCGACGACACCGCGCCGATCCGCGGCCGCAACGGCGTGACCGAGTTCGTGACCCGCGCGGTGCGCGGCGTCGACCCGTCGCGTCCGACCCCGCCGTGGATGATCGCGCGCCTCACGCTCGCGGGCATCCGGTCGATCTCGCTGCTCGTCGACATCACGAACTACGTGATGCTCGAGCTCGGTGGGCCGATCCACGGCTACGACCTGGACAAGCTCACCGGCGGCATCACCGTCCGTCGCGCGACCGAGGGCGAGACGCTCGAGACGCTCGACGGCCAGGTGCGAAAGCTCTCCACCGAGGACCTGCTGATCACGGACGAGTCGGGTCCCATCGGTCTGGCCGGTGTGATGGGTGGCGCGCGCACCGAGATCGGCGAGACGACGACGGATGTCCTGATCGAGGCCGCCGTGTTCGACACGGTCTCGATCGCGCGCACCGCCCGCCGGCACAAGCTGCCGAGCGAGGCCTCGCGTCGCTTCGAGCGCGGCGTCGACCCGCTGCTGCCGGCCGCGTCCGCGCAGCGCGTCGTCGACCTGATGGTGCAGCTGGGCGGCGGCACGGCCGACCCGCTCGGCAGCGCGCTGGGCGTCGACTACTCGCGTGCGTCGATCGCCCTGCCCGCCGGTTTTGTGCAGGGCCTCGTGGGTGTGGACTACACGGCCGCGCGCATCGCCGAGACCCTCACGCTGATCGGGTGCGGGGTCGTGGAGGCCGTGGACGGATGGGCGGTCACGCCGCCGTCGTGGCGTCCCGATCTGACCGACAAGTGGACGCTGGCCGAGGAGGTCGCGCGCATCGACGGGGTCGACAAGATCCCGTCCGTGCTGCCGACGCCGCCCTCGGGCCGCGGCCTGACTCCCGCCCAGCAGGGCCGCCGCCGGGTCGCGAACGCGCTTGCCGCCGCCGGTTTCGTCGAGACCCCGTCGTTCCCGTTCACGTCCGAGGAGCAGAACGACCTGCACGGCTCCGCGGCGGGCGAGCACCTGCCCAGCGTGCGGCTCGCGAACGCGCTCGACGGCCAGACGCCGTTCCTCCGGCGATCGCTCATCCCGGCCCTCCTGCAGACGGCGCACCGCAACGTGGCGCGCGGCCACACCGACCTCGCGCTGTTCGAGGTCGGCACCGTGTTCCTGCCGAAGCCGGGCATCGAGTACGGCACCACGACGATCCCGCCGATGGCGGTGCGTCCGGATGCCGAGACGCTCGCGCGCCTGGATGCGTCCATCCCGCCGCAGCCGCGTCACGTCGCGCTGCTTCTCGCGGGGGCGGTCGCGCCGAAGCAGCCGGGCCGCGAGGCCGAGGTCGCCGGACTCGAGGTCGCCCTCGACGCGGTGCGCGTGATCGCCGCTGCCGCGGGCGTGGAGATCGCTGTCGCGCAGGGACAGCGCGCCGCGCTACACCCGGGCCGCACGGGCGTGCTCATCGTGGATGGCGCCGAGGTCGGCTACGTCGGCGAGCTGCTGCCCGCCGTCGCGGCCGACGCGGATCTGCCCGGTCGCGTGACCGTGGCGGAACTCGACCTGGATGCGATCCTGGCCATGGCGGGGGAGCGCGTGACCGTCGCGTCGCTGTCGACCTTCCCGGCCGCGACGCAGGATGTCTCGCTCGTCGTGGACGCCGCACTGCCGGCCGCCGCGCTGCGCGCCGCGCTCGTCGAGGGTGCGGGCGACCTGCTCGAGAGCGTGCGCCTTGTCGACGACTACCGCGGTCAGGGCGTTCCGGAGGGCTCAAAGAGCCTGACGTTCGCGCTGCGCTTCCGCGCCCCCGACCGCACTCTCACCGCCGCCGAGGCGACGGAGGCGAAGCTCGCCGGCGTCGCGCTCGCGACCGAGCGCCACGGCGCCACTCTCCGCGAGTAGCGCGCGGGCTGCGGCCCGCCCAGCCCCGAGGCCGCGAGACCGCGCGTCCGCCGCTGACACTTCACCGCCCGGCTGAGACTGCATGTGACAACCGCAGTCTCAGCCGGGCGGCGCTGTCTCATTCGGGCGGTGCGGTTCGGCGACGTCCGAGCGCGTCGGGGAGGGAGCGGAGCGGACCGTGCTGGGGGAGGCGCACCGGGCGCAGAGATGCCGCGCGGAGGATCTCGTCCAGTTTCGGAGGATCCGCGGTTTCGTCCCACCCCCACCGGCCGAAGCCGCCGCGGCCGCGGCGGAGGGCGTCCTCGCGGCGCTTCTCCTCCCAGAGCACCGTCGCGTCGCCCGATCGGTACTTGACCCGCCCGTCCGCCTCGCCGATGACATCCGCCGTCCGCCAGTACGCGTCGACGCGGCTGAGGGTGCCATCCGGCAGCCGGAACTCGACCTGCAGCTCCGGCAGCTCGTAGCCGAGCCATTCGATCACCGCTCGGCTCACGGACTCGATGGCGGTCTCGGCGAGAGACGTCGCACGCGACAGAGACCATTGCGCCCGTCCGCGGCCGCGCTTGCTGAGGCGGGCCTCGTTCAGGGCCAGGAGCGTTGTGGGATCCAGGGAGCGGTCGACGCGGAGTGCCCCGTCCGCCACCGCGAGGGCGATCGCGGGGTGCCGCGCCCTCGCGATGTCGACCGCGGTCTCCGCGGGCGCGGTGAAGGCGACGCCGTCGAGACGGACGATCTCGCGCACATCGGCGGAGACATGGGTCCGGACGTCGCCGATCCGTCGCGCCGTGCCCGAGGCTTGCAGGACGTGAACATCCTCCGGCTCGCGGAAGACGGGCATCCCCGACAGAGCGGCCGCAGACTCCAGCATGAATACCGCGTCGGGGTTCGCGAGCGCGTACGCATGGACCCGTGCGAGGTAGCGATCCCACGGGGCGAGCTGCATCCATCGGTCCTTCGGGGCGTACACGCCATGCCGCACGCGATGCAGCTCGCCCCGCCGCTCCGCGGCGTCGAGGCGGAAGCCGGTCGCCCACGGACGCAACAGGGGCACCGGGGAGGCGGCGATGGTGAAGGCGCTCGTCGGCGTGCTCATGCCGACACGCTTGCCGGATCCGGCACCCCGTGCGGCCGTCACGGCGCCCGCGGAGTGAAGTCGGGATGCCCGCCCGGCCTGTGGACGAGCGGCCGGGCGTCGGGTGAGAGAGCGCGCGGCCGCCGAGAGCGCAGTCCGGCCGTGAGACTGCGCGTGCCCGCGGCAGTCTCACGCGCCGAACGCAGGCTCAACCGTGCGGTGCCGTCACAGCGCCCGCGACCGCCCGCGCCTCAGCGCAGGCCGTGCTCGCCGCGGAGCGGGACGAAGCGCACCGCGCCGAGGTCGTCGAGCGCCGTGTCGTCGCCGTGGCGCGTGACGCGCACGAGCTGCTGCCATCCGGCGTGGCGCTCCAGCGGCATCACGATGCGGCCGCCGTCGGCGAGCTGGTCGACCCAGGGGGCCGGGATGTCCGGACCCGCGGCTGCCGCCAGGATCGCGTCGAACGGGGCGTGCTCGGGCAGGCCGAGCGTCCCGTCGCCCGTCACGACATGCACCGCCGGGATGTCGCGCAGCGCCTGGCGCGCCTGCTCGGCGAGCTCCGGGACGAACTCGATCGACCAGACCTCCGCGCCCATCGCCGCGTACACGGCGGCGGCATAGCCGGATCCGGTTCCGACGTCGAGCACCCGGTCCCCGGGCTGGAGCCGCCCGGCCTCGGCGGTGAGCGCCACGATGTACGGCTGCGAGATCGTCTGGCCGTGTCCGATCGGCAGCGGCGAGTCCGCATACGCGTCGGCCGCCACCGACGCGGGCAGGAACTGCTCGCGCGGCACGGCGCGCATCGCGTCGAGCACGCGCGCATCCCGGATCCCGCGCGCGCGGATGTGCCACTCGAGCATCACCTCGCGCTCGGCGACCCGATCCGAACCGGACGAAGCGGCCATCGCCCCACCGTACGTCGGCCCCGCCGCTTCTGCTACGCTCGCCGCATGCCGACCGGCCAGACGACCCTCCACCCGATCCCGGGTGGCGTCGTCGCGCGCCGACGTCCGCGTGGCCGCCGAATCTCGGCGACGCCGCGAAGCTCTCGCGCCTGAGCGCGATCGAGCGGGCCCATCCGGGCCGAGCGGTGTCGCCGTCTCCGGCCCCCGCTCACGGACAATTAAGGTGGAAGCCATGACCTATTCGGTCGCCGTCTCCGGCGCATCTGGCTATGCAGGAGGCGAGTTGCTGCGGCTGCTCGCCGACCATCCCGACGTCGAGATCCGCACCGTCACGGCGCACTCGAACGCCGGTCAGCCCCTCATCGCGCACCAGCCGCACCTGCGCTCGCTCGCGCATCTGACCCTGCAGGAGACGACGCCGGAGATCCTCTCCGGCCACGACATCGTGTTCCTCGCGCTGCCGCACGGGCAGTCCGGCCAGTACACCGACGCCCTCACCGACGTGAAGCTCGTCATCGACTGCGGGGCCGATCACCGGCTCACCGGCAAGGACGACTGGGACGCCTTCTACGGCGGCGAGTTCCACGAGGCGTGGTCGTACGGAGTGCCCGAGCTGCCGGTCGGCGCGAAGAAGCAGCGCGACCTCCTCGTCGGCGCCGATCGCATCGCGGCCCCCGGCTGCAACGCGTCGACGGTGAGCCTCAGCCTCGCACCGGGCGTCGCGGCCGGCGTGATCGACCCGTCCGACATCGTCAGCGTGCTGGCGGTCGGGCCCTCGGGCGCGGGCAAGAGCCTGAAGCCGAACCTGCTGGCCAGCGAGATCCTCGGATCCGCGAACCCCTACGCGGTGGGCGGATCGCACCGCCACATCCCTGAGATCAGCCAGGCGCTGCGCGCCGCGGGGGCGACCGGCGACATCCGGCTCTCCTTCACCCCGGTGCTCGTCCCCATGGCGCGCGGCATCCTCGCGACCAGCACCGCGCGGATCGTCGGCGACGTCACCGACGCGCAGATCCGGGCGGCGTGGGAGGACGCGTACGGCGACGAGACCTTCGTGCAGCTGCTTCCCGAGGGGCAGATGCCGCGCACGGCCGACGTGATCGGTGCGAACACGGCGCTCATGGGCCTCGCCGTCGATCGGGCCGCGGGGCGCGTGGTCGTCGTGACCGCCCTGGACAACCTGACGAAGGGCACGGCCGGCGCCGCGATCCAGTCGATGAACATCGCGCTCGGCCTCCCTGAGGGCCGCGCGCTCAGCGTGAACGGAGTTGCCCCGTGAGTGTGACCGCAGCCAAGGGCTTCGAGGCGGCCGGTGTCGCCGCGGGACTCAAGTCGACCGGCGCGAAGGACGTCGCCGTCGTCGTGAACCGCGGTCCCCTCAAGGCGGCCGCCGCGGTGTTCACGAGCAACCGTGCCAAGGCGAACCCCATCCTGTGGTCGCAGCAGGCGATCGCGGACGGCGTCGTCGAGGCGATCGTCCTCAACTCGGGCGGCGCGAACTGCTTCACCGGCGACTTCGGCTTCCAGACCACGCACCAGACCGCCGAGAAGGCGGCCGAGCTGCTCGGCATCAGCGCGGGCGACGTGCTCGTGTGCTCGACGGGCCTCATCGGCTTCGGCGACGAGGTGTTCCGCGCGAAGGTGCTGGACGGCACCGAGAAGGGCGTGGCGAGCCTGAGTGCCGAGGGCGGCGAGGACGCGGCGACGGCCATCATGACGACCGACACCGTCGCCAAGACGGCCGTGCGCCAGGCGGACGGCTGGACGCTCGGCGGCATGGCGAAGGGCGCGGGCATGCTCGCTCCGGGCCTGGCGACGATGCTCGTCGTCATCACCACGGACGCCGTGCTCGACGCGGGCCGGCTCGACGCGCATCTGCGGGCCGCGACGCGCGTGACCTTCGACCGTCTGGACTCGGACGGCTGCATGTCGACGAACGACCAGGTCACCCTGCTCGCCAGCGGCGCAAGCGGCATCGAGCCGGATGAGGACGCGTTCCGCACCGCGCTGATCGAGGTCTGCAACGAGCTCGCCGCCAAGCTGCAGGATGACGCGGAGGGCGCCAGCCACGCCATCACGATCGAGGTCGTCGGCGCGGCGAGCGAGGACGACGCGGTCGAGGTGGGCCGCTCGGTCGCCCGCAACAACCTCTTCAAGGCGGCGATCTTCGGGAGCGACCCGAACTGGGGACGCGTGCTCGCGGCGATCGGCACGACCGAGGCCGAGTTCGACCCGTACGACGTCGACGTGTCGATGAACGGCGTGCGCGTGTGCACAAAGGGCGGCCCCGACCGGCCGCGCGAGGAGGTCGACCTGACTCCGCGCGCGACGCACGTCCTGATCGATCTGCGCGCGGGCGACGCGTCGGCGACGATCCTGACCAACGACCTGACCCACGATTACGTGCACGAGAACAGCGCCTATTCCTCATGAGCAGCCACCAGGACATCCCGGCCGTCGACCTGCAGGACACGAGTCCCGAGGAGGCCGCCGCCAAGGCGGGCACGCTCATCGAGTCGCTGCCGTGGGTGAAGCGCTACCGCGACCAGATCGTGGTGGTGAAGTACGGCGGCAACGCGATGATCAGCGAGGAGCTGCAGGATGCGTTCGCCCAGGACATCGCGTACCTGCGGTACGTGGGCGTCCGGCCGGTCGTCGTCCACGGCGGCGGACCGCAGATCTCCAGCATGCTCGACCGCCTCGCCATCCCGAGCGAATTCAAGGGCGGCTATCGCGTCACGAGCACCGAGGCGATCAGCGTGGTCCGGATGGTGCTGACGGGCCACATCAACCCGCAGCTCGTGGCGAAGATCAACTCGCACGGCCCGCTCGCGACGGGCCTCAGCGGCGAGGACGCCGGGCTGTTCGGCGGGCGCAAGCGCGGCGTCGTGATCGACGGCGTCGAGGAGAGCCTGGGCCGCGTCGGCGACGTCGTGAAGGTCGATCCGTCCGCCGTGCTCGATCACCTCGACGCCGGGCGCATCCCCGTCGTCTCGAGCATCGCGCCCGACCTCGACCACCCCGGCCAGTCGCTCAACGTGAACGCCGATGCCGCGGCCGCGGCGCTCGCGATCGCGCTGAAGGCGCGCAAGCTCGTGGTGCTGACGGACGTCGCCGGGCTGTACGCCGACTGGCCGAACCGCGACTCGCTCGTCTCGCACCTCACGGCCGACGAGCTGCGCGAGATGATGCCGCGCCTGGAGTCGGGGATGATCCCCAAGATGCAGGCCTGCCTCGACGCCGTCGAGGGCGGCGTCGGCGCGGCGGCGATCATCGACGGCCGCGTGCAGCATTCGGTGCTCGTGGAGCTCTTCACGAGCAAGGGGATCGGGACGCAGGTGACCGCATCATGACGGGCCACGAGGCGACGACGGCGATCGAGGGAGCGAAGTGACCGGAACGACGCAGGATCAGCAGAGCTGGCAGGATCTCGCGGCTCGCGACCTCATGAGCCTCGGGGGGCGCCTCGCGCTGCTCACCCGCGGCGAGGGATCGCACGTGTGGGACGCCGAGGGCACGCGCTACCTCGACTTCCTCGGCGGCATCGCGGTGAACGCGCTCGGGCACGCGCACCCGGTGTTCGCCGAGACGGTGGCGCGCCAGGCGGCGACGCTGTCGCACGTGTCGAACTACTTCGCGACGCCGCAGCAGCTCGAGCTCGCCGCGCGCCTCAAGGAGCTCGCCGGCACGGGGGAGCGGGGCCGCGTGTTCCTCGCGAACTCGGGCACCGAGGCGAACGAGACCGCGATCAAGCTCGCCCGCCTTCACGCTCGGAAGCAGGGATGGGCCGAGGGCCTGATCGTCAGCCTCGAGGGCGCGTTCCACGGCCGCTCGACCGGTGCGCTCGCGCTCACCCCGAAGGCCGCCTACCAGGATCCGTTCCGCCCGCTGCTGCCGGGCGTGACGCACATCGCCCCCACGCTCGAGGCGCTGGAGGAGCTGTTCGCCGGCGGAGAGCGGATCTCGGCGCTTGTCGTCGAGCCGATCCAGGGCGAGGCGGGGGTGCTGCCGCTTCCGGAGGGATATCTCCGCCGCGCCCGCGAGCTCACGACCGCCCACGGCGCCCTGCTCATCCTCGACGAGGTGCAGACGGGCATGGGTCGCACGGGCCGCTGGTTCGCCTTCCAGGCCGAGGGGATCGTCCCGGATGCGATCACGCTTGCGAAGGGGATCGCCGCGGGCTTCCCGCTGGGCGCCCTCGTCACCTTCGGCGACGCGAGCGACCTGTTCTACCCCGGCACCCACAACTCGACGTTCGGCGGCAATCCGCTGGCGAGCGCCGTCGCGAACGCGGTGATCCAGGAGATCCAGGATCGGGATCTGCTCGCGAACGTCGCGGAGCGCGGCGCGCAGCTTCGCGAGGCCGTCGAGGGGATGCCCCTCGTCGCGGGCACGCGCGGCGCGGGCCTGCTGATCGGCATCGCGCTGACCCAGCCGGTCGCGGCCGAGGTCCGCGCCGCGGCGCACGCGCGCGGGCTCATCGTCAACGCGCCCACGGACGACGCGATCCGCATCGCGCCGGCCTACACGATCGGCGACGACGAGGTCGCGGAATTCACGTCCACCTTCGCGGCCGCGCTCGACGAGGTCGCCTCCCGCCACGCCGCTCCCACGACCGAGGGGATCCCCGCATGACCCGCCACTTCCTGCGCGACGACGACATCACGCCCGCCGAGCAGGCGGAGATCCTGGATCTCGCCGCAGAGCTGAAGAAGGACCGCTGGGCCGACAAGAGCCTCGCCGGTCCGCAGACCGTCGCGGTGATCTTCGACAAGTCGTCGACCCGCACGCGCGTCTCCTTCGCCGTCGGCATCGCCGACCTCGGCGGCTCGCCGCTGATCATCTCGACGGCGAACAGCCAGCTCGGCGGCAAGGAGACCCCCGCCGACACGGCGCGCGTGCTCGAGCGCCAGGTGGCGGCGATCGTGTGGCGCACCTACGCGCAGGCGGGCCTCGAGGAGATGGCGCGGGACACCGTGGTGCCCGTCGTCAACGCGCTGAGCGACGACTTCCACCCGTGCCAGCTGCTCGCCGACCTGCTGACGATCCGCGAGCACAAGGGCGACCTCGCCGGGCTGACGCTGTCGTTCTTCGGCGACGGCCGCAGCAACATGGCGCACTCGTACGTTCTCGCCGGCGTCACCGCGGGCATGCACGTGCGCGTCGCGTCGCCCGAGGACTACGCGCCGCGCGAGGACGTGATCGCGGACGCCGACCGGATCGCGGCTGAGACGGGCGGATCGGTGACGCTGCTCACCGACCCGCTCGAGGCCGCCGCCGGCGCCGATGTGGTCGTCACCGACACCTGGGTGTCGATGGGCAAGGAGGAGGAGAAGCTCGCTCGCCTTCGCGACCTCGGCGCCTACAAGGTGACGCAGGAGACGATGTCGGTCGCCGACTCCGAGGCGATCTTCATCCACTGCCTTCCCGCCGATCGCGGATACGAGGTCGACGCGGAGGTCATCGACGGCCCGCAGAGCGTGATCTGGGACGAGGCCGAGAACCGGCTGCACGCGCAGAAGGCCCTGCTGGTGTGGCTGCTGCGCCAGCCCTGACCGACTGGGTCTCCTCCCGCTGGGCACGCCTCGACGGGCGTGACCGCCAGCCGGGAATCGACCTCGCGCGCGGCATCGCCGTGATCGGCATGTTCGCTGCGCACCTGCTCGCCACCACCTCGTTCGAGTGGGACGACCCCGAGACGTGGACGGATCTCGTCAACGGGCGATCGTCCATCCTGTTCGCGACCCTGGCGGGCGTCTCGCTCGCACTGGTCACGGGCGGCGTGCGCCCCTTCGACGAGCGCCGGATGACGTATGCGCGGGCGCGCATCGCCCTGCGCGCGGCGTGCATCTGGCTGCTCGGACTGCTGCTGGTGGGATTGGAAACCCCGGTCCTCGTCATCCTGCCGGCCTACGCCATCCTGTTCCTGCTGGCCCTGCCCCTGCTGCGCGTGCGACCGGCGTGGCTGTTCGGGGCGGCCGGGGCGATCGCCGTCACGATGCCGTTCGTGGTGTTCCCGATCGACTCCTGGCCGGGGTGGGACCGCGAGCCCGGCCAGACGGTCCTGCACGCGATCGGATGGAGCTACCCCTTCCTGCTGTGGGCGGCGTTCGTCATCGCCGGCATCGGGATCGGGCGGATCGCCTTCTCGCGGCCGCCCGTGGCGGCACTGCTCGCGGCGATCGGGGTCCTCCTCGCTGTCATCGGCTACGGCGTGATCGGCAGCTGGGCCGTGCTGGCGCCGGCCGATTCGCTGTGGGGAGTGGTCCTCTCGAGCGACGCGCACTCGAGCGGCATCGGCGAGGCGATCGGATCGGGCGGGGTCGCGATCCTCGTGATCGCGCTGTGCGCCCTGCTCTGCGCCACGCCGGCGCGGTGGATCGTGCTGCCGTTGCGCGCCGTCGGCGCGATGCCGCTGACGGCATACACGGCGCAGCTTGTGGCGTGGGCGCTGCTGCAGCCGCCCATCGGCGACCACGGGTCGGAGCTCGTCGCGTTCCGCGCCCTCGAGCCGTTCTGGCCGATGACCATCGCCACGATCATCGGCTGCACCCTGTGGACCCTGCTCGTCGGCCGCGGTCCGCTGGAACGGCTGATCGGCTGGGTGGCGACGGTCGGTCCCCGCGACGACGCGGCGGCGAGTGCCGGCGCGTCCGGATCGCCCGAGGCCCGTCGATAGGCTGGAGACCATGAGCGATGCAGACCAGCAGGGGACGGCCGGCAAGACGGGAGAGGGCGCCCTGTGGGGCGCGCGCTTCGCAAGCGGACCGTCGCCCGAGCTGCAGGAGCTGAGCCGCTCGACGCACTTCGACTGGCGACTCGCCCTCTACGACATCGCGGGCTCGCACGCGCACGCCAAGGCGCTCGCCGAAGCCGGCTACCTCGAGGCCGACGAGGAGCAGGCGATGCACGAGGGCCTGGATGTGCTCGCGCGCGGCATCCAGGACGGCTCGCTGCAGGCGCGTCCCGGCGACGAGGACGTGCACGGCGCGCTCGAAGCGGCGCTCATCGAGGTGGTCGGTGCCGAGCTGGGTGGGCGTCTCCGCGCCGGACGGAGCCGCAACGACCAGATCGCGACGCTGGTGCGGATGTACCTGCTAGACCACTCGCGCGTGATCGCCAAGGACGTGCTCGCCCTGATCGACGCGCTCGTGGCGCAGGCCGACGCGCACGAGGGCGTCATCCTGCCCGGCCGCACCCACCTGCAGCACGCGCAGCCGGTGCTGCTCGCGCATCACCTCCAGGCCCACGCCTGGCCGCTGGTGCGCGACCTCGAGCGGCTGCGCGACTGGCGCTCCCGCGCCGCGGTCTCGCCATACGGCGGCGGTGCGCTCGCCGGATCCACGCTCGGCCTGGACCCGCAGCTCGTGGCGCGCGAACTCGGGCTCGACCGCCCCGCCGAGAACTCCCTCGACGGCACGGCGGCCCGCGACGTCGTCGCAGAGTTCGCGTTCATCACGGCGCAGATCGGCATCGACCTGTCGCGCTTCGCCGAGGAGATCATCCTCTGGAACACGCGCGAGTTCGGCTTCGTGACCCTCGACGACGGGTACTCGACCGGGTCGAGCATCATGCCGCAGAAGAAGAACCCCGACATCGCCGAGCTCGCGCGCGGCAAGGCGGGCCGCCTCGTCGGCAACCTCACAGGGCTGCTGACCACGCTCAAGGGGCTGCCGCTCGCCTACAACCGCGACCTGCAGGAGGACAAGGAGCCGGTGTTCGACTCGGTCGACACGCTCGAGGTCGTGCTGCCGGCCTTCACCGGGATGGTCGCCACGCTGCGCTTCGACGCGGCGCGGATGGCCGAGCTGGCGCCGCAGGGATTCTCGCTCGCCACGGATGTGGCCGAGTGGCTCGTGAAGCACCGCGTGCCCTTCCGCGAGGCGCACGAGATCTCCGGTGCGCTCGTGCGCGCCTGCGAGGACAGCGGCATCGGGCTCGAGGACGCCTCGGACGAGTTGCTCGCCTCCGTCTCCGCCCACCTCACCCCCGAGGTGCGCGAGGTGCTGACGATCGAGGGCTCCGTCGGCAGCCGCACCGGCGCCGGCGGCACCGCGCCCGAGCGGGTCGCGGAGCAGCGGGCCGAGCTCGTCGCGCGTGCGCAGGCGGCCGTCCACGCTCTCGGGCTGTAGCCGGCGCCGCCCGCGGGTCGCCGCCGGGATGTCGGCGGCCCTCGGCAGGATGGACCCATGGAGCGGATGAGCAGCGGAGGCCGCGCATGATCGTCGCGGGGCTGATGCTGCTCGCCGTGGGCGGGGCCGCGCTCGTGCGCTCGGTGTTCCGGCGTTCCGAGCCGGGCATCCGCCTCGCCGCGTTCGGGGTGGTGGGCGCCGCAATCCTGGCGATCGGGCTGCTCGCCGGCGCGCCGCTCGCCGCGGTCGCCGGCCTCGGCGCCGCCGCGCTGTGGCTCTGGCTGATGCCCGATCGCGGCAGCTCGCCCGCCTCGATCTGGCCGGCCGCGGGGCTCGGGGCGCTGAGCGCCCTGGCGGTCGTGGTGGTCCCGGCCGGCTACGGCGTCGGCGCGTTCGGGCGGGTCGAGATCGACTCTCCGCTCGGAGTCCTGTCGCTTCCCGCCGTCATCCTGATGCTCGGCACGCTGTCGTACCTGCTCGAAGCCGCGAACGTCGTCGTGCGCGCGGCGCTGGAGCGAGAGAACATCGCCCCGGATGCCGAGCCGGGGGAGACCCAGACGGTCGTGGGGCCGGAGGGCCCGACCGTGATGCCCAAGCTCGGGCCCGGTCAGGTGATGAAGGGCGGGCGGCTGATCGGCCCGCTCGAGCGCGCCATCGTGTTCGGCCTGACGCTCGCCGCCGCGTATCCGCTGCTGGCGGCGTTCATCGCGGCCAAGGGAATCGTGCGCTTCCCGGAGATCTCGCGCGACGGCGACGGGGGAGACCGCGCCGAGTACTTCCTCGTCGGCAGCATGGTCAGCTGGGTGCAGGCGCTGTCGGCCGCGTTCCTCGTGTGGTGGGGCCTGCGGTCCTGACGGTGCTCCTCCGGGGACGCCATAGGCTAGGACCCGTGACCGCTGAGACCGTTGCCGCACCGGCGATCGACCCGACCTTCGACACCATCTGGGACGAGCTCGTCTGGCGCGGGCTGATCCACGTATCGACCGATCAGGACGCCCTGCGCGAGCTGCTCGCCGGGCCGCCGATCGTCTACTACTGCGGCTTCGACCCGACCGCGCCGAGCCTGCACCTGGGGAACCTCGTGCAGCTGCTCACGATGCGCCGGATCCAGCTCGCCGGGCACCGTCCGCTGGGTCTGGTTGGCGGATCCACCGGCCTGATCGGCGACCCGCGCCCCACGGCCGAGCGCACGCTGAACACCCGCGAGACCGTGGCCGAATGGGTCATGAAGCTGCGCGGACAGGTGGAGCGATTCCTCGATTTCGAGGGCGACAACGCGGCGCGCATCGTGAACAACCTCGACTGGACCGCGCCCATGAGCGCGATCGACTTCCTGCGGGAGATCGGCAAGCACTTCCGCGTCGGCACGATGCTGAAGAAGGACGCGGTCAGCGCGCGCCTCAACTCCGACGCGGGCATCAGCTACACGGAGTTCAGCTACCAGATCCTGCAGGGGCTCGACTACCTCGAGCTCTACCGCCAGTACGGCTGCCTGCTGCAGACCGGCGGCAGCGATCAGTGGGGGAACCTCACGAGCGGGGTCGATCTGATCCACCGCGTCGAGGGTGTGTCCGCGCACGCGATCGGCACGCCGCTGATCACCAACAGCGACGGCACGAAGTTCGGCAAGAGCGAGGGCAACGCCATCTGGCTCGACGCCGAGATGTGCAGCCCCTACGCGATGTACCAGTTCTGGCTCAACACCGACGATGCCGACGTGATCACGCGCCTGAAGGTGTTCACGTTCCTCGGCCGAGCCGAGATCGAGGAGTACGAGCGACTCGTCGCCGCCGAGCCCTTCCGACGCGCGGCGCAGAAGCGGCTCGCGCTCGAGGTCACCACGACGGTGCACGGCCCCGAGGCGACGGCCGCGGCGATCGATGCGTCCGAGGCGCTGTTCGGCAAGGGTGACCTGGCATCTCTGGATGCCGAGACGCTCGCCGCAGCGCTCCGCGAGCTGCCGCACGCATCGGTCGCCGCCGGCACGCCGGTGGTGCAGGCGCTGGTCGAGACCGGTCTCGTCTCCTCGGCGTCCGAGGCGCGGCGCGCGATCTCGCAGGGCGGCGTGACGCTCGATGGCGACAAGGTCGAATCGGACGAGGCGACCGTCGCCGGCGCGCTTCCCGGGGGAGTGTCCGTGCTCCGCCGCGGAAAGAAGGCGCTGGCCGGGCTGTTCGTCGCCTGACCGCCGCCCGGCGGCCCGCGCGACACGCCCGGGAGGGGCGGTGGTTTGCCGGTCGTGCGGGATCTGCGTAATGTATTCCCTTGTCGCCGCCAAGCGGTGAGGTTGAGCCGGAAGGCTCCCACCCCAGGTCGGCGACAGACACCACAAAGAAGCTCCTCGGAAGAGGGTGGATCGTGGTGTGTCTGGGCGGCCTCGCGGCCGGTCTGGGATGC